>SVJO01000004.1 GCA_015068935.1 Oscillospiraceae bacterium
GTATTGCCGTAGGTATGGCATCAAATATATGCAGTTTTAACTTAAAGGAGGTATGTGACACAACTATTGCTCTTTTAAAGGATAAAAATGCAGATATTTACAAAACCTTGCTTGCACCTGACTTTTCGGGGGGAGCTCAGCTGATATATAATGAGGCTGACATAAGGACTATATATGAAACAGGCAGGGGAAGTATAAAGCTCAGAGCTAAATACTCATACGATAAGAAAAATAACTGCATTGAGATTACGGAAATTCCATACAGTACAACAGTTGAAGCAATAATAGATAAAATTGTTGAGCTTGTCAAACAGGGAAAGATTAAGGAAATTTCAGATATACGAGATGAGACCGACCTTTCAGGTCTCAAGCTTGCAATAGATTTAAAAAGAGGCACCGATTCTGAAAAGCTTATGGCTAAACTCTATAAGCAGACACCTCTGCAGGACACATTCAGCTGTAACTTTAATGTGCTAATAGATGGTTCGCCAAAGGTTTTAGGTGTCAGAGAGCTTATTTTAAGCTGGGCAGATTTCAGAATTAACTGCATAAAAAGAAGGCTTCAGTTCGACCTTGACAAAAAGTCGAAAAGATTGCATCTCCTCATGGGACTTAAGCAAATCCTTTTAGATATTGATAAAGCAGTTGCAATTATTAAAAACACAGAGGCAGAAGCAGACGTTGTTCCCAACTTGATGAATGGCTTTAAAATAGATATGATTCAGGCTGAATTTATAGCTGAAATCAAGTTGAGACATTTAAACAAAGAATATATTTTAAAAAGACTGGAAGATATTGATAAGCTCAATGAGGAAATTGCCGACATAACAAGAACGCTTTCAAGCGACAGTGCGGTTAAACGTGTAATAATAAAAGAACTAACGGAGCTGTCTAAAAAACACGGCAAGGAGAGAATGACAGAAATTATTTCATCTGATAGCGTTGAGGCAATAGAAGAAGACGATTTCATTCCTGATTACAACGTAAAACTGTTTATGACTGAGCAGAATTATGTGAAGAAAATAACGCTTGTTTCTCTCCGTGCAAGTGCCGAGCAAAAGCTTAAAGATGATGATAAAATGTTGTATGAGGCAGAGTGCTCAAATAAAGCTGAAGTGTTGTTTTTCAGTAATCGTCAAAATGTTTATAAGATGAAGGTCCATGAACTGCCTGACAGAAAAGCAAGCGATTTCGGAGAATTTTTGCCAAACGTTTTATCCATGGAGCAGGGAGAAAAGATTATTTATATGGTTGTGACAGATAAATATGAAGGAAATATGCTGTTTGCTTTTGAAAACGGGAAAATGGCAAAAATTCCACTTTCTGCCTATGCTACAAAAACAAACAGAAAGAGACTCACCAACGCATACAGCGACAAGAGTCCGATTGCAGATTTATGTTTCCTTCCTGATGAAACAGAGCTTGTTGCTTTTTCCAATGCGAACAAGGTTTTAATATTTAAAACAGATAAAATTGCGCTGAAAACAACAAGAATGTCCCAAGGTGTTGCAGTTCTTACTCCTATTAAAGGAAGCAAACTTATAAAGGTTCAAAAGCTGGATGAGGTGACGTTTACCGATTTTGATTATTACAGAACTAAAAACATCCCAGCCCGAGGCGCTTACCTAAAGGATGAGGATGCGCCTGGTGAGCAACTGACACTAATTTAAGTGTTTGTAAAGATAATATTAACTTACATGGGAATTTGTTGACAAAATTTTATGTTATGATAAAATACAGATTAGCACTCGTATTTAATGAGTGCTAATTTACACATACGGAGGCTATAAAATGGCAAAAAGACAGTTTAAATCAGAATCAAAGAGATTACTTGAGCTCATGATTAATTCAATTTATACCCATAAAGAGATATTTCTAAGAGAGCTGATATCAAATGCATCAGATGCAATCGACAAGCTCTATTATAAAGCTCTTACAGATGAAAATATAAGCTTTAATAAGGATGACTTTTTTATTAAGATATCAGTAGATAAGGGAAACAGAACAATCACACTCGAAGATACCGGTATCGGAATGTCTGAAGATGAACTGCATGAAAATCTGGGAACAATTGCAAAGAGCGGCTCATTGGATTTTAAACAGAACAAGGAATCAAAAGACGGAATTGACATTATAGGACAGTTTGGTGTTGGTTTTTATTCTGCATTCATGGTGGCAGAAACTGTAACTGTTGAGACGAAAAAGCACGGAAGCGACTCAGGATATAAATGGGAATCAAGCGGTGCTGACGGGTATACTGTAAAGGAAACAGAAAAAGATAAGGCAGGAACAGTCATCACTCTTTATCTTAAGGAAAGTACAGAAGACGAAAACTACGACGAGTTCTTAGAAGAATATCGTATATCAGGACTTATCAAAAAGTATTCCGATTATATCAGATATCCCATAAAAATGCTTGTGACAAAATCCCGTCCTAAGACAGATAATGAAAAAGAATATGAGACATACAAAGAAGAGGAAACATTAAATTCAATGGTTCCTATCTGGAGAAAAAATAAACAAGAGCTTAGCGAGGATGATTATAAAAACTTCTACAGGGAAAAATTTTATGATTATCAGGACCCTGTTAAGACAATTCATACATCAGCTGACGGTATGGTAAGCTATAAGGCGCTTTTATTTATTCCTTCCCATGCTCCTTTTGACTATTTTACAAAGGAATATGAAAAAGGACTTCAGCTTTATGCAAGCGGTGTAATGATAATGGATAAGTGCGAAGAACTCCTGCCTGATTGCTTTGGCTTTGTCAGGGGACTTGTTGATTCAGCCGATTTGTCTCTTAATATATCGAGGGAAATTCTTCAGCATGACAGACAGCTAAAGATTATTGCAGGCCATTTAAAGAAGAAGATAAAATCCGAGCTTCTTTTAATGCAGAAAAATGAGCGCGAAAACTATGAGAAATTCTTTGCGGCTTTTTCAAGACAGCTGAAATTCAGTGTTTACAATGAGTTTGGCAGAGAAAAAGATTTTCTGTCTGACCTTTTAATGTTCTTCTCATCAAAAGAGAAAAAACTCGTGACGCTTACAGAATATGTTGAGAGAATGGCGCAGGACCAGAAATATATCTACTATGCAAGCGGCACTACAATTGAAAAAATAGAAAAACTTCCGCAGACTGAAATGGTTTTAGATAAAGGTTATGAGATTTTATATCTCACAGAAGACGTTGATGAGTTTGCAGTGCAGATGCTCTCAAAGTTCATGGATAAAGAATTTAAGTCTGTTTCATCAGGAGATTTGGATTTGGGAGAAGATGAAAACAAGGAAGAGGTAATAGAAAACAAAGAACTTTTTGCTTTCATGAAAGATGCCTTAGGGGATAAAGTTAAAGAGGTGAAAGCATCAAAGATATTAAAAACTCATTCTGTTTGTATAACAACTGACGGAGCGCTATCTTTGGAAATGGAAAAACTGTTAAACTCAATGCCCAGCGACAATAAGGTCAAGGCACAAAGGGTTCTTGAAATTAATGCAGACAGTAATGTCTACAAAAAGCTCGAAAGTCTTCTCTCATCCGATAAGGATAAGCTTAGAAAGGTTACAGGGCTTTTATATGATGCTGCAATCATTGCGCAGGGCATAATGCCTGATGAACCTGTGGATTTTGCTGACGGAATTTGCGAGTTGATAGATTAAACGATTAGGGGGAGCGTTTATGACGCCGATGATGAAACAGTACCTCGCTGTAAAAGAAGATTATAAAGATACAATATTGTTTTTCAGACTGGGCGACTTTTATGAAATGTTTTTAGATGATGCGGTCATTGCATCAAGAGAGCTTGGCTTAACGCTCACAAGCAGGTCAAAAGGAGCAGAAAGGGATAAAAATCCTATGTGTGGAGTGCCTTTTCATGCTGCTGATTTATACATTTCAAAGCTGGTGTCAAAAGGGTATAAGGTCGCAATCTGCGAACAGCTCGAAGACCCTAAAATGGTTAAGGGTATCGTTAAAAGAGATGTTGTTAAAGTGGTGACACCGGGAACGATAACTGACACAAATGCCTTAGATGATAAATCGAATAATTATCTTTGTGCAATTTACAGAGGTGACATTTGCTATGGCATAGCTTTTGCAGATATCACCACAGGAGATTTCTTTGTAACAGAGGCGCTAGATTCTGTAAGGCTCATAAACGAAATTGCAAGATATAATCCTTCTGAAATAATTTTGAATGCTTTAGCATTTAAAGATGCATTGCTTGTCGGTGAAATAAAAAACAGGTTTTCCTGTCTTTGCGAGCAAACAAAGTTCGAGCCTCAATGGGAAAATTCCGTTGATTTAATCCTGTCAAGAATGGAAAAGGACAGCTTGTTACAGCTCGGAATCCCGCAGGAGATTCACACAGTAAATGCAACGGGGCAGATGCTTTTATATCTTGAAAATACGCAAAAATCCGTGCTTGGCAATTTGAAACAAATAAAATACTACAACTCTAATGAATATATGGACATAGATATATTCACAAGGCGAAACTTAGAGCTTACTGAGACGATGCGGACAGCCTCAAGAAAGGGCACGCTTCTTTCGGTGCTTGACAAGACTAAAACATCAATGGGCGGCAGAATGATGAGAAGTTTCATTGAAAAGCCGTTAATTAACTGCGCAGCCATACAAAAAAGGCTTTATGCGGTGAGTGAGCTGATTAAAGCTCAGGAAACAAGAGAAGATTTGAAAGAAATATTAAAATCAGTTAGCGACATAGAACGTCTCATTGGAAAGGTTGCGGCTAAAACTGCAAAAAAGAATGATTTGATTTCTTTAAAGCAGTCTTTAAAATGCCTCCCCTACATTCTGAATCAAATAGGAGAGTTGACCTCAGCAGCATTTTGTGAGATGTGCGCTAAAACAGATACACTTTCTGATATTTTTGAGCTCATAGATAAATCCATCTACGAGGACAAAGAGGGCGAGGATTCTGACAGAATTATAAAAGAAGGATTCTCAGAGGAACTTGATGAATATTATAATCTTATGCAAAACGGGAAATCTGCTGTTTTGCAGATGGAGGCATCAGAAAAGGAAAGAACGGGGATAAAGACCCTTAAGGTTTCTTATAATAAGGTTTTCGGTTATTATATTGAAGTATCAAAGTCTTATAAGGATATGCTTCCTGAGGGGTATATCAGAAAGCAGACAATTGCAAACGGAGAGCGTTATATAACAGCAGAACTTAAAGAGCTTGAGGAAAAAATATTTGGAGCATCAGAAAAAATCAAAACCTTAGAGAGTATGCTCTTTTCTAGAGTGCGTGATGAAATATCAAACAGTATTGAGAGAATTTTAGATGCAGCAGACACTATTTCATATGTAGATGTTTTGTGTTCGCTGGCTGATGTTGCAGTTAAAAATAATTATACAATGCCCCATGTTGATATGTCTGATAAACTTGAGATAACAGACGGAAGGCATCCTGTTGTTGAAAAGATGTTATCTGATGAACTCTTTGTTCCAAATGATACTTTTCTAAACTGTGAAGAAGACAGGCTCCTTATCATTACAGGTCCTAATATGGCAGGAAAATCAACATATATGCGTCAGGTTGCTTTAATTACAATAATGGCTCAGATTGGGAGCTTTGTTCCTGCTAAAGAGTGCCATATAGGAATATGCGATAAGGTGTTCACGCGTGTCGGAGCTTCTGATGACCTGTCTGCCGGACAGAGCACATTCATGGTTGAGATGACAGAAGTTTCCAATATACTTCAGCATGCAACTAAAAGAAGTCTTCTTATTCTTGATGAGATAGGAAGAGGAACAAGCACTTATGATGGTTTATCTATTGCATGGAGCGTCTGTGAGTATGTTGCAGATAAAAGTAAGATAGGTGCAAGAACACTCTTTGCAACTCATTACCACGAGTTGACAGAGCTTGAGGATAAACTTGACGGAGTAAAAAATTACTGTGTTGCATGTAAAAAACGCGGAGATGAAATAACCTTTTTGCGACGTATTATAAAAGGCGGAGCAGACGAAAGTTACGGAATAGAAGTTGCTGCTCTGGCGGGGCTTCCTTCTGAGGTTATAAATCGTGCAAAAGATATTTTAGCTTGTATTGACGGCACAGAAAAGGAAACAAAACAGACAGTAAGAGAAAAAGCTGAGCCTCAGGCAGAATTTAAAGATGTGAGAGGAAATGAGATAATAGAGGAGCTTGAAAAAATGGACCTTTCAACATATACTCCCATTGAGGCATTAAATAAGCTTTATGAATTTCAGAAGATAGCAAAAAAATAAAAGTTCTAATAATCAAATGTTTTAAATAGAATATACCGTAGATAATTTTTGAAATAACACGGCTGTATCGAGAAAAGCCGGAAGGGAGAATTTACGGTATGTTAAGCTGTATGGAAGATAATGAAGCAAGGCTTTCCGGCATAGTGTCAGGTGAGCCGGAATTAAGCCATGAGGTGCATGGAGAGAGGTTTTACAAGTTCTGTGTCAAATCAAGGAGACTCAGTGAGAACGAAGATATTTTGATTGTGACAGCGCCTGAAAGTCTGTTGGCTGATAACGAGATACATGAAGGCGATTCAGTAGAGATTGGGGGACAGTTCCGTTCTTACAACAACTATAGCGGTATAGGAAACAAACTTGTTCTGACACTTTTTGCAAAGTCTCTTTATAAATGTGATGAGATTTCAGAATCATATAACGAGGTATTTTTAAACGGATATGTTTGCAAAGAGATAGTCTGCCGTGTGACACCGTTTGGAAGGGAAATAGCAGATATTCTGCTTGCTGTAAACAGAGCATATAATAAATCTGACTACATACCATGTATAGCATGGGGGAGGAATGCGCGAAGGCTTAAAGATGTGCCTGTCGGCACTAACCTTAAAATATGCGGAAGAATGCAGTCAAGGCAATATGAGAAAAAAATCAACGAATGTGAAACTGAAAAAAAGACAGCCTTTGAGGTGTCCGTAAGTAAGGTTGAAATAGCAGAGTAAAAAGGTTTACCCCTTTAATATTTATGAATCGGGGAAAGGTGAAAATATTAAATAAAAAATGTATTGACAAATAAAATATATTATGATAAAATATTTTTAATCGTAAACGCAGTGATGCGGAATAGTAAGCAAAAGACTTTCGCCTAAGAGAGATGCCGGGCGGTGCGAGGCATTGGGAAAGATTTGCAGAACTCACCGCGGAGCGGCTGCCGTGAACTAAAGTAGGGGCAGACGGGAACTCCCGTAACAGAGTTAAGATGTGTTGGCATCTAAAGTGCATCCGTCAGGATGAAGAAGAGTGGTACCGCGGAAACATATTTTGATTTTAACGTTTTCGTCTCTTTGGATTGACATTGAGACGAAGGCGTTTTTTTGTTGATGAAAACAATCACATTTACATAATTGAAATTGGAAAGGGGTTTCAAAATGAAAAAAATCATCATTACAGATATTACACTTAAAAAGCTTTCAGCTGATAGGGAGGTTGCCCTTCTTTTCCGTGAAAAAACAGCTGTAGCAGCCTGTGCAGATGCAGTAGGTGCAGATGCTTTAGAACTTGCACCTATAAAAAATCTTCGTGAAGATTCTATTATTTATAAAACTATTGCCCAGAATGTACAAAATGCTGTTTTGACTATTCCAGCAGGTTTCAGCAAGGAAGATATAGCTCTTGCATGGGAATGTGTTAAGGATGCAAAAAAACCGCGCCTGCAGATAGAAGTTCCGGTATCAACTGTGCAGATGGAATACACTTACCATATTAAAGCAGATAAAATGATATCAAAAATAGGCGAGCTTATTAAAGCTGCAAAAGAGTTATGTGATGATGTGGAATTCTCAGCACTCGATGCAACACGGGCAGATATTGATTTTCTTACTGCTGCTTTAAAAGAGGCACAGGATAGCGGCGCAAGTATTGTCACAATTTGTGATGATGCAGGTACAACACTTCCTGAAGGTATTGCATCAATAGTGGAAAAAGCGAAACAGACAGTAACTATTCCTGTTTATGTAAAAGTTTGTGACCGCATTAATTTAGGTGTTGCATCAGCACTTTCTGCAATAGCAAAAGGTGTTGATGGTATTAAATGTGCTATGGCAGGGGAGGATGTACTTTTAATAGGAGAGCTCTCTGATGCAATAAAAGCATGCTCTAAAGAATTGTCCGCACAAACAAATATTGATGACACTAAAATACATGCAAGCATCCAGGATATGCTTACATGCATTAATCATGAGATAAACGAAGAGACAAACACAGTTAGTGACAAAAAGAAAATTCTTCTTGACTCAGACAGTACCATCTCTCAGGTTGCGCAGGCAACTCAGGTTTTAGGTTATGACCTTTCTGATTCTGACTGTGGAAATGTACATAAGGCACTTTTACAGATATGTGAAAAGAAAGGCGCGGTAGGTGCAAAAGAGCTTGAAGCATTAATTGCAAGCTCTGCTATGCAGGCACCATCGACATACCATTTGGAAAATTACACGACAAACAGCAGTAATCTTACAAGCTCTATGTCACAGGTAACATTAAAATGCGATGGGGAGACTATATGCGGTGTTGCTACAGGCGATGGACCTATTGATTCTGCATTCCGAGCCATAGAACAGTGTATAGGACATCACTATGAGCTTGATGATTTTCAGGTTCAGGCTGTAACTGAAGGGAAAGAAGCATTGGGTTCTGCCGTTGTAAAACTTCGCAACAACGGAAAATTATATTCGGGAAACGGTATTTCAACAGATATTGTTGCCGCAAGCATAAGAGCATACATAAATGCGCTCAATAAGATTGTATTCGAGGAGGCATAAAATGAAGATTGTATTTTCAACAAAAAATGTAAACCGTGCATCTTTCCTTGATACATGTCGCTATGCCTATGATTATGGTTTTTCAGGATTTGAAATATATGATGCTTTAAAGGAGCGCGCTCAGCACCATGACAGCTATTTGCGTCGCGAGAGAACATCGGATGCAAAAAGGAAGCTTATTAACCGCAACCTTTCAGTTCCTGCACTCCGTATGCCCTATCCGATAGAGAGCGACGACATAACAGCTGATATAGTTTCAAAATATATAGATATCGCAGCAAATGCAGGTGTTAAAAATATAATTGTGCGTGTTGAAAAAGAAATATCTTTTGATATATTAAAAGACAAACTTTCAGACGCAATAAAACGTGCCGAAAAATCTGATGTCGGAATTTTGTTTGAAACTGTGGGATATCTTTCTGACACACAAAAAGTTATTGATATTATTAACTATTTCTCATCTGCGGTAATTGGTGCATCGTGGAATGTAAGAGGAACATATTTTGGTGCAGGAGAAACAGCAGAGACAACAATTAAAACACTTGGAGCATATATAAAATACGTGCGTCTGGGTGACATGAAAAATGGAAAAACAGTTTTAATAGGGGAAGGCGAGCTTCCTGTAGAAAACTTAATCAAGGCGCTCTCTTCACTTAATTTTGATGGCTTTATCTGTGCTGCATGGAATGAGGACATTAATGATGCAGATATCGTGCTGACTCATTTTGTAAATTATATTGCATCTCTTAAACGCGAAAAGAAAACGTATGACAAGGTATACTATAACAGAGCAAAAACAGGGACATTTGTATGGAGGAAATATGATGTTATAGATGCAACATTTTCTGATGTGCTTGATAAAATGGCAGAAAAATATCCTGACCAGTATGCATTTAAATATCCGACACTTGATTATACAAGAACATATGAACAGTTCAGGCGCGATGTTGATGAGTGTGCCGCAGCCCTTATTTCAATTGGTGTAAAAGCAGGTGACCATGTTGCAGTATGGGCAACAAATGTGCCTGAGTGGTTTATCACATTCTGGGCTACCACGAAAATCGGTGCAGTGCTTGTTACTGTAAATACGGCATATAAAATCCATGAGATTGAATATCTTCTAAAGCAGTCAGACACACATACTCTTGTCATGATTGAGTACTGTAAGGATATTAACTATAAAGAAATTATCTCAGAGCTTTGTCCTGAGCTGAAAAATATCACACCGGGAGAGGCACTTTATTCAAAAAAACTTCCCTTCCTTCGCAATGTAGTAACAGTTGGCTTTTCAATGGACGGCTGTCTTACATGGGAACAGATGCTTTCGCGGTCTTCCATGATTCCGCGTGAGGAAGTGAGAAGGCGTGCATCATTGGTTAAGCCTGATGATGTGTGTAATATGCAATATACATCAGGAACTACAGGATTTCCCAAAGGTGTTATGCTGACACATAGAAATATCGTAAACAACGGCAAAACTATTGGTGACAGAATGGACTTATCAACAGCTGACCGTATGATGATTCAGGTGCCGATGTTCCATTGTTTTGGAATGGTTCTTTCAATGACATCTATGATGACTCATGGCGGAACACTTTGTCCTATTCCGTATTTTTCACCAAAATCGTCGCTTGCCTGTGTAAATGACGAACGAATAACATGCTTTAACGGAGTTCCCACAATGTTTATCGCAATGTTTAATCACGCTGATTTTGCAAAGACAGATTTCTCATATATGAGAACTGGAATTATGGCGGGTGCAAACTGTCCTGCAGATTTAATGAGACGTGCAGCAGACGAAATGAATATGCGTGAAATCATATCGGTTTACGGCCAGACTGAAGCATCTCCCGGATGTACTATGGGAGAGGTTAACGAGGATATTGACCATCGTGTTGAAACAGTCGGAAGTGCTTTTCCTGGGGTAGAGTGTAAAATCATTGACCCTGAAACAGGCGAGGAACTTCCAGATGGTCAAAGCGGAGAATTTGTGGCTCGCGGCTTTAACATCATGAAAGGTTATTATAAAATGCCTGAGGCAACTGCACAGGCTATAGATGCTGATGGCTGGCTTCATTCAGGGGATATTTGCATGAGAACTCCTGACGGATATTTTAAAGTAACGGGCAGACTTAAAGACATGATTATCCGCGGTGGCGAAAATCTGTATCCGCGTGAAATAGAGGAATTTTATCTGACAAACCCAAAAGTGCGTGATGTTCAGGTTGTTGGTGTGCCTGATGAAAAATATGGTGAGGAATGTTGTGCATGGATTATTCTTCATAAGGGCGAGACAGCAGACGAAAATGAAATGAGAGAATTCGGGAATGCATATATTGCACGTCATAAAGTTCCGAGATACTTCTTGTTTGTTAATGAATTTCCTATGAATGCAGCAGGAAAAATATTAAAATATAAAATGCGTGATGAGTCAAAAGAAATTTTAGGGCTCTAAAAAACAGAAAAAATTTAAAAAACTATTGACAATTTAATTTACAAGGTGTATAATAAATTAAAATTTGAATATCACAAAGAACAACTATGACGAAGACGGTCGGATTGCGTAGCTTATAGAGAGTTGCCGGTTGCTGCGAGGCAATAGTGAAGCTTTCCAATGACTTATCACTTCTGAGTTGGGGGACCGAAAGGCTTATGCTCAGTAGACTCCTTCCGTAATGCTGCGTAAAAGCAAAAGGCTTGTTAGAGCCTGGTAAGTGACGAAATTTACTTTTCGTAATTTGAGTGGTACCGCGGGTTTAATAGCTCGTCTCAAAGATAATTTTGAGACGGGTTTTTTTGTTTTATTCAAAGCCGTAGAATATAGTTTCAATAGAAACTGACGGAAAAGAAAGGAGACAAAAATGGAGTACAATTTAAAAGAGGTTGCGGGCAGGATTAAAGACCTGCGCGAAGCAAAAGGCTATACACCAGACGAGCTTGCAAAGCTAACAGGTGTGTCTTTAGAGGACTATAAAATTTTAGAAGAGGGTGAAACAGATTTCAGTTTCACATTTATCTACAAATGCGCTAAAGCATGCGGAGTTGAGGTTGTTGATATTTTAGAGGGAACAAGCACAACTCTTACTTCTTTTGATATTACCAGAAAAGGCGAGGGACTCAAAATTATAAAAAGGCAGGGAGTTGTTTACAACAACTTAGCACCCAAGTTTAAAGGAAAACTTGCAGAACCGTTCTTGGTTAAGTTTCCATATCTTGAAGAAGAACAGAATGAACCCATTAAGCTTAGCTCTCATAATGGTCAGGAATTTGACGTTATTGTTAAGGGCTCACTAAAGGTTCAGGTTGGAAGTCATATTGAGATTCTTAATGAGGGCGACTCGATTTTTTATAACAGCAGTATTCCCCATGGCATGATTGCAGCAAGCGAGGGCGGATGTGAATTCCATGCTGTTGTATTAAATCCGCACGACGGACGTTTAGGCGACGAGTACCCTGAGGCTCCCTTTATAGCTGCAAAGACTGCTACGGCAGAAAACAGGACTGAAACGACGGTTGCTGATAAATTTATCGAATCATCTTATGATGAAAACGGGGTATTCAGCGGTATCAAATTCAAAAATGACGATAAATTCAACTTTGCATTTGACTGTGTTGATAGCATAGCCGAAAAAAATCCTGATAAGCTCGCTATGATGTGGGTTGCAAATGATAAGACAGACCGAAAATTTACTTTTAGCGATATGAAGAAATATTCAAACAAAACAGCTAACTATTTTGAATCGCTAGGCATTAAAAAAGGCGATACAGTTATGCTTGTTTTAAAGCGCCACTATCAGTTTTGGTTCTGTATGCTTGCACTTCATAAAATCGGTGCCATTGCAATTCCTGCTACAAATCAGTTGGTTGAACATGATTTTACATACAGATATAAGGCGGCTAAAGTAAAGGCAATTGTTTGTACGGCAGACGGTGATGTATCAGAAGAAGCTGAAAAGGCTGCCGCACAATTCCCCGAAATGGTTAAAATTCTTGTAGGCGGCAAAAGGGAAGGCTGGAAAGATTTTAATGTAGAAATGGAGCGCTTTAGCACGCATTATTACCGCACAGAGAACACTCCGTGCGGAGATGACCCTATGCTGATGTTATTTACCTCGGGAACAACAGGATATCCGCGTATTGCAACACATTCATATAAATATGCACTCGGTCATTATCCGACTGCTAAACACTGGCACAATGTAAACCCCGACGGACTTCACTTCACAATTTCAGACACAGGCTGGGGAAAAGCACTGTGGGGCAAATTATACGGACAATGGCTTTGCGAAGCTGGAATATTTACATATGATTTTGACAGATTTCATTCAGAGGATATTCTTCCCCTATTTAAAAAATATAATATCACAACATTCTGCGCACCGCCTACAATGTACCGTTTCTTCATTAAAGAAGACCTGTCAAAGTATGACTTATCTTCAATTGAATACGCAACAACAGCAGGTGAAGCGCTTAATCCTGAGGTTTTCAACCAGTTTAAAAAGGCAACTGGCTTAACAATCATGGAAGGTTTCGGTCAGACGGAAACAACTCTCTCAATTGCAAATTTTGTTGGGTCTACACCCAAAATCGGCTCTATGGGAAGACCAAGTCCGCTTTATGATGTTGTTATTTTGGATGCAGACGGAAATGAATGTAAGACAGGGGATACAGGTGAAATCTGTATTCGTGTAAAAGACGAAGTACCTTGCGGACTCTTTATCGGCTATTACCTTGATGAAGAAAAAACAAACGAGGTATGGTATGATGGATACTATCATACAGGAGACCAGGCAACAATGGACGAAGACGGATATCTTTGGTATGTAGGACGTATTGATGACGTTATTAAATCGTCAGGTTATCGTATCGGACCGTTTGAGATTGAAAGTGTTATCATGGAGCTTCCTTATGTTTTGGAATGTGCAATAACACCTGTTCCCGATGAAGTGCGCGGACAGATTGTAAAAGCGACTATAGTTTTGACAAAAGGCACTGAAGGAACAGATGAACTCAAATGCGAAATTCAGGAATATGTTAAAACACATACTGCACCATACAAATATCCCAGAATTGTTGAATTTGTAGATGAGCTTCCAAAGACCATAAGCGGTAAAGTAAGACGCGTGGAGATTCGCAAGAATGATTTAGAAAAAATGAATAAGTAAATATTTTATCAAAAACGAAGGCAAATTGGCCACCACCACATAAGGAAGTGTTGGTTTCGAAGCCATATTTTCAGTTTGTACTATGTCAAAAAATGCCGAAATGCTGACACATTACGGCATTTTTGTTCCTTGTCTAATTCTAAAAATATGAAATTCAAAACTGCACCGCATCCTAAAATCAAGATTTTTGGATGAAGTTTAAGGCAAAGAAGTCCCATAATCCTGACGGATATGGGACTTCTTTAACGTAGAAATTCACCGAAAATACGATTTTAGGACAATACTTCCTTATGTGGTGGTGGCCTTATGCTTTCGTTTTTGTTTTTACGTATATAAAAAGGTTGTAGCATTAGCTACAACCTTTTTATTTCCTTAATTATCTATTAAAATCCCATTCCGCCGCCGGGCATTCCGCCACCTGCAGGCATCGGCATTTCCGGTTCAGGCTTGTTTGCAACAACACTCTCAGTTGTGAGAACCATTGATGCAATACTTGCTGCATTCTGGAGAGCTGAACGTGTAACCTTTGCAGGGTCAACTATACCTGCTTTTAACATATCAACATATTCACCCTTTAATGCATTAAAACCAATTTTATCTTCTGATTTCTTAATATTTTCAACTATAACAGAGCCCTCTAAGCCTGCATTAGCCGCAATCTGCTTAACAGGTTCTTCTAAAGCCTTTAATACGATGTTAACACCTGTTTTCTCATCGCCTTCTGTCTGGTCAATCAGCTTTTCAACAGCTTTTATAGCATTGATATAAGCTGTACCGCCGCCTGCGATAACGCCTTCTTCAATCGCGGCTCTTGTAGCAGCAAGAGCATCTTCAATTCTGAGCTTCATCTCTTTCATTTCTGTTTCAGTAGCAGCACCAACCTTGATAACAGCAACACCGCCTGAAAGTTTAGCTAAGCGCTCCTGAAGTTTTTCTCTGTCAAAGTCTGATGTTGACTCTTCAATCTGAACTTTAATCTGACCGATTCTTGCTTTGATTTCGTCAGGATTACCTGCACCATCAACGATAATTGTGTTTTCTTTCTGGATTTTAACCTGTTTAGCACGGCCAAGCTGTGTAATCTGTGTTTCCTTTAAGTCATAGCCGAGTTCTTCTGAGATAACCTCGCCGCCTGTTAGGATTGCAATATCTTTGAGCATTTCTTTTCTTCTGTCACCAAAGCCTGGAGCTTTAACAGCAACGCATACGAAAGTTCCACGGAGCTTGTTAACTAAAAGTGTAGCGAGTGCTTCACCTTCAACATCCTCAGCGATGATAACGAGCTTTTTGCCCTGCTGAACAATCTGCTCTAAAACAGGAAGAATTTCCTGAATATTTGAGATTTTCTTGTCAGTGATTAAGATGAAAGCATCGTCAATAACAGCTTCCATTTTCTCTGTGTCAGTTACCATGTACGGAGAGATGTAGCCTCTGTCAAACTGCATACCTTCAACGACTTCTGAATATGTCTCAGCTGTTTTTGATTCCTCAACAGTAATAACACCGTCTGCTGTAACCTTTTCTGTAGCCTCTGCAATTAATGAACCGATTTTTTCATCAGCAGCAGAGATTGAAGCAACACGTGCGATATCTTCTTTTCCGCTAACCTTTTCGCTTGAAGCTTTGATGTAGTCAACAGCAGCACTCACCGCTTTTGAAATACCCTTTCTTATAATCATGGGATTAGCTCCTGCTGCAACATTTTTAAGACCTTCACGAATGAGTGCCTGAGCCAGAAGTGTTGCCGTTGTTGTACCGTCGCCTGCGATATCATTTGTCTTTGTTGCAACTTCTTTTACAAGCTGCGCACCCATATTCTCAAACGCATCTTCAAGCTCAATTTCTTTAGCGATTGTAACACCGTCATTTGTGATGAGCGGTGCACCGAATTTCTTATCTAAAACAACATTTCTTCCTTTAGGTCCGAGTGTCACTTTAACAGCATCAGCAAGCTGATTAACACCGCGTTCTAAGGCTTTTCTTGCTTCTTCACCAAATAAAATTTCTTTTGCCATTTTATATTCCTCCTTATATTACTCTACGATTGCGAGAACGTCGCTCTGTTTTAAAATAGTGTATTCAATGTCGTCAAATTTGATTTCTGTTCCTGCATATTTGCTTGTGATAACCTTATCTCCAACCTTGAGTTCCATTTTAACTTCTTTGCCGTCAACCATTCCGCCAGGGCCTACTGCAACGATTTCAGCCATCTGCGGTTTTTCTTTAGCGGCACCTGTTAAAATAATTCCGCTTTTTGTAGTCTCTTCTGCCTCTACCATTTTGATTACGACTCTGTCGCCTAACGGTTTAATGTTCATGATTTGTCCTCCTATATTCTGTAATATTTTTTACAAGTTCATCAGGCAGTTGCCTTTTGTTTGTTAGCACTCTTGTTTCGTGAGTGCTAATTCTTCTATTATATTACTAGTAATTGGTTTTTTTAGCAAATAATATGATGCATTAAAAAATGAAAATATATTAAATATACTTTGATTTGCTTTGAAATGCTTTAAAAAGCTCTATTTTTCTATATTTAAACAATTGGTAAAAAATAATTAAAAATTTGTACACAAATAATTGAAATACAGGAGCTTTTATGATAATATAGAAAAAAATATTCTAAGGAAAAAGAAGCATGAACAAGTATGATGTAATCGTGATTGGCGGTGGAGCGGCAGGTATGATTGCCGCGGGCAGAGCCGCAAGCATGGGCAAAAAGGTGCTTTTAGTTGAAAAAAACGAGAAGCTGGGCAAAAAAGTTTATATAACAGGAAAAGGTAGATGCAATGTAACAAACTCTGCCGACCTTGACGACATGATAAAGTGTATTCCTGTAAACGGGAGGTTTATGTACAGTGCACTTTCTAAATTTTCCAACTGGGATTTAATCGCACTTTTGTATGAAAACGGCACTCCCACAAAGGAAGAACGCGGCGGAAGAATGTTTCCCGAAAGCGATAAATCTTCTGATATAATAAAAGCTCTGTCAAAGTATGCTTTAGGCGACAATGTATTGCTTTTGCACGGAGAAGTTTTAGGACTTATTATAAATGATAAAAAAGTGCTTGGTGTTGAGCTTAAATCAGGCGATAAGATTTTAGCTGATAAAGTCATTGTTGCAACAGGAGGAAAGAGCTATCCGCAGACGGGTTCAACAGGCGACGGATACAGGTTTGCCCGCCTGGCAGGACATACTGTGGTTAAGCCCAAGGCAGCCTTGGTTCCTCTTGTAACAAAAGAGAAGTGGATTTCAAATCTTCAGGGGTTGTCTTTAAAAAATATCGGAATTGAAGTAACAGAAAACGGGAAAACGATATATGAGGATTTTGGAGAAATGCTGTTTACTCATTTTGGTTTATCAGGCCCTGTAATTTTATCTTCAAGTATTCATATGTCAAATTTTAAGGATAATGAATATAAGGTGAAAATAGATTTAAAACCAGCGCTTTCTTTTGAAACTCTTGATAAAAGACTTTTAAGAGAGTTTGCTGAAACTAAAAATAAGGACTATGCAAACAGCCTAGATTCTCTCCTTCCCAAAAAACTTATTCCTGTAATTATTCGTGAGTCGGGAATCAATCCGAGAAAAAAGGTAAACGAAATTACAAAGGAAGAGCGCCAAAGGCTTTGTAATCTTTTAAAATCATTTGAATTTACTGTGACGGGCTTGAGGCCCATTGAGGAAGCAATCGTCACATCAGGCGGAGTCTCAGTAGGCGAGATTAATCCAAAAACTATGGAATCGAAAATTGTAGAAGGCTTATTTTTTGCAGGCGAGGTAATAGATGTTTGCGCATACACAGGAGGATACAATCTTCAAATTGCATTTTCTACGGGATATGTTGCAGGGAGCGAGGAATAAAATAAAAAGGCAGTTTTTTTACAAATAAAAAAACCGCCTTTTATTTTTTGCTTTTAAGTTGTTATTTTCCTATGGGACAGACTTTCATGCATATTCCGCAAACAACACCGCGGCCTATATGCTGGAATTTCTCTTTCATGAATTTACTGCAGGCAAGCGCATCAATTATCGGAGTCTCAGGGCTGTCAAATGAAAATTCACGTCCTGAAAGAGCCATTGCAGGACATTCATTAACACAGATATTACATCCGACACACGCCCCTTTATATATCTGTTCATTAAAACCCTGCGATAAATCACAGTCAGTTATGATGGTCCCAAGTCTTACGCGCGGACCGAATTTTTGAGATAAGAAAAGTGCATTTTTGCCAATTGTGCCAAGACCTGCTTTAACTGCCTGCATTTTATGTGATAAAAGTCCCTTTGTTCCATTTATAGACTGAGAGGCTGCAACAGGGACATAACGGTATCCATTTTGTTCTAAAAGCAGGCCTATTCTCAGCAGAACATGGTCGATAAAAGCATTTACTGTTCTGTAGTGATGGAAATATGTATGAGTGGGTGCATCATCTATAGCATCAATAACTGCATCAGAGAGCTTTACTACAATACTTATACTGTTATTTAAACCTTCATATTCCTTTAGAGGTTCGCACGGAGCAAAGCCTATATCAGACACCCCCAGAGAAAGTGCAAGATTTTTAATTTTTTCAATCATTGTTTCACGTCCTTTTCACACAAATTTTACCACACTTTACGTATAAGAACAATTGTTTTTGCCAAAAATTTAAAAAAATATCAAATAATACTTGCTTTTTTTACCGTTTTAATTTAAACTATATATAGAGAAAAAAGAAACTTTTGGAGGTAACTTATGATTTCAGCTGGTGATTTTAGAAACGGTATTACATTTGAATTTGAAGGAAACGTATATCAGATAGTGGAGTTTCAGCATGTTAAACCCGGTAAAGGTGCTGCATTTGTAAGAACAAAGCTAAAAAATGTTATAACAGGTTCTGTTGTAGAAAAAACTTTCCGTCCTACAGAAAAAATGCCAAAAGCGCATATTGAAAGAAAGAATATGGCATACTCTTATAATGACGGAGATTTATATTATTTCATGGATAACGAAACATTTGACATGATGCCGCTCGGTGAAGATGCTTTGGGCGATGCACTTAAATATGTGACAGAAAACATGAATGTGACAGTTCTCTCATACAAGGGAAACGTGTTTGGTGTAGAACCTCCGACATTTGTTGAGCTTGAGATAGCGGAGACTGAGCCCGGTGTTAAGGGTGACACAGCAACAGGCGCTACTAAGCCTGCAACACTTGAGACAGGTGCAACTATCAACGTTCCGCTCTTTGTTAATCAGGGAGACAGAATCAGAGTTGATACAAGAACAGGCGAATACATGGAAAGAGTTTAATCTCTAATTTTGCGAAAGGAGAGGCAAAAATTTTTGCCAAAGTGACTTATGGGATATTTGACAGAGAAGGTTTCTTATTTAAAGGGACTTGCTGATGGAATGAAAATTGATGATTCTACAAATGAGGGAAAGCTTTTTACAAACATTCTTGATGTTTTGGAAGAGATCTCTTCAAGTCTTGAAGATTTAAATGAGGAAGTAATTGAGAGTGAAGCAAGAATTGATGAGCTTGAAGAATTTTCAGCTGATCTTTTAGATGAACTTGAAGATTGCGATTGCGACGATTATGACTGTGATTGTGATGATTGTGATTGCGAGTATGATGAAGACGAAGAAGATATTGATTTTTATGAGGTAGAATGTCCTTCATGTAAAGAAAAAGTATATTTTGATGAGGATATGTTAGACGAAGGCGAGATTTATTGCCCCAACTGCGAGGAAAAAATCGAAATTGAATTTGAATGCGATTGCGATTGTGATTGTGGCTGCGAGGACTAATTAAAACTATAAAAGCCGTGGTTATTGATTTAACCACGGCTCTTTTTTTTATGCTCTGCCGCCGCCTGAATTATATTTATTCATAGCGCTTTCGGCTCCGTTTTTTATTATTTCAGGAACTGCTTTTGCGGCTGTTTCGACTGATTTTGACATTATTTTAATATCTTCATCTGTAAACTTTGCAAGCACCCAGTCTTTTAAGTCATAGCCGGGAGGCTTAGAACCGACTCCTAATTTTATACGGGGAAAGGCATCGCTGTTTAGCTGGTATATAATTGATTTTATTCCGTTGTGACCGCCGTCAGAGCCTTTCTTTCTTATGCGCACACTTCCTGCCTCTAAGCTGACATCATCATAGATAACGATGACATTTTCTGCAGGCACTTTATAATAATCTGCAATTTCTCTTATGCTCTCACCCGAAAGGTTTACAAAAGTCTGCGGTTTTACAAGCATAATCCGCTCGCCTTCAATTTTGCCTTCTCCGATGAGGGCTTTGTGTTTTATCTTATTTACTTTAATGTCATAAAGAGCAGCCATATAATCAATAGCAATAAAGCCTATGTTATGCCTTGTGCTCTCATATTTTTTTCCTGGATTTCCTATTCCAACAATTATATACATATTTCTTATCCTTTCACTCTTGTTAGTGCCATTCCGTCGCCAATGGGGATTATTGTTGTGTCTAAATCATCGCGCGAACACAGCATTGTTAAAAATTCACGCATCTTATTTGTAATGGTTCTGTGTTTCCTTTTGGCAAGCTCATCTGTTGCAATCATTCCGCCATATAAAACATTATCTGTTATAATCAGTCCGCCATTTTTAATTTTTGACAGACATTTCTCAAAGAAAACTCCGCTTTGTCCTTTGGCGGCATCTATGAAAATCAAATCAAAAGGACCTTCTATTTTATCAAGCTCTTCTTCGGCATCGCCAAAAATTGTTTTAATATTTTGTTTTGCACCATATTTTTTTATATTAATTCTTGCATTTAAGAACATCTCTTCATCGCGTTCAATAGTTGTTATATGGGCAGTTTTTTGAGAGGCGTCATACATAAGCATAGCAGAATATCCAATTGCTGTCCCAACCTCTAATATAGTCTTTGCATTTGTAAGAGAAACTAAAAACCCCAACAATCTCCCTGCTTCGCTCTGTATTACGGGGATATGGTTTTCTCTTGCATACGCATATAACTCCTGTAAAAAAGGGGATTCTTTTTTTACTGTGTTTTTTAAATATTCAGATATGAAATCATATGTAATATAGTTATCCATTTTCTGTTCCTCTCAGCCACGCATCAAGTGATGAATAGCGGCATTCTTCAAAATCATTATCAACCATTTTCTGTGCCGCAATTCTGCTTCCTAAAAGTATAACACATTTTGAGGCGCGTGTTATAGCAGTGTAGAAAAGATTTCTGCTCATGAGCTTGGGAGCACCAGAAAAAACAGGCATTACAACTACAGGGAATTCACTTCCCTGACTTTTGTGGACTGTTATTGCATATGCAAGCTCAAGTTCATCTAACGTATTATTTGAGTATGTAACTTCTTTATCATCATCAAACACCACGCAAACACTGTCCTCATCAATAGAACTGATGAAACCCATGTCACCGTTAAAGACACCGCTACCTTCTTCTGCTCCGTCTTTCCGCTTCCAGAGAAGGTCGTAGTTATTTTTAATCTGCATGACCTTATCTCCTACACGTAAAATTCTTGACGGGAAAACCTTTTCATTTTTTTTGCCATTTTGAGGGTTTAGTGTGTCCTGCAGAATTTTATTAAGATTAATTACACCTGAAACTGTTTTTTTCATAGGTGAGATGACCTGAATATCTGTCATGGGGTTATAGCCGTATGCTTTGGGAAGTCGGTCTGAAACTAGAATTTTAACCTTATTTGCTATGTTTTCGATTCCGTTGCAGTCAACAAAGAAGAAATCCTTGTTTTTGACATTATATTGTGGATACTCTCCGTTATTTATTCTATGGGCATTAACGACTATCATACTTTCTTCTGCCTGACGGAAAACTGTGTCAAGTCTTATCACGGGGCATGTTTTTGATTCTATAATGTCAGACAGGACATTTCCTGCACCGACAGAGGGGAGCTGGTCTGAGTCTCCGACCAGAATAAGTTTTGCCCCTGCGCTTAGTGAATCGGCAAGAGATGACATTAACAGGGAATCAATCATGCTGACTTCGTCCGCAATTATGACATCATATGGGAGAGGAAAGTCACTTCCTCTTGCAAATTCCTTAAATATGTCATCATCAGAAAAACCGATTTCGAGCAAACGGTGAATAGTCTTTGCTTCCATGCCCGTAACAGAGGTCATTCTCTTTGCAGCACGGCCCGTGGGGGCTGTAAGTGCAATTTTTTTGCCCATATCTTTAAATACATCTATAATAAATTTGATTGTTGTCGTTTTTCCTGTGCCCGGACCTCCTGTTATTACTGTAATGCCCGATGTGACAGCTGTAATAACAGCTTTTCTCTGGGCATCTGCAAGTGTAATATCAGTATTTTTCTCGATGCGTCTGATTATCTTTTCAGCATTTTCGCAACCGTCTTTTTTCATAGCGGCAAGTCTTTTAAGGTTTGATGCCAGCAGGCGCTCGCTATTATAGAATTCAGGAAGAAATATTCCTTCTTCGCCATTGACATTTGCAGAATACAGTTCTCTTTCAATTAATAGACCGACTAAACCATTTTCAGCTGCCAAATCAGAAATTTCAAGAATTTTAACAGTTAATTTTATAAGTATATCACGTGGCAGATATGTGTGACCGCCTGAAAAAGCAGAGTATAAAAGCACATATTTTATGCCTGAATGTATCCTGTGCTCATTTTCGTTTGTGATGCCCATGCCCTTTGCAATACTGTCGGATGTTTTAAAACTAATTCCCCTCACAGAGTCGCAAAGTATATACGGGTTTTCTTTTATAAGAGCTATAGCGCTTTCTCCGAAACGGTCATAGATTTTTACGGCAAAGTTTGTAGATATTCCGAATTTGTGCAAAAAAAGAATAAGACCTTCTTTAGAGCGGATATCTTCATATGCTTTTCCAATTTTAAGAGCTTTTTTAAGGCTTATGCCGTTGATTTCTGCAAGCCGCTCAGGAGTCTCTGAAATAACTGAGAGAGTGTCCTCTAAAAAATAATTCACAATTTTTCTTGCAGTTGCCTCACGTATTCCGGGAATAACACCTGATGAAAGGTATGTCAGGATTTCCCCTGTAGTTGATGGCTTGAGCTTTTCAAAGGCGGTTACTTTAAACTGTTCACCATAAACGTAATGAGTGGTCCATATTCCGGTCACTTTCAAAAATTCACCTGCTTTTATGTAGGGAACAGTACCTGTGCATGTAAAGAGACCAAAAGAATCGCTGTAAAATTCAAAGACAGCATATGAATTTGACTCGTTTGAAAAAATAATATTTTCAACTGAGCCTTCGTATGTGAGATATTCTTCCACGATTCTTCCTCCTTATTAGTTTATACAAGTGAATCAATATCAATATCTTTTGCAATATCAAGCCACCTGTAGCGCTCATCTCGAGTAAACCATGTAAGCTGACGCTTTGCATATCGGCGGCTGTTTTGTTTTACTTTTTCTATTGCCTCATCTTTTGTAAGATTTCCCTCAAAATATGAGACAATCTCTTTATATCCGATTCCCTGCATTGACTGCATATCGCGTGTCACTCCCGAGGCTAAGAGAGAGGACACCTCACCAAAAAGCCCGTTTTCGACCATGCTATCAACACGTCTGTTTATTCTGTCATATATAAGTGAGCGCTCAGATGAGAGCGCATACATTTTGAAGTCATAGGGGCTCGGAACAGTTTTAGAGCGCGCGTTGTGCTGCGTCATGGTTTTACCAGTCTGATAGTATATTTCAAGCGCTCTGACAACGCGTTTTATATTATTGGGATGAATTCTCTCCGCAGACTCAGGGTCAATTTTTAAAAGCTCATCGTGTAGAGCTTCAGCCCCGATGTTTTCTGCTTTTTTGAGAAGCTCATCTCTAAGAGAATAATCTGTTTCAGTTTCCGTAAAGTTTACATTATCGACAAGAGAAGAAATATAAAGACCTGTCCCTCCTACAATTATAGGGAGTTTTCCACGTGCAGAAATATCTTCTATATGTGCTTTGGCACGCATTACAAAGTCACATACGGAAAACGAATCAGTGGGCTCTATAATATCAATCATGTAATGGGGAATTTCTTCCATTTCTTCCTTAGTAGGCTTGGCTGAGCCGATGTCTAGCTTTTTATATATTTGCACAGAATCAGCAGAGATAATTTCGCCGCTGAATTTTTTTGCAAGACTTACGGAAAGTTTTGTTTTTCCCGTGGCCGTTGGTCCGCCTATTATAATTATTTTTGTTTTGTTTTCCATGTTACACAATCCTTTTAAACTGTTTTTCAATGAAATCCTTTGTAAAAGCAATTGTAATAGGCCGTCCGTGAGGACAGGTGTTAATTTCAGGAAGAGCAAAAATATTATCTAAAAGCTCCTTTATTTCGGTATCAAACAGCTTTCTGTTTGCTTTGATTGCGCCTCTGCAGGCTATCCGATAAAGCATTTTTTCTGCAATTTGTTCATCGATATTCTTTCTGTGTGCAGAAAATAATCCGATAATTTCAATCATGGCTTCTTTGATTTCAAACTCTGTAAGCTCAAGGGGGATGCTCCTTATAATTATATCGGCTTTTCCAAACTCCTCAGCCTCAAAACCAAGAGAACAAATATCCTCTTTATACTCACAAAAAGATGCCATTTCAGACGGAGTCAGTTTTACAACAGTCGGCGTCAGCAGAACCTGAGAAGCTATTTGTCTGTTTTTGTAGCCTTCTTTAAGGCGCTCAAAACGAAGTCTTTCGTGAGCAGCATGCTGGTCAACCATCATCATCTGACCGTCTTTTTCAATAATTATATATGTATCAAAAATCTGACCGCATATTTTATACATGGGTTTTTCAGGCGCTTTTTCTATACTCACCTGTATAGAAGCAGCTTTGGTGTTATCCTTAACCTCTGTCTGTTTTTCGCCGAAATCATCTTTCTCAGATTTTATAAATTCACAGGCAGGGGGCGTTTCATTTATACCTTCTATCGTGACGCTAGTTTCGCCTTTTTTGACGTCGTCAAAACACAATATACTGTCTTTTTTTTCTTCAACTGTTTCTTTTTTCTTCTCTTCTTTTAACTGAGAATATATATTTGTTATGACGGCGGGGCTGTCCTTTTTCTCAAACCTTGATGTTTCATTAAAGTTTACCGCATGCTTTTTGCGCGCAAACCCAGAAAAAAGTGATTCTTCAGCTTTTGCAGAAATCGGTGAAGGTTTTTTCTCTACGACTGGGATAGTCTTTTTCTGATGCAACGCATTTTTTGCCGCCCAATATACTACGTGGTAAACAGATTTTTCATCTGAAAATTTTGCTTCCAGTTTGGTAGGGTGGACATTAATATCAACAAAGTGAGGGTCAATTTCAATATTGACAACACAGGAGGGGAATTTGCCAACCATAAGCTCCTGTTTATATGCCTCCTCAACAGCACGTGAAACGAGAGGGCTTTTTATGTATCTTCCGTTTACAAATACATTTTGCATATTTCTGTTAGGACGGGACGCCTGTTCTTTCCCGAAATATCCCCGAAGAGAAATGCCGTGCTCAGAATATTCGCCCCTGACCATAGCATTTTTAATATCTTTTCCGTAAATAGAATAAATGGCATTTAAAAGCTCTCCGTCGCCTGATGTGAAGAGCTGTTCTTTGTCATTATTCATAAACTTAAAAGAAATATCAGGGCGTGCGAGTGCGAGACGGACAATAATATCTGCTATATAGCCTGCCTCAGTATGCTCCTTTTTTAAAAATTTCATTCTGGCGGGGGTATTTACAAAAAGGTCGCGCACGATAACGGTAGTGCCCTCAGGACAGCCTGCATCGCACGTGTCTGTTATTTCACCGCAGGAGCTTTTTATTAAAGTGCCTTCCTTTTCGCCGCGGGCTTTAGTATAGATTTCCATGTTGCTTACAGCGGCAATGCTCGCTAGCGCCTCTCCTCTGAAACCTAAGGTGAAAATAGCATCTAAATCTTCTGCCTTTTCAATCTTGCTTGTAGCGTGCCTTATAAGTGACATAGCGGCATCTTCTTTTGTCATGCCAACACCGTCGTCTGTTATGCGTATATACTTAACACCGCCGTTTTTTATCTCTATGGTAATATATTTGGCATTAGCATCTATTGAATTTTCCAAAAGCTCCTTTATGACAGAAGCAGGTCTTTCAACGACCTCGCCTGCCGCAATCATATTGGAAACTTTCTTATCTAATAGTTTTATTTTATTCATTTTAAATCACCGCTTTAAAAGAATTTTGTAATATCTAAGTATGCTATAAAGACAGAAATCAGTAAAAGTGCAATTAATCCTATTGTGTGAACAAGCCCTTCTTTTTCAGGGGGGAGCGGTTTTCTCCTTATGAGTTCAATAAGGACAAACAGTATTCTTCCTCCGTCTAATGCAGGGATTGGAAGAAGATTGAATACTCCGAGGTTAACGGTCAGCAAAACAGCAAGCAGAATTAGGTTCATAAAACCTACGTACCCTGTTTGTGCGGCTTGCTCTACAGCTCCGCCTATTTCTGACACAATTCCGATAGGACCTGACATTTGTTCAACACCGAGTTTGCCTCTTAAAAGGTCAAAAAAAGTTTCAATTATAACACGGGAATAAAAAACTGTTTCATGAAACGACTGTTTTAGGGTTGTAAATATGTTGTTATCCTTTTGTGCAAAGGTTATGCCGAAAATATATGTTCCGTCTTTAAATTCAGGTGTCACATTAAGTTTTATTTTTTCCCCTTTGCGGATTAATGTAAATTCAGTTTCATTTCCATTTGTGTCTGAAAGTTCAAAACGTAGAGATTTATAAATGGGAGTGGAGGCTGAATTCACTTTTGTTATTATATCGCCTTCTTGTATGCCTGAAATGTATGCAGCGGAATTTTCTTCAACATAGGAAATCTGATTTGTAGGAATCTGAGGCATTGTCGAAGTTACTACAATCAAAAGAACAAAACCAAGAAGTATATTCATAAAAGCACCTGAAGCTAAAACAACAAGTCTTTTTAAGGGATGCTTGTTTATAAACGCACGGCTATCGCTTGACAGAGAATTTTCACCTTCTAGGGCGCAGTATCCGCCAATCGGAAGAAGTCTGAGTGAATATTTAGTTTCGCCTTTTCCGAATGAGAAAAGTTTCGGTCCCATACCTATAGCAAACTCATGAACCTTGATGTCTGATAGCTTAGCTGCTATGAAGTGACCTAATTCGTGCACAAATATTAAAATGGCAAAAATAATAATTGCCGCAATAATCGTCAGGATTGTATTCATAAAGGATATCCTCCTCAGCTTACAGAAATTATACTGGAAGGCAATTTTTGCCTTCCAGTCAAATAAAATTTATATTTTGCTTTTAACGAATTCTCTTGCCCATTTATCGCAGTCATAAATGTCAGAGAGAGTAGGATTTTCAATAATTTTGTGGGCCTGCATTGCCGCCTCAACTGTTTCCGCAATATCTAAAAAGCCGATTTTGCCTGAAAGGAAAAGGAAAACCGCCTCCTCATTTGCCCCGTTTAATACACACGGCATAGTATGCCCTGTTTTTCCTGCTTTATAAGCAAGGTCAAGACAACGAAATGTTTCTCTATCAGGTTCTTCAAAGGTGAGATTGCCGCAAGTTAAAAGGTCAAGCTCATTTCCCGTCATAGGAAGTCTATTTGGATATGTTATAGCATACTGAATAGGAAGTTTCATATCGGGAGCCCCAAGCTGAGCTAAAACTGCGTTGTCGCAAAACTCTACCATTGAGTGAACAATACTTTGTCTGTGAACTAAAACTTTGATATTTTCAAATGGAACATCAAATAAATGGAAGGCTTCGATAACCTCGAGCCCCTTATTCATTAATGAGGCAGAGTCTATAGTGATTTTTGCCCCCATATCCCAGTTGGGATGCTTTAAGGCATCTGATTTTGTAACATTTTTTAATTCGTTTAATGACCGTCCGAAAAAAGGACCGCCCGAGCATGTAAGAAGAATGCGTTTTACATTCTCTTTTGCATCTGCCCGTTTTTCCATGCACTGAAAAATAGCACTGTGTTCACTGTCTACAGGAATTATTTCTGAGCCTGTTTTTCTGCATGCCTCTTTAACAATGTCGCCTGCAGTGACAAGCGTTTCTTTATTTGCAAGACCAATTCTTTTTTTTGAGTTTATAGCAGCTAGGGTAGGCTTTAAACCTGCTATACCGACAATTCCCGTGATAACTGTGTCGCTTTTGGGAAGAGATGCAACATTTAAAATTCCTTCTTCTCCGCATAAAACCCTGCAAGACGTGTCAGAGAGTCTTGTTTTAAGGTCTGAATATTTTGTTTCATCTGTTGTGCAGACATATTCGGGCAAAAACTTTCTTGCCTGAGCTTCTAAAAGCGATATATTTGAATGTCCGCTTATTGCTTCTACAGAAAGCCCCGGTGTTGATTCTATAACATCGAGCGCCTGTGTTCCGATAGAGCCTGTAGAGCCTAAAATTGTAACATATCTCATTTGTAAATAACCTCAAAAATTTGTAAAAAGTAGTAAACGGCAGGAGTGATAAAAATTAAGCTGTCTATCCTGTCTAAAATGCCGCCGTGACCTGGGATGAGATTTCCGAAGTCTTTGACATTACATTCACGTTTTATAAGAGATGCTGCCAAATCACCAAACTGTGAAAGAATACTTAAGATAAGCGAGATGGAGCATAGCGTACCAAGGTTTGTTTTAAATCCGAAAAACGAAATTATATATGCAAAGGCAAGTGATGAGAGGATACAGCCCACAACGCCTGAAACAGCGCCTTCGACTGTTTTGTTGGGACTTATCTTAGGTATGAGCTTATGTTTTCCAAAAAGCATGCCGCCGATATATGCAAAGGTGTCTGTCATCCATGCGCATATTAAAGGAATAAATATGAGAATGAATCCATATTTCATTGAATGAATAAGCGACAGATGGCATATAAACACAACTGAGTAAATAAGCGAGAAAAGAGATGTTAAAACATCTTTAAGAGTTATTTTCCCGTTAAATATTACAGCACATATGAATAAAAGCATTATAAAAAGCATTAAAACATATAAAAGCTTTGATGTGCCAAAAAGCTCAAATGCCGGAAAGAAAAGTGAGCTCATAATAAATACCGCAAACGAGTATCCTAAAATCACAATAGGCCACTTTTTTTGTTGTGAAAAAGAAGTATAAAGCTCATGCATAGCAATAAGCCCTGCGGCACATACCAAAATATTAAAATATACTGTTTCGGAAAATATCAAAGCCACAACAAAGACAGCGCCTATCAAGGCACTTGCCACTCTTATGGCAACCTTTGACCACATAATATATTTTCACGCCTTTCTTTTACCGTTTTTCGTTATTCCTTTTAAATTCCGCCAAATCGTCTGTTTCTGTTTTGATAATCTAAAATCGCATGAGCAAAATCATCTGTTTTGAAATCAGGCCAGTTTATATCAGAAAACCAGAATTCGCTGTAGGCAGACTGCCATAAAAGGAAATTACTCAGACGCAATTCACCGCTCGGTCTTATAATGAGGTCAACATCAGGTATTTCAGATGTATATATGTAAGACGAAATAGAATCTTCTGTTATACTATCAGGAGAAATTTCTCCTTTACTCACATTTTCAGCCAGTTTTCTTACAGAGTGAACTATTTCCTGACGTCCCCCATAGTTTATGGCAAGAAACAATACCATACCCGGATTGTCTTTTGTGTATTCTTCGATGTTATCAATTTCCTTATTAATTTCATCTGATAGTTTGGAGCGGTCGCCTATAACCTTGATGACAACATCTTTTCCTGCAAGCTGGTCTTTATCACGCAGATATTTTAAAAGCAAATCCATAAGTGCATTAACTTCTTCTTTAGGACGTTTCCAGTTTTCTGTGGAAAAAGCATAAGCTGTGAGATAACGGATGCCTAAATTCCCTGCAAACTCCGTTATTGTTTTAAGAGTCTGAGCTCCTGCACGATGCCCTGCACTTCGCGGAAGATTGCGTTTTTTTGCCCAACGTCCGTTGCCATCCATAATTATACCGACGTGGCGGGGCAGATTATCTTTGTCGATATGCGACAAAAGATAATTACTTCTTTTTTTAAGTAGCTTCCTTAAAATAGTTATCATCCTCTCAGATATTTACGGATAGATTAAAATCAGACTTCCATTATTTCTTTCTCTTTTTTTGCAGAAATTGTATCAACATCTTTAACATATCCGTCTGTGATGTTCTGAATATCTTTTTCATAGCCTTTCAAATCGTCTTCTGTTATTTCGCCTGCTTTTTTGCTTGCTTTCATTTTTTCAAGTTCATCACGTCTTATACCGCGAAGAGTAACCTTTGCTTCTTCTGCACGTTTTGAAATTCCTTTAACAAGTTCTTTTCTTCTCTCTTCTGTAAGAGGAGGGAATGTAAGGCGAATAACTTTTCCGTCATTGTTAGGTGTAATACCTATATCGGATTTTAAAATAGCTTTTTCAAGCTCGTGAAGAATTGTTGCATCCCACGGCTGAATAACCAGAGTTCTTGCCTCAGGGACTGAAACAGTGCCGACCTGAGCTACAGGTGTCTGGGCGCCGTAGTAATCTACTGTAACCTTGTCAAGAATGGCAGGGTTTGCACGTCCTGCACGAATTGCGCTATAGTCGTGCTCTAGGGCATTTATTGCTTTGTCCATTTTATTTTTTAATTCTTCAAACATATTTTTATCCTCCTGAAATTTATTTAATAATCTTTATGTGTCAGTTTGAAACGATTGTTCCTATGTGCTCTCCGTCTAATACCTTTAAGATGTTTTCAGGGTCATCAAGACCGAAAACAAGGAGCGGAATATTATTGTCCATGCAAAGCGATGTTGCAGTTGAGTCCATAACCTTAAGACCGCGCCTTAAAACTTCAATATATGAGAGCTTGTCAAAGCGCTTTGCATCAGGATTGGTTTTTGGGTCGCTGTCATAAACTCCGTCAACATTTTTTGCAAGGAAAATTGCATCTGCGCCGATTTCTGCTGCACGGAGCGCCGCAGTTGTATCTGTTGAAAAGAACGGATTTCCTGTGCCGCAGCCGAAAATAACAACTCGGTTTTTATCTAAATGGCTTACAGCCTTATCTCTTATGTATGTTTCTGCAATCTGGCGCATTTCAATAGCGGTTTGCACTCTTGCGGGAACACCGTTTTCTTCGAGTGAACTCTGGAGAGCAAGAGAATTTATAACTGTTCCGAGCATACCCATATGGTCAGCTTTGGTTCTGTCCATAGCTTTGCCTCTGCCTCGCCAGAAGTTGCCTGCTCCTATTACAACTGCTACCTGTGTGCCTCGTATTAAACACTCTTTTATAATTTTTGAAATAGTGGCGAGCTTATCAAAATCTATACCTGAACCGGATTCCTGCGAGATAGCCTCGCCGCTGAGTTTTAGTAAAATTCGTTTGTATTTGACTGACATATTTGCCTCCTTAAGATATTTTATTCAGCTTCTTTCCTATAATTAAAAATTTTTTTAGTTTATGCATAAAATTTCGTTAGTTATTAACATTATCAACAGGGTTGTTAACATTTTTTAAGCGATTTTAAGCGAAAAACAAAGATTATTAACAAAAAACTGTTGATAACTTCTACTGTCTGAATGTATATAAAACTCGTTTTTTACCTAAAAATTTCCATATTATTCATTGTAAAATCAAAAAATGTACAGAAAGAAATTTAATGCTCTTTTGTACCGAAAACCCATAGTCTGTTACCAAGAAAATTAACCGCAAGAGAAAACGGCGTTGCCAGAAGTTTGCAAAACAGCACTGCCATATCATCTGTAAGTTTAAATTGAACTGAAATTACATTGAATAAAGAATTTGCAAGTCTTTCTGCGTGCAATACATCATAAAACAGATTTAAAAGAATAATTGTAACTCCCATTGAAACTAGATTTACAATTATAAATTTCCACATTTCGCTTACCCTGACAGCTCCTTTTTTGCCAAATGTGAAATATCTGTTTAAAATATAACTGTTTGTCATTGCGATTGCAGTTGCAAATACTTGAGCTATGTTCTTATCAATATTACAAATACTGAAAAATAATGCAAACAGGAGATAGTCAAGTGCAGTGTTCATGATGCCGATAGCACCAAATTTTATTACCTGAATTAAGTTTTTTTTCTCAGCAGTTTTCTCCATCACTAAATCCCTTTTTCTCTCTTATGATGTAAAGCGGTCTATTTTTCGATTCATCATATATTCTTCCGATATATTCCCCCATAATACCGAGCATCATCAAAATGAGTCCGTTGAAGAAGAGGGGGATGGAAATAGCACATGCCCAGCCCGGAACAGATGCATTGCCAACGTATTTAATGAGAACAGAAACAATAAGCCAGATTATACTTGAGACAGAGAGAACTGCCCCTAAAAGCGACGAGAGCTTTAAAGGCTTATATGAAAATGCAGTAAGTCCATCCATGGCAAACTTTATCATTTTCTTTAAAGGATATTTTGTCTCGCCCGCAAAACGTTCTTCTCTTATATATGTAACATCTGTTTGCTTAAAGCCTACCCAGCTTACTAAACCTCTGACATAGCGGTTCTTTTCAGTAAGCGCTGAAAGCTCGTCGCAGACTTTTCTGTCAATAAGCCTGAAATCGCCCGTATCAACAGGAATATCAACACTTGTCATGCTTTTTAAGAAACGGTAGAAAACCTTGGCTGTGAAAAGTTTGAAGAAGGTTTCACCCTTTCTTTTGGCGCGCTTTCCATATACAACGTCATAGCCTTCCTTCCATTTCTTTATCATATCAAGAATAACCTCAGGAGGGTCCTGAAGGTCAGCGTCTATAACAACAACTGCCTGACCGCTTGAGTTATCCATGCCTGCTGTGATTGCAGTCTGATGACCGAAATTGCGCGAAAAATCTATCATTTTAACATTTTTATCCTTGTCACAAAGACTAGAGAGCATTTCGCCTGTTTTATCACGGCTTCCGTCATTTACAAAAATGAGCTCATATTCCTCATTTGTTGTATCCATAACGGACTTTAATCTTTTGTAGCTTTCTTCTATTACAAGTTCTTCATTATATGCAGGTATAACTATAGAATAACGTACAGACATAGTTACCTCCTATTATAATTATATAGTATAATATTAGTATATATTGCGGAAGAAAATTTGTCAAGGTTTATGGCAAAAATTTGATTCTGATTAAAATATAAATTTGGTTGTTATTTTGCTATTTTTGGAACGCGCGTGGGTCTTCCGTCTTTATCTAAAGCAACAAATACGAGTGTTGCATCGTTTGTCTTTATAACTTCACCGGTACGCAGGTTTTCGCTCGTTACGGAAACACCTATTTTCATTGAGGTATTTCCGACGGAAATCAGCTGAGCGCGGAGCTTTACCATTGAACCGAGCTTTGACGGGTGCTTAAAATCAAGCGAGTCCATCGAGACTGTTGCAACATAGCAGTTTGAGTGCTTTGAGGCAACGAGCGCTGCGGCTATATCAATCCAGTGCATGAGTGTTCCGCCTTTGAGATTTCCCAATAGATTAACGTCGTTAGGAAGGACAAGATGCACCATTTCTATAACAGATTCATTTACAGGTTTTGCTTCTATCATTACTCTTCTCCTATAGTAAAATCATATAAAAAATGTATTGTTCAGTCTCTAGATGCTGATAATAGCTATTATAGGCGGTGATGAAATGAAATATACAATAATTATCCTTGTGCTTTTATCAGTATTTTTTTCAGGATGCACTCTAAAGGAAAACAACGAAACTGAGAAAAAAAGAATGGTTAGGTCTGCAAATGAGGAGGAAAAAACAGTTATCTCAGATGCAGAGACCATTCTTTTGGACAAAACGGAAAGCAGGATTAATAATATAAGGCTTGCGGCTATGGCGATAGACGGAATAGAAATAGCACATAGTGAAGTTTTTTCATTTAACGATGCAGTGGGAGAAAGGACTGCTGAGCGCGGATATAAAAAAGCGCCTGTCATAGTATATGAGGAAAGAGAATATGATTTCGGCGGAGGCGTATGTCAGGTAAGCTCAACACTTTATCAGGCGGCAAAAGGCGCAGGACTTGAAATTACGGAACGCCATGAACATAAAAAAGAGGTGGATTACACAAAAAAAGGCGAGGATGCCGCAGTTGATTACGGCACCCTCGATTTGAAGTTTGTAAATAACAGTTATGAACAAATTAAAATACGTGCACATGTTTATGACGATAAAGTTAGAGTAGAGATTATAGGCCCTCCTTCCATTTTTTAACATAGCCTGAAAGAAGGAAAAGAACTAAAGTCGATATAACAATTTCGGGGAGCATATATCCTCCGTTATAAAGGAGGGAATAAAGCCAGACGGGAGTTCCCTCGGGTGCATAGGTATGCCAAATGAGTATACCTGACAGAAAATGGCATATAAACCTTAGCAGCATGACAAAGGCACCTGACAGGGGAATAGCAACTTTTTTATTTTTTATGCTATTCATAAATAACCCTGAAAGACCTAAAACTGTAAATGCAACTAAATAGTCTAAAAGAATTACAAGGACATATAATAACAAACTGGGGGTTGGCGGAGGAACGATGCCTCCTGTGAGCATCTGCAGAAGTGAATAGACAAACCCTGAAAGAAGTCCCCACTTGTTTCCTAAAAGTATGCCGATGATAATTACAGGGACCATGCTCCCTGCTGTGACTGTACCTCCGTACGGAGCATTAAACAGAACTATCATGGAAAGTATTAAAGAAAGTGCAATAAGCATAGCGCTTGTTGTTAGTTTTTTTGTCATTTTAATCAACCTTTCATATAGCCGAAATCCTGCCGGTAAGGCATGTTCGGGGTGTTTTTTTTGCTTGTCGCCGAAAAACTCATTTTAAGGCTTAACCTTCACATTTCTAAGTATAAAAAAAGATGCTTCCCGATTGGGAAACATCCGACGAAAACGATATAATTCCTACGTTGGCATTACCCAAATCAGGTTATTCCGGTTAAAGCGGCAATACGCTTACTCTCAGCCTGTTTGCACAAGCTCCCGTCTGTTTTTAAATTGTAAATGAATTTACGGCAAAGAACCAAAGGTTCTAAAAGATTTATGTTGCGCAACAAAATCTGTGTATAATTATAATCCAAAACTACACGTTTGTCAATAAATTTCAGAAAGATTTTATTTGATTAAATAAAAATACTCAATGTTGTTCCATTTTAGAAAAAAGTATGGTATAATATAATAATACTTTTTTTAAGGCAGGTGGCAAAGATGCCGATACCGAGAGGCTTAATCAGAAAAATTACGGCAAATGATGATACATATTCAAAAGCGCTTTCACTTTTTTATCAGGGAGCTGTCGGTGAGGTGCGCCTCAAAGACACGGATTTTCAGGATGAATACAAAATTTTATCGACTGTTTGCGATAACGGCAGGGAATATGAGGTTATAATCGAAATTGACAATTATAATGAGCAAATCAATGGTTATTCATGCACTTGTCCGTTGTGTCTCGATTATGACGGGGCATGCAGGCATATTGCCGCAACTTTAATTTCTCAGGAAAATAATTTCTTTAACAAAGACCCAAGAAACCGCGGAGAAAGAAAAAACAGAGAAAAAACAGATGATGATGCTCTTAAAATGATTTTAAGCTATTCACAGAAAACAGCAAACAGAACAATAGCTGCAAATTCTGTAAATACTGCCTGTTTAATCCCAATTCTTAAAATTGACGGAAATTGTCTGAAATTAGGACTCAAAATAGATGTAGGCAGAGTATATGTAATAAAAGATATCGGAGCTTTTTATGAAAATATGAAAAGCGGAAATGTGGATAAATACGGCTCGGGTTTTATGTTTTTGCATGATGTAAATAATTTTAATGAGGACTCAAAACCTCTTTTGAATTTCGTGATGACATATTATTCTGCACATTTAAAAGGGGCATATGAGGATAAAAAGCATATGTTAATTACAGGACACTTAACAGATAAGCTCCTTAGAATGCTTTGCGGGAAAAATGTAGATGCGGTATCAAATTCAGAGCAATTTAAAATAAAAATAACTGAGAAAATTCCTGATTTTAACATCAGTATAAAAAAGATAGGAAAAAGCTGTTTTGGAATAAGCCTTGACAATGTTGATTTTGATATTATCAAGGGGAGGAGCAGAATTTATATTAAAACGGACAAAGTAATATATTGTACTTCAGAGGAATATACGCAAAAGTGCGGGGAGATTTTATCAATTCTTTGTGCGAGGAACACACCTCTTTGTGTTCATGCAGATGATATGGCTTCTCTTTACAGTTCGGTTTTCAAGACGATTTCTGATTTTATTCCGATAAAATCAAGGGAAGATTTGTCTCAGTTCCGCCCTCTTCCGCTCAAAACGAAGATTTATCTTGATTTTGAGGAGGAAAACCTTATTGCAAAGGTTATGTTTCATTACGGCGGAGAGGTTTTTGATGCCGCAGATAATAACAGAGAACCTAAAAGTGTGGGAGATTTAGAGGGGGAACTCTGCGTTAAAACAGTGCTCATGAAATATATGCCCTCATTTTCAGAGGAACTGGGAGCATATCATACATTTGAAGAAGGCCAGATATATGAATTTTTGACATCGGGCATAGCGGAGCTTTCTGCATATGGCGAGATATATGCTTCCGATTCTATTAAAAAAATGAAAATTAAAAGGCCGCAGAGCATCTCTGTAGGCGCTAAACTGGATAGCGGGCTTTTAAATATTGATTTTTCATCAGATGATTTCCCGCCTGATGAGCTTAGTGAAATTTTAGAGTCATACAAGCAAACAAAAAAATATCACAGGCTTAAGGACGGCTCATTTTTATCTTTGGAAAGTGATGTATTTGTTGATATTTTAAATATAACTGAAGGATTGTCGGTAAGCGGAGATGCTTTGGCGGGAGGCGAGGTAACTGTTCCGGGCTACCGCGCTCTCTATATTGATGAAATTCTTAAAAACTCATCAATTTCTTCTGTTGAGAGAAACAGCGAACTTAAAAAACTCGTCAGGGATATGAAGTATGTCGCTGATTCTGATTTTGTTCCGCCCCAAAGTCTCAAAGGGGTTTTAAGAAATTATCAGAAAACAGGGTTCAGGTGGCTTAAGACACTTGAAATGTGCGGTTTTTCAGGAGTGCTGGCAGATGATATGGGACTTGGAAAAACATTACAGATTATATCTTTAATAAAGGACAAAAAAGATGAAAAAGGCAAAGTTGCGGCTCTTGTTGTCTGCCCTGCATCGCTTGTTTTAAACTGGGAAAGTGAAATCGAGAAATTTAGTCCAGACATAAAGGCTATATGCGTAATAGGAAATAATACTGAACGTATAGAGATAATAAAAAAAGCGGAAGATTATGATGTTTGTATAACGTCTTATGAGCTTTTAAAACGGGATATTTCAGAATATGAGAGGTTCACATTTGATTATCAGGTGGTTGACGAAGCACAATATATAAAAAATTATACAACACAGAATGCAAAAGCTGTAAAGTCTATAAAAAGCAAAACGAAATTTGCACTTACAGGAACGCCTATTGAGAACAATTTATCGGAGCTTTGGTCAATTTTTGACTTTTTAATGCCGGGATATCTCTATTCTCACTCTTATTTTAAAAATCATTTTGAAGTGCCTGTTGTAAGAGATAAAGACAGCTCAGCAATAAAGAGATTGAAGGCGATAGTTTCTCCTTTTATTTTAAGACGCTTAAAAAGCGATGTTTTAAAGGAACTTCCCCAAATGCATGAAACAGTTATTTATGCTAAAATGGAGGATGAGCAAAAAAAGATTTATGCAGCAAATGCTATGCAGATAAAAGAGGAATTTGCGCTTAAATCACAGGATGAAAAGGCAAATAGATTTATGGTTTTATCGATGCTTATGCGCCTGCGTCAGCTATGCTGCCATCCAGGTCTTGTTTATGATAATTACAGTGAAGGCAGTGCAAAACTTGAGCTTTGTCTTTCGCTTTTAGAGAGTCTCAATGAAAGCGGTCACAAGGTGCTTTTATTTTCTCAGTTTACATCAATGCTGGATGTTATATCGCAAAAACTTGACGAGATGAAAATTCCGTATTATGAGATAAGAGGTTCTACTAAAAAAGAGGAAAGGAAAGAACTTGTTGACAGATTTAATGAGGACAACACTCCTGTTTTCCTGATTTCACTAAAGGCAGGAGGTACGGGACTTAACTTAACGGGAGCAGATATGGTTATTCATTACGACCCGTGGTGGAACAAAAGTGTACAGAATCAGGCGACAGACAGAGCTTACCGAATGGGACAGAAAAAGAGTGTTCAGGTTTATAAGCTGATTGTAAAGGATTCAATAGAAGAAAAAATTTTAAAGCTTCAGGAGAAAAAATCAAATCTGGCAGACAGTATAATTTCTGGAGGGGAGCTTGATATACTTTCCCTTTCTAAAGACGAAATTCTGAAACTTTTTGAGATTTAGAAGGAAGATATTAAGAATTACTTAATTATTTTTAAAAGTATTGACAATAAATAATGAAAATATTAAAATACTCAATACCAAAAGGTAGGTGGAAAGCATTGGAAGAAAATAAAAAAGAAGCGGTTTTTTTAAATGTGTCAAAAGCTGTTTCAGTTATATCTGTTTTAGCTTTGGTATTATTTGTATTTATATTCAGGGAATATATTACTGTAGAAAATGTTTTGAAAATTACACCAAAAAGCCAAAAAATCGCATCGCTTTTTTTAATAGGCTTATATATCTTGAAGTCGCTTACAATTTTGTTTCCCGCTATGGTGCTTTATATTGTCTCGGGAATTGTTTTACCTTTGCCTTTTGCTATTTTAGTAAATTTTATCGGCATGTTCTTAGAAAATACTCTGGAGTATGCAGTAGGCTACAGGGCAGGAGCAGGACTTAGTGATTATCTTGAGGGGAAATATTTAAGAATACGAAAACTTGGCGATATAACGGCAAAGAACGAATTTTTTGTTTCATATATACTGAGAATATCTCCTTTACTCCCGGTTGGCATTGTAGGTATGCTCCTAGGGGGAAAGAGGATTGATTTTAAGAAATATACAATAGGCTCGCTTTTAGGTATGGCACCTTTTATGATTGCGGCAACAGCTTTAGGAGTAAATATTTTGAGTCCGCTTTCTTTTGAATTCTTCATATCATGCAGTTTAATTGTTTTTATTATTGCTTTATCATTTTTATATCTTGGGCTGAGTAAAAGGAGACTTCAGAAAAGAGCAGTTAAAACAAGACCGAAATGGATGAGAATTGTATTCAGGAGACGTGTATTTGTTATACTTCTCCTTGTTTTACAGGTTTTTTTAATAGTTCTGATGTTTCTGAGTGCAGGAACAAATTATTCGGTTTTTGCACCTGTAATGTCAATAATAAGCTACGTGGTTGCTGTTTTCATATTAGGAGCAGAGGATAAGCCCGCATATAAGCTGACGTGGGTTGTTTTAATTCTTGCTTTTCCGTTCTTTGGAGGAATGTTCTATCTTATAATAAGAAATCAGTGGACAGCAAAGAGCTTTGACAAAAAGTTTAAGACGGCAGAAGAACAGTGCAGAGAATTGCTTGTGTGCGGAGACGAATCTTTAGAAAAGATTAAAGAGTTTGACAGGGCGTGTTATCTTAATTCGAATTATCTTTATTCTTATGCAGGGTTTCCGGTGTATGAAAATACTCAGGCACAGTATTTAAAGAGCGGTGAGGAAAAATTTGAGCAGCTTGTATGTGAACTGAAAAAGGCCGAAAAATTTATATTTTTAGAGTATTTCATAATCAGTCAGGGATATATGTGGGAAACCATTTTAAAAATACTTGAAGAAAAGGCACAGAGCGGAGTAGATGTCAGGGTTATTTTTGATGACATAGGCTGTTTTATGCTTTTGCCTAAAGATTATCACAAAACTTTGGAAAAAGCACAAATTAAGTGCGTGCTTTTTAATCCTTTTGTGCCTGTTCTTTCGACTGTCCAAAACAATCGAGACCACAGGAAAATTGCAATTATTGACGGTTTGGTTGCATTTACCGGCGGCATCAATATAGGAGATGAATACATCAACAGAGAGGAAAGGTTCGGACACTGGAAGGACTGTGCAATTATGGTCAAGGGAAAGGCAGTATGGAGTTTTACGGTGATGTTCCTTCAAATGTGGAATGTATTCAGAAAAGATGATGAGGACTTTAATATATTCAGAGCAGAGACAGAGGAAGTCTCAGACGGATTTGTACAGCCTTACTCAGACAGACCGCTTGACGGAAAAGCCGTTGTGGAACATGTTTATATGTCGATAATAAGCAGGGCATGTGATTATCTCTATATTACAACACCATACCTTATTTTAGAGGATTCGATGTCATCGGCGCTTTGCGAGGCGGCTAAATGCGGAGTAGATGTTAAAATCATAACACCGCATGTGCCCGATAAAGCATATGTGCATCTGACAACACGCTCATATTATGCCGAGCTTATAAAAGCAGGCGTCAAAATTTATGAGTACAAGAAGGGGTTTATTCATTCAAAGGTTTTCCTGTCAGACGATAAGACTGCATCTATAGGAACAGCAAATGCTGATTACAGGAGCCTTTATCTTCATTTTGAATGCGGCGCTCTCATTCATGGCTGTAAAACAATATATGATATAAAAAAAGATTTCTTAGAAACTCTGGATGAGTGTATAGAGATTAAAGAGAGCGATTGCAAAAGAAATTTATTTATGAGAATAATCCAAAGACTTTTAAGGCTTTTTGCACCGCTGATGTAAATGACTTGTATTTTTGCTGAAAAACGTGGCTATAATGTAATATATATTTTGCATTAATGAGGAAATAGCATGAAAAAGAACACAAAAAATATACTTTTAGGTACAGGTATTACAGCGGCAGGATTATCAGTTTTAGCGACAGTTTCATATAAAGTGGCTGATATGCTTGTTTCTGTTGCATTAGACAGAGAAGGACCAAAAACCTCAGGAAAATCAAAAAGACGTATTACGGGTGCTGATATGTCATGCGCTGTGACTGCTTTGCTTGAGGAAAAAGGAAAAAGACTGCTAAAAAGTGAATTAGAACGTATAGAGATAAAGGCACATGACGGCGAAAAACTGGTAGGGCATCTCTATACTAAAGAAGGAGCAAAAAGGTTAATTATCGCCATGCATGGCTGGCGTTCATCATGGTCGCGCGATTTCGGAATGATTTCTGAATTCTGGGAGGAAAATGACTGTAACATTCTCTATGCAGAGCAGAGAGGACAAAATGACAGCGGCGGAGACCACATGGGATTTGGAATGGTTGAGAGGCATGATTGTCACGACTGGGTTGATTGGGCAATTTCAAACATGGGAGAAAAACTTCCTATATATCTTGCAGGAATTTCTATGGGAGCAACGACGGTTCTTATGGCATCGGGAACAGAGCTTCCTGAAAATGTTTGCGGAATTATGGCTGATTGCGGGTTTACGTCAGCTGATGATATATGGAGACATATCGCAAAGAATAATCTTAAGATTTCTTACGGTCTTATGAAGAGACTTGCAGATGGCATGTGCAGAAAAAGGATAAACATGGGACTTAAAGAATATTCTACGATTTACGCTATGGAGAAAAATACTCTGCCTGTTTTGTTTATTCATGGGAAAACCGATAAGTTTGTGCCTGTGGAAATGACATATGAAAACTATAATGCATGCAAAGCGCCAAAAAGTCTGCTGATTGTAGATGGTGCAGGTCATGCAATGAGCTATATGACAGATAAAGTTGCTTATGAAAGGGAAGTACTGGATTTCTGGAAGAAAATTGAGACTATATAGATACGGAGGAGAAAAAATGAATATTTCAGTTTTGGACATAGCAACACTTGGCGATGACTTGAGTTTTGAGTCCGTTTTAAGACTCGGAAAAGTAAAATTTTATGACCTTACCTTAAAGGAAGATGTTATCGACAGGATAAAAGATGCAGAAGTTGTTGTAATCAACAAGGTTAAGTTAAACAGCTCAAACCTCCGTTGTGCAAAAAAACTTAAACTTATCTGCATCACCGCAACGGGCTTTGACAACGTCGATATTGATTATTGCAGAGAACATGGCATTGCCGTTTGCAATGTTGCAGGTTATTCAACGGATAGTGTTGTTCAGCTTACTGTTGCAATGGCATTTTCGCTTGCAACGCATCTTTCTGTTTATGATAATTATGTCAAGTCACAAAAATATACACAAAGCGGAATTTTTAACTGTATCAAGCCTGTATTCAGGGAAATATCAGGGCTTGTATGGGGAGTTGTAGGACTGGGGAACATAGGAGGCAAGGTCGCACGCATTGCAAAGACAATGGGAGCAGATGTTATTGCATATAAGAGGACTCCTACAAAAGAGTTTAATTGCGTTGATTTAGATACTCTCTGCCGTAAAAGCGACATCATAACAGTACATACACCGCTAAACGATGAAACATACCACCTTATTAATGAGAAAAGGCTTGCTCAAATGAAGAAAAATGTCATTCTTATTAATGTAGCAAGAGGAGATGTTTTTGATGAAGAAGCAGTTACAAAGGCGGTCTTAGACGAAAAAATCGGAGCGCTTGGCATAGATGTTTATTCTACTGAGCCCATGCAAAAGGATAGCCCGTATCAAAAACTGCTGAAAAAAGATAATGTGATTTTCACACCGCACATGGCATGGGGGGCAATAGATTCAAGGCAGAGGTGTATTGATGAGGTGGCAAAGAATATCGAAAGTTTTATAGAAGGCGGTAACAGGTCAAGAATAGTATAAAAAAAGGAGCTTTTGCTCCTTTTTTTATTTATGTGTTGCCACAGTAAAGTTTCCGAACACTTTAATTTCGTAGTCAGATTTAGAAAAGTCTGTCCTTTGACTGTACTCATAATTAGAAAATATATAAGCATTTTTATCGCTTTTCGGAAGGGGATTGGGTATGCCTGTATAGTATCTGTCGAAGGAATTGACAAAACGGCACTCGCTGTCAGGGTTTAAGTAATCAACAGTATCTATAAAAATCTTTGGGTCAGTTTTTAAATAAAACATTGTGAGTATATATGGTGCGTTTATGTATGATGAAGAATAGATTTTCCCCTCTGCTTTGCTTTCGGCATATTTAATTGCATCTCCATATCCGTATGAAAATGAGTGTCCAATCTCTTGCTGATAAGTTGTAAAATAGCAGGAAGAAAAGCACACAAAAGCTACTATATAAACGGCCAAGATAAGAGTTGTTACTTTCTTTAAGTGTCTCATGACAAATAACATTCCGTAAATTGTAAGGAATGTAATGGGCATAAAGGCGAAGTTTGCACGATTAATATTGAGGGTGCTTAGGCATGCAAGAATAATGATCGAAATAAGCGCTGCAATAAATATGAAGGACGGATTGAAGCCCTTTCGTTTTTGCCATGAATCTGATATAAATGTGCACAGTCCCAAAATCATAAAGGGGAGAGAGAATAAATAAATTATTCCGTATCCTGAAACTGCATTCCATGGAAGACTGTCATTTTGAAAAAATATCACTCTTAAAAATTCAGTAAAGTTCTGTACAGGTGATGCATAAAATTCTTCTGACAAAAGTGTGACTGTAGAATTATATCTTGGGCTAATCAGCTTGGGGACAGTCATGAAACCAAAATCCATTTCAGGGGCACCAAAAAAATTAACTGCAGCAAAAAGCATGATAGGAATTGCTGTTACAGTAAAAACTACTGCACATATTCCTAGCATTTTCCATGTTATCTTTTTATGCTTAATAAGGTAAATTGCCATGACAAATACAAACACAGGAACAGTTATAATTGCCGTTCCGTATGCGTAAAGACACAATGCATAAATAAACAGCGAGGGAATATAAAATTTTTGTTCTTCAAAGCCTCTGACTAAAAAATAAGTTGCTATTATAAACATGTTGGGAAGAAGATTACATTCAAGCGCCCAACGGGCCATTAGAATATGCCATGGAATTATGGCGAAAATTAATGTTCCCAAAAGAGCGCTGTCCTTAGATAAAAGTCTTTTAAGTATGCCATAAAATGCAAAAAGAGCAAGGCAGCTAAAGAGGACATTTGTTATTCTTGCCGAAAACACATTAAGCCCCAATAGGGCAATAAAAGGTTTAGAAAAAGTGATATAAAGCGAGCTATGGCCTGAGCCCCATGCAACGGAATAAACGGGGTTGTGGTCTCCGTTCCTGTCAAAGCCGTACTCCAGGTCTGCAAATGTATCGTAGGCAACAGAAGCTTCGTCCTGATTTAAACCAAGCGGATAAATCCAGAAAAAAGCGAAGCGAACTAAAATGCCGACAATAAAAATACATATTAAAATGGTCTTATAATAATTTTTGGTTAAACCTGTGAATTTATTTAAAGGCTCAGGTAATTTTGCCTTGCTTTTCTTATAACAAACAATCAGCGCTTCTCCGCAAAGCAAAAGCATAAGAAAAAGCAGTACTGAGGAAATTACCCTGGATGTAAATATGTCTGTTAATGTTTGCATAAATGTCATAAGCATCACCCACCTTTTTATATGCTGATTATATCATAGCAGGAATGTAAAATCAACTTTTCGCCAGAAAACGGAGCAGTGTAACTTCATAAATAACGGGAGAGGCTACATCCTCTCCCGTTATTTATGAAGTGAATACAAACTTTAAAATAATTAAAAGAATCAGGCCAGGAACTCCCAACAATCCACAAACCGCAGAAGTGACAACATTTATTCCTATAGAAAAACCTGTCTGGGAAAAAACAGTATTGAAAAGAAAAAGGCCTATTCCTCCCAAAAGAGAATTAAAAGAAAGCCAGACAACCCATTTGAGAGGTTTTGCAAAAATTCTGAATAATAAAATTGCAATTAAGGCGGCGATTATGTATGCCGCTATTTGAAGAGGTGTCACATTATTACACTCCCCTCATAGCTATCCCGTTTAAATACATAATCAAGATATTCATCATTTACCATGTTTTCTTTTCTTGCTAAGGAAATATAATAGTTAAGCCTTGCCTCTGCAGCAGTAAGCTCTAAAATACAACAGTTGAGCAGTTTTTCTTCAGTCACATTTTCAAAATGATTACGTTTTGATAAAACATCTGCTTTGGCTTGTTTGAGTGCCTCGCGGAAAAAAGCTTTTTTCTTTAAAAAAGCTCTCTCTGCCTGATTTTTTTCGACTTTATCGCGGTATTTTCGCAAAATGCCTGTACTTTTTTCACTGATGCTTTGTAAAATCATAATTTTCCTCCTAAGTATTTTTAATATCATTATAAGCAGTAGCATGATGAAATATTCCGCTTTTTATTTAAAAATTTTTTATTTGATTGTATATGAAGAATTTATAGACACAATATATAGTATGTTACAACAGTGTTTCAAAAAAAATAAAATTTTTTTACAAAAAACACTTGCAAAATTAGTAAAAATAAAGTAAAATGAAATAGAAATGGAGCATTGTGGTGGAAATTGGTGAATGAATGTATCGGGTGGTGCTCCAAAAAATGAAAGGTGGTGTGAGAAATGTTCATAGGTAAGTTTCAGCATACGTTTGATGACAAAGGCCGAATATTTATGCCTGCTAAATTCAGAGATGAACTGGCAGAAGGCATGGTTGCTACCATTGGTATAGATAAATGTATCTTTATTTATACAAAAGAAGAATTCTCACGCTTCCGTGAAAAACTTGACGGTGTTTCTATTACTAATAAAGAAGCAAGAAAGTTTTCGAGATTTTTCTATGGCTTTGCTTGTGAATGTGAGTGTGACAAACAGGGAAGAATTATGCTCACGCAAGAGCTGAGGAACTATGCAGGCATTGAAAAAGAGGCTATAGTTGTAGGCGGCTCTACAAAGATTGAAATCTGGAATGCTGACAAATGGAATGAAGATAATAATCTTGATGACTTTGATATGGATGACTTAGCACAGAACATGGCACAATTCGGGCTTTAAGAGGGGATAGATGATATGGAGTTTTATCACGTACCCGTCTTGAAGGATGAGTGTATAGAGGCTTTAAATATAAAACCTGACGGGATTATAATAGACGGAACAATAGGCGGTGCGGGCCACAGCAGCGAAATAGTAAAAAGACTTGGCTCAGGCAGGCTTATAGGGATTGACCAGGACTATAATGCAATTAATGCCGCAAAGGAAAGACTCAGCGCCTATAGAAATGTGACATTTGTTAACACCAACTTCAAGTATATAAAACAGATTCTTGCAGATTTAAATATTTCTCAGATAAATGGGGCGCTTTTGGACTTGGGCGTTTCATCTCATCAGCTTGATACTCCCCAGAGAGGTTTTTCATATCAGGAGGATGCTCCGCTTGATATGAGAATGGACACAAGAAAGAGCTTTTCAGCTTATAATGTCGTTAATGAATACAGCGAGGAAAGACTTGCTGAAATTATATTTAACTACGGAGAAGACAGATGGGCAAAAAGAATTGCCGAGTTTATTGTTTCAGAAAGAAAAAAATCGCCGATTGAAACGACTTATCAGCTTGTAAGTGTCATAAAAAAGGCTGTTCCTCTCGGTGCGAGAAAAGACGGACCGCATCCCGCTAAAAGAACTTTTCAGGCTATAAGAATTGAGGTTAACGGGGAACTTTCACTTTTAAAACAGTCTATAGAGGATTTTGCTCAAAGTTTAGCACCGGGCGGAAGACTTGCTGTTATAACCTTCCATTCTTTAGAAGACAGAATTGTAAAAAATGTTTTTGCATCACTAGCATCAGGCTGCACTTGTCCGAAAGAATTTCCCGTTTGTGTATGCGGAAAGAAACCGGAAGGCAAAATTATCACTAAAAAACCTGTTATCTCAAATGAGGCAGAGCTTGCAGAAAACCCCAGAGCAAGGAGTGCTAAACTGAGAGTGTTTGAAAAATATTGATAAAAATATAAAGATTAAGGAGTGAGTTTGTTGGCTAAAAGTAATCTTGCGTATAAAGAGACAGAATTCAGCTATATGGCTATGCCTGAGACAGAAAGAAATTCTAACTTAAGAATTCGCAGTGTGAAAACACAAAATAAAGTCGATAACGAAAAAACTGTCAGGAAAACAAAATCTAAAGCAAAGTTACATAAAAAGACAAACCTTTCCTTGTTTTTTCTTGCAGTTATAGCATTTTTAGTGCTTAGCCGCGGTGTAATGATAACGGAAAAAATTGATAAGATTGAAGAAAAACGCGATGCACTTAATAAAATGATTGCATCAAACCAAAAAACACAGATTGAAATAGACAGTGCTCTTAATTTAAAAAATGTTGAGGAAATAGCGACACAAAGACTTAATATGGCAAGACCGGAAAAGCACCAGACTGTATATATTAAGATAGACCAAAAGGACAGTGTTGAAAAAACAGAGACTCCTGATGCAGTTGATGCAGTAAGTAATTTTTTCGGTGCCTTAAAGGCATATTTAGATTAGAGAGAAACTATATATAAATAGTGAAATGAACTTAGAAGGTAATGGGCGCAATTAGAAAATTGCGCCTATGCTTGATTTATAAACATATATATTTTTTGAACCTTTGCCCCGATTTCGGGGGAAAGGTGCTTTAGGTTTTAAAATCTTTCAGTGTGTAAGAAGGGAGTAATTTTGGGCATGAAGGAACAATCTCCAAAAAGAAAACTCAGAATCAGAATATTTATTATGTGCGCCGTTTTCAGCGCATTTTTTGCCCTTCTTTTTTTGAGATTGGCATATATACAGCTCATAGACGGACCTAAACTTCAAAAGCTTGCCCTGGAGCAGCAGACAAGGGATAGCGCCGTTGCATCAAAAAGAGGAACAATATACGACAGAAACGGTAAAGTGCTCGCGAAAAGCTCAAGTGTTTATACTGTAACAGCAAATCCAAACGAAATACGCAAAGCGAAAAAAGATGTTAATGAAATTGCAGAAAAGCTGTCGGATGCACTTGGTATGGATGACGAAAAAATAGAGGAGCTTCTTAAAAGAGAGGTTAATCATGTTGTTATAAAAAGAAAAATTGAAGAGGAAGAATCAAATAAAGTACGTGCTCTTGAGCTTCCGGGAATAATTCTTCAGGAGGACGCAAAAAGATATTATCCTTACGGGAACTTTGCATCTCATGTTATAGGATTTACGGGAGATGACAATCAGGGACTCGGCGGAATCGAAATGGTTTATGATGAAGAATTAAAAGGTGTTCCTGGAAGAGTTGTTGCTCTTAAAAATGCGCTTGACAGCGATATGCCCTTTAAAGAAGAAACGCATGTTGACCCGGAGGACGGAATCAATGTTGTTTTAACACTTGATGAAACTGTTCAGCATTTTGCCGAAAAACACTTAGAGACAGCATATCTTGAAGAAAAAACATTGCAGGGTGCATCTGCAATTGTTATGGACGTTGATACAGGCGAGATTTTAGCCATGACAACAAAACCTGATTTTGATTTAAACAATCCGTTTGAGCTTATAGATGAGGCAGAAAAAGAACGAATTTCTGCTATAGCTGATGACAAAGAAAGAGTAGCCGAGCTTTCAAATGCACTTCAGAGTATGTGGAGAAACAAGGCGGTTGTTGACTCATATGAACCAGGTTCATGTTTTAAAATTGTTACAGCATGTATGGCTTTGGAAGAGGGAGTAATCAACGAAAATTCTACTTACTATTGTCCGGGATATAAACAGGTGGAATCGCACAGAATACATTGTGCCAAAAGAGAAGGCCACGGTATGCAGAATTTAGCAGATGCTGTTAAAAACTCGTGCAATCCGGCTTTTATTGAGATTGGCATGTCAGTAGGCAATGATACGTTCAGAAAATATTATGAGGCTTTTGGTTTTCTTGATGTGACAGGCTTTGATATTCCGGGTGAGGCGAACGGTGTTTTCTATGCTAAGGACAATTTTAATATTGTTGAACTTGCGACGGCATCATTCGGTCAGGGACCTAAGGTGACACCGCTTCAGATGATAACTGCTGTCAGTGCAGTTGCAAACGGTGGCAAACTCATGAAACCATATCTTGTTAAGGAACTGGTTGATGATAATGGAAATGTTATTTCTGCAACTGAGCCGACTATTGTAAGACAGGTAATTTCTGAATCAACCTCAGAAAAAATGTGCTCTATGCTTGAAAATGTTGTTGCAAACGGCGGCGGCTCCAATGCTTATGTAAAGGGTTTCAGGGTTGCGGGAAAAACAGGAACGAGTGAAAAAATTCCAAGAGGAAGCCAGAAATATATAGCATCATTTATAGGATTTGCACCCGCAAATGACCCGAAGGTGTGCTGTCTTGTGATGCTTGACGAACCATCAAACGGTGAATATTACGGCGGAAGAATAGCTGCACCTGTTGTAGGCAGAATACTCGAGGATACATTGAACTATTTAAATGTTGAGCCTCAGTATACAGAACAGGAAAGACAGTCACTTGACATTTTTGTTCCTGATACAAAGGGCTTAAGTCAGGCAAATGCTATAAAAAATCTCACATCTGAAGGCTTGAAATATACTGTAGTAGGCTCGGGAGAAACTGTTATCAATCAGATGCCAAAGGGTGGCTCTATGGTTCCCGGAGGCTCTGTGGTTGTGCTTTATACAGAAGATGTAGCTACGAGAAAGGTTATAGTTCCCGATGTTACAAATATGTCAGTTTCTCAGGCACGTGCAAAACTTGCCGAGAGCAGACTTAACATTAATATTTCAGGTGTTACAGGAGGAAGTAATTCATCAACTCCCAATATTTCGGTTAAGCAAAGTATTATGCCTGGTGTGACTGTCGAAGAAGGAACTATAGTAGAGGTTGAGTTCAGATATCTCAATATGGACTGATTATTATGAAACAAACGTTGCAGTAAAGGAGAGACACAAAATGACACTTAAAGATTTGCTCGAAGGTGTTGACATATATGGCAAACATTTATACCCTGACACAGACATAAAAGGAATAGCATACGATTCACGGAAAGTAAGGGAAGGGTTTGTGTTTGTATGCATTAAAGGTTTTGTCACAGACGGACACAAATATATCAGAAACGCCGTGGAAAACGGTGCCACAGTAATTGTAGCCGAGGATGACTGCGATGCATGCGGCGCTCTCCTTATAAGGACTGAAAACACAAGAAAAGCTCTCGCTGCCATGGCATCTAATTTTTATGGAAATCCTAAGGATAAAATGAAAATTATAGGTGTAACGGGGACAAACGGGAAAACCACATCTACGTCACTGATTAAACATGTGCTTGATTTTATGGGCAAAAAAACAGGGCTCATCGGAACAAATGCAAACATGATAGGAGACATCGTCTTAGATGCAGAAAGAACAACTCCCGAATCGCTTGAACTTCATGAGTTATTTGCCAAAATGGTTAATGCCGGAGTGGAATACGTAATCATGGAAGTTTCGTCACATTCTTTAGACCTTTTCAGAGTGTGGGGAATAGAGTTTGAAGTTGGAATTTTCACAAATCTGACTCAGGACCACCTTGATTTTCATGAGACAATGGATAATTACCTTGCTGCCAAGAAAAAACTGTTTGAAATGTCGAAGGTAAGTGTAATAAATGCTGATGATGAATACGGCAGAAAAATTATAGATTCTTTTGGCGGAAAAACTGTAACATATGCAATAGAAAATGAGGCAGATTTCAAAGCGGATAATATTAAGGTTTCCCCAAAAGGTGTGTTGTTTGACGTTTATACAGAAAGCGGAAAACAGGGCTTAAGGCTTGGGATTCCCGGTAAATTTTCAGTTTATAATGCACTTTCAGTTTATGCCGCTTTAATAAGTCTTTCTATCAATGCTTCCACCATTTCAGAGGCATTAATTGTTGCAAAGGGAGTTAAAGGAAGGGCTGAAACTGTTTATACACGCACTGACTATACAGTAATCATAGATTATGCTCATACTCCCGACGGACTTGAAAACATTATAAGAACAGTTAAAGACTTTACAGAAGGCAGAGTCATAACACTTTTCGGTTGCGGAGGAGACAGAGACAACTCAAAAAGAAGCATCATGGGACAAATCGCAGGAGAGCTGTCTGATTATTGTATTATTACATCGGATAATCCAAGGACAGAAGAGCCGATGACTATAATCCGTCAGATTGAAGAAGGAATGAAGAAAACAAACTGTAAATATACAGTAATAGAAAACAGAAAAAAAGCAATAGGTTATGCACTTTCGATTGCAAAAGCAGATGACTGTATAATTCTTGCAGGGAAAGGGCATGAGACTTATCAGATTCTGGGCAAAGAGAAGATTCACTTTGACGAGAGAGAAGTAGTTTGGGAATTTTTAAATTTGAAATAGTTTGAGAGGAATATAACATGAAAGCCTTAAAAGTTTCAGACGTATTAAAAGCTGCAAAAGGAAAACTGCTATCAGGAAACGGGGATGCAGTTATTACAGATATCACCACAGACAGCAGAAAGGCAGCAAACGGCTCCCTTTTTGTACCTCTTTCAGGGGAAAAGTTTGACGGGCATGATTTTTTAGATGAGGCAATAAAAACTGGTGCAGCAGCCGTTATTACACACAAAGGAGAAGTCCCTGAAAATGCAGGAGATGCTGCTGTAATTTGTGTAGATGATACGCTTCGTGCTTTGGGCAATATAGCCGAGTTTTACCGCTCTCTTTTTAAAGTTGACTGCGTAGCTATTACGGGAAGTGTAGGTAAAACTACAACAAAGGAAATGTGTGCATTAGTTCTTTCACAGAAATATAACGTGCATAAAAACGCAGGAAATTTTAATAATGAGATAGGTGTTCCGCTCACGGTTTTTGCTCTCGAAAAGGAGCATGAAATTTTAATAAGTGAGATGGGAATGAGCGGTTTTGGTGAGATTGACAGAATTTCTAAAATGGTGAAACCCTCTGTCGTTATTATGACAAACATAGGCATGTCTCATATTGAGTTTTTAGGCTCTCAGGAAAATATCTTTAAGGCTAAGTCAGAATTTATGAAAAACACGAGCGAGGAAGTTGTTGTTATCATTAACGGCGATGACAAAATTCTTCTTTCGCATAAGTGCGATTTGGGAGACAATGTAATTACTGTGGGAATAGAGAATAAGTCTTGTGATATAGTAGCAGAAGACATTTTAAGTACGGGAGAGAGCACATCATTTACAGTAAAAACTACTTCTGGACCAAGTTTTGACGTAAGTATTCCTGCTCCGGGGAAACACAATGTATATAATGCACTCTCCGCAATCGCGCTTGCTCAGGTTATGGATGTTCCTTTTGATAAGGTGCAAGAGGCATTTTTAGGATTTATTCCTGACAGTATGCGCATGTGTGTTATGGAAGAAAATGACTATACATTAATTAATGATTGTTATAATGCGGCTCCTGATTCTATGGAGGCAGCGCTAAATGTTCTTAAATCGTATGATAGCAGAAAAGTTGCTGTTTTAGGTGATATAGCATGCCTTGGCAGTTTTTCAGAAGATGCTCATATAAGGGTTGGAGCTAAGGTTTGTGAAAATGATATTGATGTTTTGGTTACAATAGGTACGGAGGCAAAAAACATTGCACGCGGAGCTTTAGAAAACGGAATGAATAAAGATAATATTTATTCATTTGAGACTATTGATGAGGCAATTTCTAAAATTTCAGGCATTATAAAAAAAGGCGATATAATTCTCATCAAAGCATCCCGCGTGATGCAGCTTGAACGAGTAACTGCTTTTTTGAGCAATAAATAAGAGGAATCATATCTGCTGAAATATACGGTTAATACGAGATTTTTATGAGTGCATGTTACAGGCACAAAAGGAGAGAGTGGATTGGAAAAATTAATGGTTTACAGTATTGCAATCAGCATAATAGGCAGCTTAGTCGTAACACCCATTCTGATTCCGTTTCTTAAATATTTGAAATTCGGGCAGAGCATAAGGGAAGAAGGTCCTGCATGGCACCGCAGAAAAAGTGGAACTCCGACCATGGGTGGGATATCTTTTATTCTTGTATCAGTTGCGGTGGCAGTTTTGGTGCCTTTCATATTTTATAAGCGCGTGAGCGTGGAAATGATAGCTTTGGTAGGCTCTTCTTTCCTTTTTGGAGTAATAGGTTTTGTTGATGATTTTATAAAAGTGGTCATGAAACGAAATCTCGGTCTTTCCTCAAAGGCAAAGTTTCTCATGCAGATTTTTGTAAGTGTACTTTCAACAGTTGTGCTTGTCCATACAGGAATTATTGACGGTATGATTATTATACCGTTTTTAAAGCATCCTGTTGATATTGGACTTTTTATTATTCCGCTTAATATTTTAGTTCAGCTTGCAGTGTCAAACAGTGCAAATTTGACTGACGGATTAGACGGACTCGCGGCATCTGTTACACTTGTAATATCACTGTCTTTAATGGCCTTTGCATATTTTATGGGGAATTTTGCTGTGTGTATTTTCATGGCGGCAATTTCCGGTGCGCTTGTAGGCTTTTTATTCTTCAACTGGAATCCCGCAAAGGTTTTTATGGGAGATACAGGCTCACTGTTTTTGGGGGGGAGTGTTGCAGTTTGTGCGGCTATGCTGAAACTGCCGATTGTACTTATCATAATTGCAGGTGTATATTTAATAGAAACTCTCTCAGTCATTATTCAGGTGACCTCATTTAAGCTTACGGGAAAGCGTGTCTTTAAAATGTCTCCTTTGCATCATCATTTTGAAATGTGCAAAATAAGTGAAAAGAAAATTGTTATGATGTTTACTGCGGCAACTATAGTGCTGTGTATAATAGGATACTTTAGTATTATTAATTTCTGTTAATCGGGTGGTGAAAACTGTGGCTGAACGTAGAATACAAGCGGAGTCTGGTTTAAATAGAAAAACCATGAAAAAAAACACGTCAAAGGTAAAGTCTTGCAAGGGAAAAATTGATTATGGCTTTTTGGCTGTATGTGTTACACTCATTGTAATAGGACTTTTAATGGTTTTTTCTGCAAGCTTTCCTTCTGCTTATTACTATCAGAATAAAAACGGATATTTTTACATACAGAGACAGACTATCTGGGCTGTAGCAGGTGCAATAGCTATGGCATTTACAATAAATTTTCCATATAAGGCATACAAAAAATTTGCAAAGATAATACTGATTGTAAGCGGAATATTATTGCTTCTTGTTTTGATTGCAGGTAAAGAGATTAATGGTGCTAAACGATGGCTTGGAGTGGGAAGTATGACAATCCAGCCATCTGAGACGGCTAAACTGGGACTTATAATTTTCTTTGCATATCTTGTTGAAAAAGATGGAAAAAATATAGGGAAATTTAAGCCGCTTATTAAATATGCAGGAATTCTTGTTGTATTTATGGGACTAATGATGCTTCAACCGCACTTTAGTGTGTGTATTATTATCGGTCTGACAAGTGTTGTAATGCTGATTGCAGGCGGAGCAAAAATAAGATATTTTGCAATGGCATTAATACCTGCTATTCCTGCGGGTATTGCTTTAGTCATTTACGAGCCTTACAGACTTGCCCGCGTGCTTACGTTTTTGCATCCGTTTGAAGACACTCAGGGTGCAGGGTGGCAGGTTATACAGTCGCTTTATGCAATAGGCTCGGGAGGACTTTTCGGTGTAGGATTTGGAAATTCAAGACAAAAATATATGTACGTTCCCGAACCCCAGAACGATTTTATCTTTTCTATCGTGTGCGAAGAACTGGGGCTCATTGGTGCAAGTGCAATTTTGCTTTTATTTGGAATATTAATTTTCAGAGGCATGAAAATTGCAATAAATGCACCTGATACTTTTTCGTCAATGCTGGTTACGGGAATTATATCACTTGTAGCAGTTCAGGTGGTGTTAAATATTGCCGTTGTATCGTCATCTATTCCGACAACAGGCATTCCGCTACCATTCTTCAGCTATGGGGGCTCGGCGTTATTCTTCCTTATGGCATCAATGGGAATTGTTCTTAACGTTTCAAGATATTCAAAAAAGAAAGAACTTTAATTGGTTGGAGGTTTATTAATGAGGCTTTTAATTTCGGGCGGAGGAACGGCAGGACATATTAATCCTGCGCTTGCTATTGCAGATATAGCTAAAAAAGAGACTGATGCAGAAATTCTCTTTGTCGGTACAGAACGCGGACTTGAGAAAACACTTGTTACGCGTGAAGGTTATGATATAAAATTTATTGATGTCCGCGGTCTCATAAGAAGCCTTTCTTTAAAAAATTTTGTTGTTATAGCAAAATTTCTTAAAGCAATCAGCGATTGCAAAAAGATTATAAAGGATTTCAGACCTGATGTTGTTGTCGGCACGGGAGGGTATGTTTGCGCTCCTGTTATTGTTGCAGCCTCCGCGCTTGGTATTCCAAGCATTATTCATGAGCAGAATGTTATTCCGGGTGTGACAGTTAAAATAGCTGCATCGAAGGCATCCTGCATAGCAATCAGCTTTGAGGACACTTTAAAATATATTAAGCCTTCACTTCACTCAAAATGTCATATGACAGGGAATCCTTTAGATGAAAAGCTGGTCAGTGTCAATGTCAAAGATGCTAAAGCCAGACTCGGTATGGATGATAAACCATTTATTGTTATGATAGGCGGAAGTCTTGGGGCAGAAAGAGTAAATCAGGCGATGGTTGATTTTATAAATTCATGCGACGAAAAATCGCTTTATTTTACAAGCGCTGCCGGCAAACGATATTATGATAACGTAATAGAAAAAATTGATAAGAAAAAACTTGGCGGAAACATTAACGTTCTGCCTTATATATACAATCGTGAAGAGATTTATCCTGCAGCAGACCTTATAATATCAAGAGCAGGAGCACTCAGTGTGAGCGAAATTTGCGCTTTGGGTAAACCTTCTATATTAATTCCGTCACCGAATGTAGCACATAACCATCAGGAGTATAATGCTAAAAGTATAGAAAAAGGCGGCGGAGCTGTAGTAATTTTAGAGTCAGAACTTACAGCACAAGTTTTTAAGGAAACTGTAGAAAAAATTATATTTGATAAAGAAAAACAAAACAAAATGGGTGCATGTGCTAAAAAGATGGGCATTTGCAATGCCTCAAAGCGCATACTTGACATAATAATAAGGCTCAGTGAGAAAAAATGAAGTTTGTAGCAAAATAGGCACCTTGGCATATTATAGTAGTGTAAAGCTGTTTTTTTAAGCGGCAATAACAGGAGGTGCAATGCTGTGAGCAAATTGGAGATAACAGGCGGGAAAAGAATAAGAGGCATAATAGATATGCATGGTGCTAAAAATGCTGTATTGCCGATTCTTGCTGCCACGATACTGACAAAAGGGGTAAGCGTTATACATAACTGTCCAAAGCTTAAAGATGTTAATGTGACAGTTGATATTTTAAGATTTCTCGGGGCTTCGGTAAGAAGAGAAGAACATACTTTAATCATAGATTCCAGCGGAGATTTAAAAAGCGATATTCCTGAAAATCTTATGCATGAACTCAGGTCTTCCATTGTTTTTATGGGGGCGATTTTAGCAAGATGCAAAAAAGCCAGGATTTCTTCACCGGGCGGATGTGAACTCGGTCCGAGACCGATTGATTTACATATTTCCTCGCTCAGACAGCTTGGTGTTTCAGTTTTGGAGACGGAGGATTATTTGGAATGCGACTCGAAAAATTCTGCATCAGGGGAAATAGTGCTTAGCTTCCCAAGTGTTGGAGCAACTGAAAACATTATGCTGTTTTCGTGCCTTATGAGCGGAGTTACAATAATAAGAAATGCTGCTAAAGAGCCTGAGATAGTAGACCTTGCAAATTTCCTTAATAAAATGGGAGCCAGAATCTGCGGCGCAGGAACCGATGAAATTTACATAGAGGGCGTTGAAACTCTAAATGGCACAGAGTATTCCATAATGCCTGACAGAATTGCAACTGTGACATATCTTTGCTGTGCAGCTGTGACGGGCGGAGAGATTGAAATAAGAAGGGTTAATCCGAATGATTTAGAGGCATGCCTTGAGTGTTTCATAAGATGCGGATGCAGAATAGGAATAGGAAAAGACAGAATTTTTCTGCGTGCACCGCAGAGACTTAAGGCTATTGATTTTATTGAAACAAAGCCATATCCCAGTTTTCCCACTGATGCACAGTCCTTGTTTTTGGCTATGCTTGCTACAGCTGACGGGAAAAGCATAATAAGAGAAAACATTTTTAAAAATCGGTTCAATGTGGCAGAGGCCCTGAAGGAAATGGGCGCAGATATCACTGTAAGCCAGCAAACAGCGCTTATCAGGGGGAAGAAAAGATTAAAGGGAGCAAATGTAAGTGCGCCTGACTTAAGGGGTGGAGCAGGACTTTGTATTGCTGCACTTGCTGCAAATGGGGTAACCCAGATAGATAAGGTTTGCTATATTGACAGAGGCTATGAAGAGATAGAAACATATTTACAAAGACTCGGTGCTAAGGTTACGCGTTTAGACTGAGCAGAATATCTAGGGGGAAGGAAATGTCCAAAAAACAAAAGAAAATAAAAAAAGGTAAACTATTCAGTTTTATTTTTATAACTCTTTTAATTTGCGCAGGAATAATATCATTTTGCCTTTTTACGCCCTTTTTCAATGTCAAAGAGCTTGCAGTTTCAGGGAATGAGACAATAGCTGACTCTGAGCTTATCGAAAGCTCAGGAATAGTTTTTGGAACAAATATATTCAGGGTAAATACGAGGGCAGTTAAAAATAATATTAAGAAAAATCCTATGGTTGATAACGTTAAGATAAAAAGAAGAATACCAGGAAGAATAGATTTAATAGTTGAGGAAACTGCTCCTCAGCTGATTATTCCGTATATGACCGGTTGCGTTTTAATAAACGAAAATGCAAAGGTTTTAATGCTTTCCGATGAAATTCCCGAGCTTTTAATACCAAAGGTCAGCGGAATCGAGGTGGCCGAGGCTAAAATATGTAAAAAACTTGTGCCTGAAGATAAGGTAAGTTTTGAAATGATAATGGAATGTGTCGGATATTTCCATAAGTTTGATGCCATTAAATATTTTAGAAGCATGGATTTTACAAACCTTTCAAACTTTAGCGGTGTGACGCATGAGGGTGTAAAAGTCATTTTTGGCAAAATGGAGGATTTGGAATATAAAATTAAATTCATGCAGAGTGTTATGCCAAACATAGATAAAGCAGAGGGGACTTATATAGACATATCTTCATCATCAAAAGGAATTTATGGCACACTCGACAATGAGGAAGAAGATATTTCCACACAGGAACCAGATGCTGCTGATGAGGCGAATAATACAAAAGAGAAAAATCCTTCTCCTTCGCCGGCTGTATAAAAACACAAAGGAAAAAGCACTAAAAGGGATGAAACGGGGGAATGGTTAAGTGCAAAATAAAGATATAAAAGCGCAGATTACAATTGGAGCAATACTTCTAATTATGGCTTTTGCCATAACTGTACAGATTAAAAGCGTATCTCAGAATAAAAGTATAGCAGGCACAACAAACTTAAGAATTGACGAGCTTCTCTTAGAGCTTAAAAACGAGCGGGACAAAAATGATGAGCTCAGGATGCAGGTTGATGCATATAAAAATGATATTGACCAGTATCTTAAAGAAGCGGAAACAACCGACAATTATTCAAAGATTCTTTCAGAACAGCTCTCAAGAGCAGAGCTTTCAGCAGGCATGGTAGATGTTAAAGGCGAAGGTATTACTGTTACGTTAAATGATGCAGCCGGCAAAAGGACAGGCGCTGGAAACGTTAATGCAAATGCGACACTTATTCATGACGAGGATATAAGAAAAGTTGTAAATGAGCTTTTTGCGGCGGGTGCAGAAGTAATAGCAGTAAACGACAGCAGATTGATTAGCACATCTGCTGTGAGGTGTGTAGGTCCTTCAATTTTGGTAAATGATACAAAAATGACTCCGCCTTATACCATAAAAGCGATAGGAAAGGCAGAACAGCTTGAAGCTGCTCTTAATTTAAACGGCGGTGTTATTGATAATCTGAAAATATGGGGTTTTAAAATTGATATAAAAAGGCATGACGAATTAATTATTCCAAGGTATAGCGGGAAAGTGACATACGATATCGCTAAACCGATAGAAAAAAGCGGGGAGGACGGACAATGATTCTGATAGCATGTGTAGTAGTTGGAATTTTAATGGGAATAGTGTTTCCGTTTTATGTACCTCAGGAGTTTTCTCAGTATCTTTCGGTAGTGGTTCTTGCTATGATGGATTCTGCTTTGGGCGGCGCTTCGGCTATGGTGAGAAAGTGCTTTGATGTCAATGTGTTTGTATCAGGCTTTGCGGGTAATACTATTCTGGCTCTGTTTCTTACGTTTTTAGGAGAAAAACTTGGCGTTGACTTATTTTTAGTTGCGGTTCTTGTTTTTGGGACAAGACTTTTTAATAATTTGTCAACTATAAGAAGACATTATTTGTCAAAAATACAAATAAAATTTAAAAAATAATAATTTAGGGGTTGTGTTTTTAGATTCATTTATGTTATAATGTATATGAGAAATTTTGTTTCGCGAAATTCTCTGACTTTTGCATAGTCTTTTTTGTAATGTCACGGATTGTGCAAAAAGGCTCCGACAGGCTTTTACATATGATAAAATTTGTTTTTCGGGGTGTAAAATAAAACAACATATCAGAATAAATATAATTGGAAATTTTGGTATTACCAAAGAGGAGGAAGAGTAAGTGTTTGAGTTTGATAACGATGGTGCAAGGGTTGCACAGATTAAGGTAATAGGTGTCGGCGGCGGCGGTAATAATGCTGTCAACAGAATGATTGATTACGGCCTTAAGGGTGTTGATTTTTTAGCAATCAACACAGATAAGCAGGCTTTGGCAAGATCTCAGGCTACACAGAAAATTCAGATTGGAGAAAAGCTCACAAAGGGTCTTGGAGCAGGCGCAAATCCAGAAGTTGGACAGAAGGCTGCTGAAGAAAGCAATGAAGAAATCGCTCAGGCTATTTCAGGCTGCGATATGGTTTTCGTTACTGCAGGTATGGGAGGCGGAACAGGAACAGGTGCTGCTCCTGCTGTAGCTGCGATTGCAAGAGAAATGGGCATTTTAACAGTTGGTATTGTTACAAAGCCTTTTGCTTTTGAAGGCAAGCAGAGAATGAAACGTGCGGAAGAGGGTATTGCAGCTTTAAAAGATGCTGTTGATTCACTTGTTACTATCCCTAACGACAGGCTTTTGCAGGTTTCAAACCAGCATACAACATTAACAGATGCATTTAAGATGGCTGATGACGTTTTAAGACAGGGTGTTCAGGGTATTTCAGACCTCATCTCAGGTCAGGGATACATTAACCTTGACTTTGCCGATGTTGTTACTATCATGAAAAATACAGGTATTGCTCATATGGGTGTTGGACGTGCCTCAGGTGAGAAGAGAGCAGACGAGGCTGTTAAAGCTGCAATTCAGAGTCCGCTTCTTGAAACATCGATTGACGGCGCTCGCGGCGTGCTCATTAATGTTACAGGCGGAACAGACCTTGGTATCTTTGAAATTAACAGTGCCGCTGAATTTGTTGCTGAAGCTGCTGACCCGAATGCAAATATCATCTTTGGTTCTACTATTGACGAATCACTTAAAGATGAGGTTATCATCACAGTTATTGCAACAGGCTTTGAAGGTGTTAAGGGTAAGCCTATGGGACAACTCAAAGACGTTCTTTTCGGCGGAGGAAGCTCATCACAGAAATCATCTGACGCAGCAAGCACTGACGTTGAGATTCCTGAATGGATGAAATAATTTTTACATAATTTAATTAATAATCAGGGGCAGACCATTTGTGCTGCCCCGTTTTTGTATAAAATATTGCTATTATAAGAGTAAGAATTTGGGAGGGCAATTATGTACTCCAAAAGCAAAAAGGAACGCACGAAAAAAATTATAATTATTCTTCTTATTGTGTTTGTAGTTTGCATTGTAGCATTTATTTTTTCAAATTCATTAAAAGGTTCTCGTGACACAGTATCTCAAAGTAAAATTGTTGCCTCAAAAATTCAAAAAGTAGTCGATAGTGACAAAAAAATCAGCAGAGATATTTTTCACGGAGTAATAAGAAAGATTGCTCATATTGCAGAGTTTTCTTTGCTTGGAATCGGATTGGGTTCAACATTTTATGCTGCTTATTTATTCTGGGGCAAAAAATATATCAGTCTCCCGATTTTACTGGGGCTTTCTGTGGCAGTTTGCGATGAATTTATTCAGAGCTTTGGCTCCAGAAAAAGCCTGGTAAGTGATGTGCTGATAGATTTTGGAGGCATCTTATTTGGATTTCTGATAATTTTATCAATGTCATTTCTAATCAATAAAATAAGGAAGAAAAGACAACAATAATTATAATCTTTAAAATTTATGTATAGGAGAGTTTTATTATGTTAAACGGAATGAGCAAAATTTTGACAGGAGACCTTTTGAAAATTTTATGCGATATGGGTCACGGTGATGAGATAATTATTGCAGATGCAAATTTTCCGGCTGATTCAATAGCAACAAGATTATATCGTCTTCCGGGACTTGATGTTTCAACAGTGCTTGAGGCAATTAAGCCGATTTTCCCTGTTGACGTAAAATATTCAGAGAAACCTGCTGCGGTTATGGATATGACAGATTCTGACAAAGCATCAGGAATGCAACCGCCTCAGACATGGGGTGATTTTGAAGGCATTCTTAAAACAGAATACCCCGAACTGGTGATGGCTAAGCTCGAAAGATATGAATTTTATGAAAGAGCTAAAAAGGCTTATGCAGTTATACAGACAGGCGAAGAAAGAATATACGGAAATCTTTTGCTTGTAAAGGGTGTAGTGCTATAGGATTTGATTTTCTGCGTGAAAACAGGATTATAAATAAAGAAAGTTTCAACTAGTGAATAGGCAGGGGGGGTAAATTATGAAGATTTTAAAACTCTCATCATATTGTTATCCTGAACAAGTTGCTTCGTCACATCTTTCAAAGGATATGAATGAGGCATATGAAAAGTCGGGTATTATATGCGAGGTCTATGCCCCTACGCCTTGCAGAGGCATCGATGAGCAAACGCGGAAAAAATACAAAAAGATAAAATATGAAGAAATAAATAACGGACATATAAGAATTCATCGCTACAGTATGTTTAAAGAACCGAAAAATCCTGTCCTCAGAGCTTTCCGCTATACTCTATGTATTTTAAGAGGATTTATCTGTGGTCTTTTTGCAAAAGATATTGATATATTCAGTTCATCAAGCACTCCGCCAATTAACGGACTTGTTATGTATGCTTTAAAGAAAGTTAAAAAGTATAAAACGGTTTATAGTCTGCAGGATATTTTCCCTGATTCACTGGTTAATGCAAAGATGACAAAAAAAGGCTCGGTTTTATGGAAAATAGGAAGATTTGTTGAAAATATTACGTATAAATCAGCAGACAGAATTATAGTAATTTCAGAAGATTTTAAAAGAAATATCATGGAAAAAGGCGTGTCTGAGGACAAAATAGATGTTGTCTACAACTGGGTTAATGAACAAAAGGTTGTAAATATCGATAGGGAAGATAATAAACTTTTTGATAAGTATAATCTGGAAAGAGATAAATTTTATATTTGTTACAGCGGAAACATCGGTCTTTCTCAAAATATGGAGATGCTGACTGATGTAGCTAAAGAGCTTGAAAAAAATGAGGATATAAGATTTGTTATAATAGGGGAGGGCGCTTTTAAGGAAAGCCTTCTCAGCATTATTGAAGAAAAACAGGTTAAAAATATTACCGTTTTGCCGTTTCAGGATTATGAGGATATATCGCATGTATTCAGTCTTGGCGATGCAGGGCTTATCATTTCAAAAAAAGGTATAGGAAGCAACTCTGTACCAAGTAAGACATGGAGCATTATGTCTGCGAGTCGTCCCGTTATTGCATCATTTGACAAGGGCAGTGAATTTGATTCAATTATAACAGAAAACAATTGCGGTATTTGTGTTGAAGCTGATGATAAAGAGGCACTCATTAAGGCTGTTTTGTACATGTATGAAAATAAAGATGAAATTAAAAAAATGGGAGAAAACGGAAGAAGATTTATTCTTGAAAATCTTACAAAGGAAATCGGAACGGGTAAATCGATTTCCATCTTGAGAAAAGTATATTCCCAAAAATAGGGTTTTATAGGAGAGAGTATATGAAAAACCTTACATCACTTTTTCTTTCACAATCTTATCAGGACACATGGGATGACTATAACCGATTACTGACAAAAGATGACTTTGCAGGTTGGGACTATATCGTTCTGACTGCTTCAAATGAGCAACAGGCAGCAGGTTTTTTGTCGCAGCTTAAAGAGAGAAAAGCTGCAGGTTTTCTGCCCTCTAAAACTAATTTTGCCGTTATTTCTGACCCTGAAGGAAAACGTGTAGGAAGCGGCGGTGCAACCCTTGGTGTACTTAAATATATAGCCCAGAGGGAAGGAAGAAATGACTTTTCAAATCTTAGAATTTTAGTTATACATTCAGGGGGAGACAGCAAACGTGTTCCTCAGTATTCAGCACTTGGAAAACTTTTTTCACCAGTACCCCACCGACTGCCTAACGGAAGGTCATCAACGCTTTTTGATGAATGTATGATTGCAATGTCTTCTGTTCCAGGCAGAATAGGAGAGGGAATGGTCCTGCTTTCAGGCGATGTCCTTTTGCTTTTTAATCCGCTTCAGATTGACTTTTCAGGAAGAACTGCTGCAGCAATTTCTTTTAAGGAAAATGTGAAAACAGGAAAAAATCATGGCGTTTATCTAAATGGCGAAAATGGGCTTGTTAAAAGATTTCTCCATAAACAGACAGAACAGTCCTTAAGAGAATACGGTGCTGTAAATGAAAACGATTGTGTTGATATAGACACCGGAGCGGTGATTTTTCCGAAAAATATGTTAAAAGCTCTTTTTGGGCTGGTTTGTACTGATGATAAGTTTGATGAAGAGAAGTATGACAGCTATGTAAATGAAAAGGTCAGACTTTCGCTTTATGGGGATTTTTTATATCCGCTTGCCGAAGAATCGACACTTGAAGATTTTTATAAAGAAAAGTGCGAGGGGAAGTTTTGTCCCGAACTAAAAAAAGCACGGGAAAATTTATGGGAGGCACTTTCGCCCTTTAAAATGAAACTTCTTCGTCTTGCACCGTCAAAGTTCATTCATTTTGGCACAACGAAAGAAATATTAAAACTTATGAATGAAGAAATTGACGCGTATAGCCACCTTGACTGGAGCAGAAATGTAAACAGCAGTATTTCAGGGAATATTTCAGGCTATAACAGTGTATTGTCGGAAAATGCACAAATAGGTGAAAATTGTTATCTTGAAGTGAGCTATGTCCACCACAGAGCAAAAATTGGTAACAATACACTTCTTTCATATATTGATGTTCATGACGAAATCATTCCTGATAATGTTGTTGTTCATGGGCTGAAACAAATGAATGGTAATTTTGTTGTCCGTATATACGGCATAGAAGATAACCCCAAATTGTCTTTAGAGGATGGTGCAACACTTTTTGGAGTTCCTCTTTTAGATTTTATGAAAGCAGGAGGAATAAGTGAAGATGATTTGTGGGAAGGGGAAAGCCATACCCTGTGGGAAGCGGCGCTCTATGTTGAATGTGCTACAGTTAAAGAAGCTTTAAAAGAAGCGCTGAATCTTTATAAAACAGTCCGCTCAGGAACGGGCGTTAAAGAATGGATTGGGAAAAAAAGGAAGAGCCTTTGTTCAGGATTTAATGATGCTGATTCGGATGCAATTATTCTGTGGAATAAACGCATGCAGGAGCTTGTGAAAATGGACGAGCTTTTAAAGGCTGTCATAAACGAAATTCCCGCATCTGTTGCAACTTTAAACTTTGGCGCTTTGAGCTTAACACCTATTCAGGAAGAATGGCTCCGCGAGAGACTTTCAGAAGCTGATTACATGGAAAAAATGAAACTTCATTATTACATTGGAAAGGCTCTGGGAGGAAAAAAGGGAGATAAGCATATTGCAGAATGCTTTAAAACAATTCAGCAGGCAATATTGAAAGAGACCCTTGAAGAAATAAAATATAATGATGAATGCAAAATTGTAATGGATAAATATTCAGTTAATCTTCCGCTGCGCGTAAATTTCGGCGGAGGTTGGAGTGATACACCCCCGTATTGTAATCAAAACGGAGGCACAGTTTTAAATGCTTCAATTTTGTTAAATGGCTCAAGACCTGTTGAAGTGACTTTGGAAAGAATTGATGAAAAGAAGATTATATTTGATAGCCGTGATATGGATGTATATGGCGAGTTTGAGACAATAGAGCTGCTTCAGCTTACAGGAGACCCATATGACCCGTTTGCTCTGCAGAAGTCAGCACTTCTTGCCTGTGGTATTATTCCTCAAAAAGGCGGAAACCTGACAGAGATTCTTACAAGGCTTGGCGGCGGATTTGTCATGCATTCAGAGGTGACAGGAGTGCCAAAGGGGAGCGGGCTTGGGACAAGTTCAATCTTGTCGGGGGCATGCGTTAAGGCTATTTTTGATTTCTGCGGAATTAAATATACAGAACATGAACTATATAGTCACGTTTTGTGTATGGAACAAATTATGTCAACGGGCGGCGGCTGGCAGGACCAGATAGGCGGACTTGCAGGCGGTGTTCAATATTGCACATCAAAGCCATCATTAAAACAGGAAATCAAAGTCGAAAATGTCAATCTCTCAAAGGAGACAAAACAGGAACTTTCTCAAAGACTTGCTCTTGTTTATACGGGACAAAGACGTCTGGCGCGAAATATTTTGAGGAATGTTGTCGGAAGATATGTAGGCGCAGAGCCTGATTCTGTTTATGCTCTTAATGAAATTCAGCGCGTTGCTACAATCATGAGGTTTGAGCTTGAACGTGGGAACATTGATGCTTTTGCTAAACTTATGGATTATCACTGGGAACTTTCACAAAAAATTGATTCAGGAAGCACAAACACTTTGATTGACCAGATTTTTGCGTCAATAGATGATTTGATAGACGGAAGACTCGTCTGCGGTGCAGGCGGCGGAGGCTTTCTGCAGATTATAATGAAAAAGAACGTAAAAAAAGATGAAATTCACAAAAGACTTAAAGAAATTTTTGGAGACAGTGATATTGATATTTGGAATTGTGAGCTTATTTAACAAAAAACAGATTTCTGTTCAGACAGAAATCTGTTTTTTTGTTTATATTTTTTAAAATAACAAATAATAAAAATATAAACAAAGATAAGGCGGTGTTTTTATGAAAAATAAAGAAGAAAATATAAAAGCAGAGGACTCAACTAAGTATGGCGAGTTTATTTCAAGTTTTGACAGATGGCTGACATTTGAAGAACAAAAAAGGAGAGCAAATCATTTAGAAAACAATACTAAAATGAGTAAACAGGAGCAAAATTTACCTGAATAAATGCGTGTCTGCAGCACAAAATATTATTGAGGCAGAAGATAACTGATGCCTGAAAATTATTTATTAAGGAGAAATAAAAATGAAAAAAGTAGTTCCTGAAGCTAAAGAAGCTCTTAACAGATTTAAAATGGAAGTAGCAAACGAGGTAGGCGTAAACTTAAAGCAGGGTTATAACGGTGACTTAACATCTAAACAGGCTGGTTCAATCGGCGGTCAGATGGTTAATCTGATGACACCGCAACAACAATGGAAGTTCCAAAGAACCAACAGAAATGTCAACGGACATATGATGGATATTA
>SVJO01000033.1 GCA_015068935.1 Oscillospiraceae bacterium
CTTGAACACAAACATCAATATTATAGCTGGCAATATCATAGAATATGCGTACTTATGTTCACTGATGTTTTTTATAAAGCCTTTTGATATAGGTTTTAATTCCTGTACTTCTTTTGCCTTCATTTTTCCTTCACTTACCCCTCTTCTTTATTCTTATTAAAATTTTATCACATTTTCGGCTCCTTTGGAAGTCCTTTAGCCGATTTTTTTAGGTACGTAATCTGATTATATAATTTTATCTTTTAACATTTTCTGTCTGTATTCTTTTGGAATACAGCCCTCAGAGCGTTTGAAGGCTTCAATAAAATACTGCTTACTCTTGTATCCGACTGCAGATGCGACCTCGTAAATACGCATTTGGGGGAAATTTACAAGCAACTTTTTAGCTTCCTCCATACGTTTTATAAACATAGCCTCAAATATCGTTTTACCTGTATATTGCTTATAGATTCTTCTTGCATAGCTTTCGCTTATATACAGGTCAGCTGCTATCTGGTCCATGCAGGTAATTTTATTAAAGTTATTATTTATCTGCATATTAATTTCATGAATAATCTTATCATGAGCGCTGTACTCTTTAGAGGAAATTATCTGGAGTGTGGAATTAAGTGTGTCACTGAGCCATGCTCTTGCATCGTCTACTTTATTTATGATATTGATATTACTCCAGACATTTGATATATTTTTTAAAATATCATCTCCTGCCATATTCCTTTCAACGAGTATAATCTGAAGCATAGTATATACATACATACAGAAAACCCTGATGTTGTATCGGTTTGAATAAATATCTTCAGGGCAGAAGTTATCCATAAAAAGTTCGATTTGTTCAGATGAATTTTTCGATAGCACCTCGCCCAATGCTTCCTTGATATCAAGTATATTAAAATCAGGCTGAAACATTCCGAATTCGTTATATGAATGTACACCGCCACCTTCAAATGAGAAATTGTTCTCTAAGGCACAGTTTGCCTCTTCCAAGATTATATTATGGTTATATAAAGAGTCATGCACTTTTGAAAGTCCGATATTTAATGAAATATTATATTCCTTTTTAACAGAATAGCTGTATGATGAAAGAATTTCTTTGACTTTTTCAAAAAACGAATCTTCGCTTAAATTATTGCTCATATACATTACAACCATACGGACTTCGTTTTCAATTACAGCCATACCCTTTTCTTCTGTAAACAAATCTTTTTCCGTAAGATTTAAAAGATTATAAATATCTATAAAACGGTCCTTTGTATCAACAAGCTCAAGTTTTGCAATAACAAATCGGTCAAACTTATCAAATTCCAGATTAGCTATTGTGTTTTTCATGTAATCAGGGTTAATATATTTTGAGTATATCAGTCTGTAAAAAAAGTTTTTTCTGTAAGCCTCCATACTCTCATTTAAAAGGGTGCTCATAGAGTCATACTTTTTATCACGCTCTATACGTGCAATTATCTTTTCTACATTTCCCTGAAGAATTTTCGGCTCAATCGGCTTTAATATGTATGAGATAGCATCTACCTCTATAGCCTCACGAAGATACTCAACATCTTCGCAGCAGCTTATAAAAATGAACTTTGTCTTTTTGTTAATCTTCTGAATTTCTTTTGCAAGTTCAATTCCGTTCATTTCAGGCATAAGCACGTCAGTGATTACTATATCGGGAAGAAATGACTTATAAACTCTAAGTCCCTCTGCTCCGTCCTGAGCCGTTTCAATTTCTGTGACACCAAAACTTTCCCAATCTAGATATTGAAGCAGACTGTGTATCTGCATATTGTTGTCATCCACTATCAACATTTTGTACATAAGTCTGGCATCCTCCCAAGTCTAACCCTACAATACTATTTTAACATATTTACCAAAAAAGTAAAGAAAAAATTGTAGAAAAAGCAAAAAAATTTATAAAATGTATCAGATTGCAGACTTTTTATCGAATACAGGACTTTCAAAAATGATTTACTAAAAATTTTTTTGTTAAAAATTAACAACAGGCAAAAAACCGTATTTTCAAAAATTGCTTCTAAGTATTGTATTTTTCTCTATTATATGATAAAATGTAAAAAATTATTTCTTATACTTATACAGGAGGTTTAGATATGAAACAACCAAAGGTTGCCGTGGTAATGGGCAGTGATTCTGATTTGCCCGTAGTAAAAAAATGTATTGATGCTTTAAAGAAATTTGAGATTGATGTTGACGTAAATGTCATTTCAGCCCACCGCACCCCTTACGAAGCGGAGGCTTTTGCTAAAAATGCTGAAAAAGACGGTTTTGAAGTTATAATTGCAGCGGCAGGAAAAGCTGCGCATTTAGGTGGTGTTCTTGCAGCATACACTACTCTTCCCGTAATAGGAATTCCAATAAAATCATCTACTATGGACGGACTTGATTCGCTCCTTTCAATGGTGCAGATGCCAAAAGGTATTCCCGTTGCAACAGTTGCCATTGATGGTGCAGAGAATGCAGGAATACTTGCAGCACAGATACTTGCTCTTAAGTATAAAAATATTTCCATGCTTTTAAAGCAGCACAAAGAAGATATGGCAAATGAAGTTAACGAAAAAAACAAAAAAATAAAAGAGGAATTCTAAAATGGTAAGAGAAAAAAACGCATTATCTTTCATCGCTCCTTATAAAGCAGGAAAACCTATTGATGAAGTAAAAAGAGAATTCGGAATTTCTGATGTAGTTAAGCTTGCATCAAACGAAAATCCATACGGCGCAAGCCCTCTTGCTACAGATGCCGCTAAGAAGGCTTTAGAGTCTCTTAATATCTATCCTGATTCTTCATCATATGATTTAAGGAAAGCTCTTAGTGATAAACATGGCTTGAGTGAAGATATGTTTGTTTTCGGTACAGGAAGCGACGGATTGATTGAGCTTTTGTGCAAAACATTTATTGAGCCGGGAGATGAGGCTGTTATCCCCTTCCCATCATTTTCACTCTATGAAACCAATGTTACGGCATCAAACGGAATCCCTGTAAGAGTCCCACTTAGAGCAGACTTTGCGATGGACCTTACCGCAATGAAAAATGCCATAACTGATAAAACCAAAATGATATGGCTGTGTAATCCCAATAATCCTACAGGTGCCATTTACGGAAATGATGAACAAAAGGAATTTATAGAATCTGTCAGCGAGGATATTTTAATTGTAATTGATGAGGCTTACTATGAATATGCGCTCAGCTGTGAAAAATATCCTGATAGCCAGTCGCTTTTAAATGAACATAAAAACATTATCATTTTACGTACCTTCTCAAAAATATACGGTCTTGCTGCCTTGCGTGTAGGATACGCAATGGCAGACAGTTCAATTATAAATTCAATGAACAAAATCCGCGCTCCTTTTAACGTAAACAGCATAGCACAAGCAGCAGCTAAAGCCGCACTTTGTGATACGGCATTTACTCAGGAAACTTTAAAGAAAAACGAAGAAAACAAGCTTTACCTTTACAGAGAATTTGATAAACTGGGTATGCCCTACATAAAAAGTTACACAAACTTTGTTATGGTAGATACAAAGCGCGACTCTATGCAAATATATGTTGAGCTTTTAAAAAAGGGATATATTGTAAAGGGCGGTCATGTTCTTGGAATGGACGGTTATTTGCGTGTTACCATTGGAACAAAAGAAGAGTGCGAAGGGTTTATAAGTGCGCTTAAAGAGATAATAAATAAATAAGTAAATTAAAATTATGATTTAAAAAGAGCAGTAAAATATTTTCGTTTTACTGCTCTTTTTTATGTTGTTTTGCCTCAGGTGTGTCCTTTTGTCACAATCATTTGCGGTTTTATTAACAAAAAACTTGAATTTATGTGTCCTTTTTGATATAATACTTTTGAATAAGGGGGGGAAGCAACATGGATTCTGTATTAACAGGGAAAAAAATCAGAGCATTGCGTCACTCTGCGGGACTCACACTTGAGCAACTTGCGACGGCTCTGAAAATAAAGAAAAATATGCTTTCATATTATGAGCTTGGAAAAAGTGCAATTTCTGCTGATTTACTGAGCAAAATTGCAGATTATTTTGATGTAAGTCTTGATTTTTTAACAGAAAGACCTTATGTTTTTAATGAGTCCCAGCTTGATTCACCCTGCAAGTGTTGCATATACTCCAAAATAACAACCGATGATTTTTCAGATAATGATAACAATCAGCTTTTGCATACGATTACTCTTCCTGAATATCTTATGGGAAAGGGAAACTTTTTTGGTCTTAAAATTACTGATGACAGCTTAAACATGAAAAATATTCCAAAAGGAGCTGTTGTTATTGCCAGAGAGCAGGATATAGCATCTATGGGAAGTGTTGTTATATACATTTATAAAGACGGGCCGGCAAAATACGGAATATATTCTTTTACAAATGAAAACGTTATCATTTCGCCCTGCAGTCAGAATTCAGGATACAAGCCTGAAATTTTTAAAATTGATGATGCCGATTTTAAAATAATCGGAAAAGTAACATGGGTTTTAGGCCCCGTAGCATAAAAAAATATTTAAAGCCTCCGCCGTCACTTTTTGACAGCAGGGGCTTTTGTTGTTTTTTCAGTTATTTATTTTTCTTAATCTCTTCTATATATTTCATATCGCTTTCTGAAAGCTCTGTCCTATCTAACATATCAGGTCTTTTTGAAAGTGTCCTAGAAAGAGACATTTTATGTCGCCACGCATCAATATTTGCATGGTGTCCCGAAAGCAATACATCTGGCACTTTTCTTCCTAAAAATTCAAGCGGTCTTGTATATTGGGGATATTCTAAAAGCCCCGAGTAATGCGATTCGTTTTTGTATGAATCTTCCGAGCTCAGCACTCCTGGAACAAGCCTTGACACAGAATCAATGACTGCCATAGCAGGAATTTCACCGCCTGTTAATACGTAATCACCGATAGATAATTCCATATCTACTATTTCCTCAATTATTCTTTCGTCAACACCCTCATAGTGTCCGCAAAGGAAAATCAGGTGTTTCTCTTCAGAGAGGCTTTTCGCCAGTTCCTGATTGAAAACCTTTCCCTGAGGAGACATATATATCACCTTGGGCTTATATGTAAGTCCTTCCTTTATTGACTGATATGCCCTGTAAATCGGCTCTGCCTGCATAATCATACCGCCACCGCCGCCATACGGTTCATCATCGACGGAATTATGCTTATTGAGAGCAAAATCACGTATATTAACACAATTTATCTCTATTAAATTATTCTTAACAGCTCTTCCCGTAATGCTTAATTTAAGTACATTTTCAATCATCTCAGGAAAAAGTGTCAGGCAGTCAAATCTCATTTTATCACCTTGCTTTAAAGCAATAATTTTCAAACTGTTACTAATCTAAAATTCCGTCAATAAGATTAATTTCCATAGTTTTGTTATCTAAATCAATTTTTTTTATAAACTCTTTTACAGCAGGAATATAAACTTCTCTGCCCTCAGATGTTTTTACAGTGTAAACATCATTTGCGCCCGTCTTTAAAACGTCAGAGATTTCACCGATTTCTTTATCCATTGCAAAAACCTTAATGCCGATTAAATCTCCGACATAAAAAACACCTTCGGGGAGATTTTCATTTTTTAAAGAAAACAAAACTGTTCCTTTAAACATTTCCGCCTCGGTCATATTCTTGATTTCTTTGAATTTAATTATTGCACAGTTTTTATGGAAACGTAGCTTTTCTAAAGTCAGCTCAATATATTCCCCGTTTTTTTTGAAGAAATATTTTTCAAAGTCATAAAATTCACACAGGTCGTCAACCCATGAATTGACTTTTACTTCACCGCGTACCCCATGTGTATTAACTATCTGTCCGATTTCTATTAAATCCATTTATCACACCTCACAAGGCAAAATATAGGGAATTGCAAAAAGCAGCTCCCTATATAAACCGTATTAAATTATGACACAGACGCCTCTTCGGGAAGTGATTTTTTCCCGCGTTCTCTATACGTTATTTTAGGTGCTTTTTTCTCTGTTACACATTCTTTTGTTATTAAGCACTTATTTGCATTTTCCTCTGAAGGAATAGAATACATTGTATCAAGAAGCAACTCCTCCATAATAGAACGCAGGCCCCTTGCGCCTGTTTTTCTTTCAAGCGCCTTTTTTGCAATTTCTTCAACTGCAGCATCGTCCATTTCGAGCTGAACACCGTCAAGCTCAAACAATTTCTTGTACTGCTTTAAAAGTGCATTCTTAGGCTCTTTTATTATACGCTTAAGCGCATCTTTATCAAGAAGGTCTAAAGTTGCAATAACAGGAATTCTTCCGATGAGCTCAGGAATAAGCCCGAATTTGAGCAAATCCTGAGGCTCGATTTTAGCAAGCATTTCACCGATATTTGAGTCCGATTCCTTGCTCTTTATATCAGCACCGAAGCCTAACGCTTTCTTTCCTGTCCTTCCTCCGATTATCTTTTCTATACCTTCAAAAGCGCCGCCGCAGATAAACAAAATATTTGTAGTATCAATCTGGATAAATTCCTGATGCGGATGCTTTCTTCCGCCTGTCGGCGGTACAGATGCAACTGTTCCCTCAAGAATTTTCAAAAGCGCCTGCTGAACACCCTCTCCGCTTACATCACGAGTAATAGATGTATTTTCCGATTTCCTCGTAATTTTATCTATTTCATCAATGTAAATAATACCTCGCTGTGCTTCTTCTATTGAGTTGTCCGCTGCCTGAATAAGTTTTAATAGAATATTTTCAACGTCCTCGCCGACATAACCTGCCTCAGTTAAAGTAGTTGCATCAGCTATTGCAAACGGCACATTTAAAATTTTTGCAAGTGTCTGCGCAAGCAAGGTTTTTCCTGACCCTGTAGGGCCCAAAAGAAGAATATTTGATTTTTGAATTGCAACATCGCCCAGCTGTCTTTGCGCCTCTATACGTTTATAGTGGTTATATACAGCAACAGAAAGCGTCTTTTTTGCGTTTTCCTGTCCTATTACATACTGGTCGAGCACTTCTTTAATTTCTTTAGGCTTCGGAAGTCCCGAAAGGTTAATATCAGGCTCAACCATTTCAAAATTACTGCCAAGATAGTTATTGCAAAGCGCAATACATTCATTACAGATATTTGCATTAGGTCCTTTAAACAGCTTTAAAACCTGACTTTCCGATGCACCGCAGAAATTACAGCGCAATTCATTGCCGCCGTCTTTATTTACCAAATCATACACCTCTTTTATTTATGAGTTCTTGAAACAATAACCTCGTCAACAAGTCCGTACTCTTTTGCCTCTTGAGCTGTCATGAAATTATCTCGCTCAGTATCGCGTTCAATAGTCTCTAAGGACTGACCTGTTCTTTCGCTTAAGATTTCGTTTAATGTCTTTTTGATTTTTATTATTCTGTCAGCATGGATTTTTATATCAGTAGCCTGCCCCTTCATGCCTCCAAGCGGCTGATGAATCATTATTTCACTGTTGGGAAGGGCAAAGCGCTTTCCTTTTGCTCCCGCAGAAAGCAAAAATGCTCCCATACTTGCCGCCATACCTACACAGATTGTTGACACATCGCACTTTATGTATTGCATTGTGTCATAAATTGCCATACCTGCAGTTATTGAACCGCCCGGGCTGTTAATATAAAACTGAATATCTTTATCGGGGTCTTCCCCTTCAAGATATAACATTTGTGCAACAACCAAACTTGCTGTTACGTCGTTTACTTCTTCTGAGAGAAAAATTATTCTGTCTTTTAAGAGTCTCGAATATATATCATACGAGCGCTCTCCTCTGTTTGTCTGTTCAACTACTACGGGAACTAAACTCATGTCTCTACCTTACCTTTCTGCTCTGTATATAAAGTAAACACGCTTTAAATGTATTGTTTAAAGCGTGTCAGAGCTAAGCTCAAAAATTATTCTTCAGTTTCCTCTTTTACAGTTTCTTCCTTCGGCTTTGTTGTGCGGGGTTTTCTGGGTTTTGACCATTTAGCATTTTCCACTAAGAACTCAATTGCAATCTCAAACTTCATGTCTTCTTTGATTGCGTCGGCATTGTTTCCAAGAAGTTCTTTAATCTTTTCAACTTCCATGCCGTACTGTTCTGCCATAGATTTTAACTTTTCCTCATACTTTTCATCTGAAATTTCAAAAGCCTCTGCTTCTATTACTTTTTCTAAGATGAGATTTCCTTTAATCTGCTTTTGTGCCTGAGGCTTCATCATTTCTTTGTACTGGTCAATATTCATTCCCATATAGCCGAGGTACTGTTCAAATGAAATACCCTGACTCTGCATTCTCATATTGTTTTCGCGGATAATATCATTTATTCTTGACTCAATCATGCAGTCTGGAACTAATATCTCTGTTGCCTCTATGAGCGCATCCATCACTGCATTTTCTTTTTCTGTCTTTGTATTTTCTAAGGCTTTAGCTTCAAGTTTTGCTCTTATATCAGCCTTGAGCTCATCTAATGTATCGAATTCGCTTACGTCTTTTGCAAACTCATCATCAAGCTCAGGAAGCTCTTTATATTGTATGCTGTTTACTTTAACTTTGAATACAGCGGGCTTGCCCTTTAATTCTTCAGCATGATATTCTTCAGGGAATGTAACGTTAACATCAAATTCCTCGTCGATATTTTTGCCGACAATCTGTTCTTCAAAGCCCGGTATAAACTGACCGCTTCCGATTGTGAGGTCAAAGTTTTCACCTTTTCCGCCAGGGAATGCTACTCCGTCAGCAAAGCCTTCAAAGTTAATGTTTGCAACGTCTCCCGGCATAACAGCTCTGTCTTCAACACTTACAAGTCTTGAGCTTCTCTCCTGCTTCTGCAAAAGGTCTGCATCAACATCTTCATCAGATACATTATGTACAATTTCTTTTAATTTTATACCTTTATATTCTGAGAGCTCAAATTCTGGCTTTAATGTAACCTTAACTTCAATCACAAGGTCTTTGCCCTGACCGATTTCTTTAATATCTACACTCGGTGAATCAACAGGGATTAAATCAAGCTCTTTTACTGCTTCTTCATATGCTTTGGGGAAAACCATATCAATAGCATCTTCGTAGAATACTCCCTCACCGTATGTTTTCTCAATTAATTTTCTCGGCGCTTTACCTTTTCTGAAACCCGGAACAGTGATTTTCTTCACGTTCTTTTTAAAAGAATTATCAAGCGCACTGTCAAATTCGGCTGCAGCTATTGTTAAAGTAAACTCTGCAACACCATTTTCTTTTTTTGCTAATACTGTAGACATTTTGTTGTCCTCCCAAATTATAACTTTACTTATTTTATCACGATATGGTATTATATCACAATTTGTCAACATATTCAATAGAAAAAATCATTATTTTTTTAATATTTATAAAATTATTTTGTTAATTTATACCATATGACCATATAATTTCAAGTTCATCGCTTTTCAAAAAGTCATCAGGAAGTACTAAAAGACCTCCGTCTGAGTTAATATCAACACCTGCACTTTTATATGCGCTCCATACAAGATGCGAACAGTGAGTGCTTTTTAGTTTTCCGTTTTCCTCAGCTGTTTCCCCGAAAATCCCCGAAAAAATATCATATTTTATATCTAAGAGTTTATCCTTTGCATAACTGACGACCTTATTTATCTCTTCATCAGAGAGATTTTTAGGTCTCAGCACCGCAACAGTCGGATAATGTTTCCATGATGCTGTATTATTATAATCCGAGTTTACACCTATCATCATGGCCTCTAAAGCCGTGTCCCTATGTTCGTATGGTAACTCAATAAAACTTAATATTTGCTTTTTAGGGGTATAGCTCAGTTGGTAGAGCATCGGTCTCCAAAACCGAGTGCCGTGGGTTCAAGTCCTACTGCCC
>SVJO01000005.1 GCA_015068935.1 Oscillospiraceae bacterium
TGTTTTCCCTTTCTTTGAAAATACAATATCTAAAACATTATTTTCTAACCTGAATAATTTGTGCACTTGTTGCCGTTACGCCTATAGCAGTAGAGGAACCGCCTAAAAACAGAAAATCTGAAAGAGACATTTCTGTGCTGAGCTGGAACTTCTCACGGCATTTCGAATCCAAAATGGAAATAACTCTGTTGTTATCAACAGCAATAACCCCGTCTCTTAAATCAATAAAACGTGCGGCAGAGTCAAGGTAGAACTCACCTAAAGCATCACCTTTTTGAGTGTATGAACAAACTACACTGCCGTTTGCTGTTTTTGTAGAGTCGGAGTATAAAAGGGCAACAGTGCCGCCTGACATAGCATAATTTAACAGCTCTTTACCTTCATAGTCTATGGTTGAAATGCACTTTCCGTAATCATTATATATGTATGTTTTATCACTGCCAATACAATACAAGTAACTTCCTTCAAACCTCATTACTCCAAAGATTTCATCCTGAATAGGTTCGTTTGTAAACGGCTTATCCTTTGTAACATTGAACATATAAACATTTGATGTTACAATGCCACCGTCTGTGTTAACAGTTGAGAGTGCGATATCTCTGTTGTTGTTTGAAATATCAGCAGAAACAACATATAAAGAACCTGACTGCCATTTGAAAATTTCTTCGCCTGTAGGAGAGGTGACAATTGCAGAGTGCTTATGAACATCGCCTTCCGTGATGAAAAGAGCATATCCATTTGAGTTTACCTTTGAAATAATAATATTCTCTTCTAAAAGAATTGATTTTTCTAATTTTGACCCAAGAAACAGGTGGGCAGATTTGCCTCCCTTATCGGCAATTAATGCATATTTTCCGTCAGTAGATATTATTGGGTTCGATGCTTTTAAGGTCATGTTTTGCTCAAGTTCACCTGAGTTTGATGAAATTATTACACTGTCTGTGCTGAAAAAAAAGGTTTTATTTTCTGTGACAGCATGGGAATATGAGGTTCCCGAATCAAGAGCAAGTTCCACGGCTTGTGATTTTGCATCACTTACTGTTATCGGTTTATCTTTTGACGAACTTATGTATATGACAGCGGCAGACACACACGCGACCACTATTAACACAAGAGCTATGATTAAAATTAAACGTCCTATTCCGCTACCTGGTTTTTTATTTCCAAAATGCAGTTTTCTCATAAAAGCCTCGCTTTCTGCTTTAAAAGCTTTTCATCAGATTTTAGTAATTAAGTTTATAGAGCATAAGACCGTGGGGCGGTGCTGTAACACCAGCTTTTTTTCTGTCCTTTGATGCAATTATATCCGGAATTTGCGATGGAGAGATGGCCCCCTTTCCAACCCATACAAGAGTACCTGCCATTATTCTTACCATATTGTAAAGGAACCCGTCTCCTGTTACAGAGAATCTGATAATTCCATCGGCACCCTTTGTCACGCATGCATCAAGAATTGTTCTTTCAAAGTTTTTTGCAGTTGAGCCTTGAGACATAAATGCAGAGAAGTCATGAGTTCCAAGATAAGACCTGCAAGCCTCTTGCATAGCTTCTAAATCAAGCGGATATTTAAAATGCCACGCATATTTTCTCATAAAAGAATTTCCGTATTGAGTATTGTCGATGGTGTATATATATGTTTTAGATTTAACGTCAAAACGGGCATTAAAATCAGGCGCAGTAATTTCAGCTTTTTTAACAGATATTTCGTCTGGACATATTGCGTTAATTCCGACAACAAGTTTTTCGGGAGGAAATTCTATGTCCATGAAAAAGTTTGCAACATATTCGTTTGCATGGACACCGGCATCTGTTCTGCTTACTCCGCAAAGCTCGACATCCTGTTTTGTAATTATTTTTATTGCACTTTCAAGCTCCCCGCATACTGTGCGGGCATTTTTCTGCCTTTGCCACCCTGAAAATGCTGACCCGTCATACATCAATTCCAGTTTGTAATTTATACTCATACTCATACTCCAAAGAAAGAAATAGCAATCATTATTCCTAAAAAGAGAACAACAATAGCTGCGGCAAAAAAGTCTGCCTTTTTATAATGAATTTGTTTTAAGCGAGTCCTGTTTGCTCCGCCGCGGTAGCATCTTGCTTCCATTGCAAAAGCTAAGTCATCTGCTCTTCTGAATGCACTTACAAAAAGTGGTATAAGCATTGGAATAAGCGCTTTTACCTTTTTTATAAGAGAGCCCGAATCAAAGCCTCCACCTCGTGCTTTTTGTGCTTTTATAATTTTTTCAGTTTCCTCTATCAGAGTTGGAATAAATCGTATGGCTATACTCATCATCATAGCAAGCTCGTGAGCAGGAAAGCCTATCTTAGAGAGAGGCTTTAAAAGGCTTTCAACACCATCTGTAAGCGCTATTGGCGATGTTGTGTATGTTAAAGCAGAGCTTACCAGAATCAAAAGCACAAGCCTTATTGCCATTTTTATTGCAAGGTAGATTCCTTCATATTTAATATATGTTTTTATACCAAAGACATAGACTATTTCACCCTGAGTTAAAAACATATTTAGAACTGCTGTAAACAAGATTACAAACCATATTGGCTTTAAGCTCTTAAAATACATTTTAAAAGGCACTCCGGACATCAGGATAACACCTAAAATGAAAACGGAGCAAACAGCATAAGATATTTTTGAACCCGCTAAAAATATTGCAACAATTATTGCTATAAGACTCAGTATTTTTGTTCTGGGGTCCAGCTTGTGGAGAGGTGAATCTATCGGGAAGTATTGCCCGAGGGTAATATCACTGAGCATTTAGATTACCTCCCTTATCATTTTTAGTGGAAATAAGCAAAGAAAGTGTTGTGCGTGCTTTTTCTACTGTGTAAATATCGGGGTTAATATTTAAACCCCTCTCGCGCAAGGAGAGAATCAGCTTGCTTATTTGCGGAATGTCAAGCCCCATTTCTATCAGTTCGCTGCTTCGCCTGAAGATTTCGTTTGGTTTTCCGTCCATAGCAATGGTACCCTTATTCATTACAATAATACGTTCTGCGATTTTTGCAACGTCTTCCATTGAGTGAGAAACAAAAATAACAGTCATTTTTCTTGCTAAACGAAGAGCTTTGATTTGCGTAAGAATTTCTTCTCTTCCTGCAGGGTCAAGTCCTGCTGTCGGTTCGTCTAAAATAAGCACACTCGGTTTCATTGCAAGCACTCCTGCAATGGCTACACGTCTTTTCTGCCCTCCTGATAAACTGAAAGGTGAAACGTCTGAAAAAGATTCATCAAGTCCAACGTGACACATAGCCTCTAAGACACGCTCATGTATTTCTTCCTTTGAAAGTCCCAGATTAATAGGGCCGAAGGAGATATCCTTGTAGACAGTTTCCTCAAAAAGCTGATGTTCAGGATACTGGAAAACAAGACCTACATTGCGTCTTACTAAAAGTTTATCTGTAGTTTTGGCAAATATATCTGTATCATCAACTATAACCGTGCCGCTTGTAGGCTCCATGAGTCCGTTTAAATGTTGAATAAGCGTAGATTTTCCTGAGCCAGTGTGCCCAATAAGACCAATAAATTCACCGTCGGAAATTTCCAGGTTAATATCTTTTAATGCATGCTTTTCAAAAGGGCTGCCCTGCATATATATATAATTTAAGTTTTCGATTTTAATTCCCATCAGTTTTCAGCCTTTCCTTTATCGCTTTGCAAAAATTTCATAATCTCCTCAGTGCACTCATCAACAGTTAAAATGTCATTTTTTACAGGTATTCCTGATTTGTTTAAAAGATAGGCAAGCTCCGTAACTTGCGGAACATCAAGACCAAGTCCTTTTAACATCTTTACCTGGGAAAAGACATTTTTAGGTGTGTCCTCCATAACGATTTTCCCGTCATCCATTACAATAACTCTGTCTGCTTTAACTGCTTCGTCCATGTAATGTGTAATGAGCACTATAGTGATTCCTTCTTCTCTGAGTTTTTCAATAGCAGCCATGACCTCTTTTCTTCCCTTTGGGTCAAGCATTGCGGTAGGTTCATCAAAAACAATACACTCAGGGCGCATAGCAATCGCACCTGCAATGGCTATGCGTTGTTTTTGTCCGCCTGACAAAAGGTGAGGAGCATGGTGGCGGTACTCATACATATCAACAGCCTTCAGAGCATCATCGACACGCCTTCTTATTTCCTCTGCAGGAACACCAAGATTTTCAGGAGCAAAAGCGACATCCTCTTCTACAACAGTTGCAACTATCTGGTTGTCAGGGTTCTGAAACACCATGCCGACCATCTGGCGTATATTCCAGTATTCCTCTGTTGATTTTGTGTTTTTACCGCTAACGTATACGTTCCCGCCTGCGGGGAGAAACAATCCATTAAAAAGCTTTGCCAAGGTCGATTTTCCACAGCCGTTATGACCGAGGATAGCAACAAACTCACCCTTTTTAATTTCTATATCTATTCCGTTTAAGACAAACTTTATATCTTCAGTTTCTTCGCTATAAGAATATGTTACTTTTTCTGTTTTAATCATCTTATCTGTCCGTTTCCGTAAATAATGTATTTTGTAGTTGTAAGCTCGTTGAGGCCCATCGGCCCTCTTGCATGGAGCTTTTGGGTGCTTATACCTATTTCGGCACCAAACCCAAACTCAAATCCGTCGGTAAAGCGTGTTGATGCATTAACATAAACGGCGGCGGCATCAACCTCATCTAAAAACTGGTTTGACTTTGAATAATCATTAGTAACAATAGCCTCAGAATGTCCCGTTCCGTGTTCGTTAATGTGGGAAATAGCCTCGTTGGTTCCTGAGACAACCTTAACGGCAAATATCAAGTCATTATATTCAGTATAAAAATCTTCTTCTGTAGCGAGGGTAATGTCCTCTAATATTTTTTTTGTTTTGTGACATCCCCTTATTTCAACGCAATATGGAGCTAAAGCATCATATATAGCAGGGAGAAATTCTTCTGCAATGTCCTCGTCAACCAAGAGGGTTTCTGCCGCATTGCAAACAGAAGGACGGGATGTTTTAGCATTTACTGCTATGTCAAGCGCCATATTAAAATCGGCAGATTTCTCTATATAAATATGACAGTTTCCTGTTCCGGTTTCTATAACAGGGACAGTAGCTGTATTTACCACTGTCTTTATAAGTCCCGCACCGCCGCGCGGAATTAAAACGTCAATATAATCATTCAGTTTCATCATTTCTACAGCAACACTTCTGTCTGTGTTTTTGATAAGTTGAACAGCATTTTCCGGATAACCCACGGAGGCAAGAGCCTGTGAAATTATATCACAAATAATACTGTTTGAAAGAAGTGCCTCGCTGCCGCCGCGGAGAATACAGGCATTTTGAGTTTTAATGCAAAGCGCCGCAGCATCTACAGTAACATTAGGGCGCGCCTCATATATTATTCCTATAACGCCAAGGGGAACGCGTTTTTTTCCTATTTTGAGACCGTTTGGGCGCAGAGTCATCGAAGACACTTCACCAACAGGGGAAGAAAGTCCTTCGACCTTTCTGATGCCCTCTGCCATATCGAAGATTCGCTCCTTTGTGAGCTTTAATCTGTCAACCATGGTTTTTTTGCCGCCTTTTTCAACAAACGCAGCAATGTCCTTTTCGTTTTCAGATAAAATTCTGTCTGTATTATCAATAAGTGCATCTGCTATGGCAAGGAGCGCAGCACTTGTCTTCTGAGCGCTTATATTCATCATTTCCATTGATGCTGCCTTTGCCGCTTTTCCCATTTGTTTTAACATATAATCATTCCTTTTTTTGCGCTTTAAATAATGTTCCTGCTTTTTTTCCGTCTAATATATCATAAATAATTTCAGGATTATCCCCGCTTGCAATAACCATATTAATTCCTGCAGAAGTTGCTGTCTTTGCTGCTTCCAATTTTGTAAGCATTCCGCCTGTTCCTCGGTTTGTGCTGCTTTCTCCGCCAAGGGACATAAGCTCTTCTGTAATTTCATCAATTTCAGCAATAAATTTTGCGTCTTTGTTTTTATGCGGGTCTTTATCATAGAGACCGTCAATATCTGATAAAAGAATTAACAGGTCAGCACCTATTAGCTCAGCAACAATAGCTGAAAGAGTGTCATTATCACCAAATTCAAGTTCATCAGAGCTAACGGCATCGTTTTCATTAATAATTGGGATAACTCCCCATCTTAACAAGGTATCTAAAGTATTGATTGCATTTTTTCTTCTTATTTTCAGTTCCACAATGTCTCTTGTGAGCAGAACCTGTGCTGCTGTGCAACCATATTCAGAGAAGAATTTACTGTATATTCCAATGAGCTCACCCTGACCTACAGCACTCATAGCCTGACGCTCTTTAATGCAGGACGGGCGCTCTTTTATTCCAAGTTTACCCATACCTACACCTACAGCACCGCTTGAAACCAGAACGACATCTTTTCCGCTGTGACGCAGGTCGCTTATTGTTCGGGCCAGTTTTTCTACACGTCTCAGATTGATAAAACCTGTGTCATATGTCAGTGTCGATGTGCCTACTTTTATTACAATTTTCTTTGATTCATTTAAATTATGCATTTTCGTTCCTCTTATTCGCGGGTTAATTATCATTATTTTCTGTAATCATATAAACTCTTTTAATAGTTGGGGTGGTCTCAACCGTTTCTGTCTTAATGGGCATTGAATCTCCTACTGCAAAATGAGTGTTTTCAACCGAGAAAAAACCTTTTTGGGTTTGTTGGCCAGAAACCTTAACGGAAAGAGTCAAAGTATATCTTTCAGGAACTGGAGCAAAAACCATTGTTCCGTCAGTTCCGGTAATCGTGTCTTTATAGGGTGTTGAATCAATTTTTGTTATCTCACCTAAAAACTTATCTGTTTCAGCAGAATATACTCTGTCGCCGACAGAAAGAAAGTTCTTTGTAATTTCTCTTACGTTTGAAAGCTCAAATTCTACGCAAGCATCGCCTAAAGCACTGTTGTGGTTTATCAGAGCAGATTCTGAAGGGGCAATTTTTCCTTGCTCTATGTTTTTGTAAACAACTATTCCGCCAATTATGGAAACAACAATCACTAAGATTACTGCTATGTCTATAATGCTGACTTTTCCAAAGAGTTTGCCTTTTTCATCTATTATCATCTCGCAAATCCTCCCATTTTTTCTTTGTCATATTCTATTGATGTGATGTAACCGTTTAATACTGTGTTTTCTGTACGCAAATCATAGCTCTTACCGATTTTGATTTCATCTCCGCCCACTAAAATATCGGGATAGCTGACATCGGCAATTGTTTTGATGGTGACATATCCGTCAAACTTGTTTTCTGCCTCCGTCAGTTCATAAGACAGTCTGTTTGCATTCGGGGTAATATATTTTGCAGGCTTTATATCGCATGAAACAACCTCTCCGCCGACTTCTTTTGTATTCTTTTTAAAAACGACATCTCCCTCTTTGATGCTTTCAAAGAATTCCGCATCTTTTTTGGTAACCTCTACAGTGTATTTTACTTCAAGAGTATTTAAACTTCCCCTGCTGCCTAAAACACCTGAGAAAATCTTTAAGGCTCCAAGAGCTATAAAGAGCAGTATAACAAGTATTATCAAAATGTCAAGAATATTTATTTTCCCGAAAAGTTTGCCTTTTTTATCAATAATCATGGTTATCTCCTTTTTTAACTATGAATAGTTAATATATTTTTTTAATCAATAAAGTTCCTTATAAAGTTTTTCTAAACCACTTACCATTTTTTGTGCCGTAAACTTGTTTTCGTATTCCTCCTTAGCTCCGGCGGAGCATTCAGAATACAGTTTTTTATTATCAATGAGACTAATCATAGCCTCGGCAAGCGAAGTGCTGTCACTGGGGCCGACCAAAATCCCTGTTTTCCCCGTTTGTACAAGCTGACTGTTTCCGCCGACATCAGTTGCTACCGTAGGCTTAGAAAGACTCATTGCCTCTAAGATTGACAGGCTCATTGCCTCGGATTCGGAAGAAATGACATTAACATCAACAATATTTAAAAGCTCTGTCGTGTCCTCTACGAAACCGGTGAAAATAATCTTGTCTTCTAAACCATATGACACGGCACTTTTTTTCAGAGAGTCTTCAAGACTTCCTGCTCCGACAATTAAAAATTTCGCTTTCTTTTCTGCTTTGTGCAGGTTTCGTGCCGCTTTAATAAAATATTTATGACCTTTGACAGGCTCAAGTCTTGCAAATATACCGAAGACCGTTTCATCTTCATCTATTCCCATAGAGTCTCTAAGCTGTTTTCTCTTTTCGCATGAAATCTCTTTTACAGCCTCAACTCCATTATATATAGTCCTGATTTTTTCTGTTGGTATTCCTGATTGTTCAAGGTTATCTTTAACAGCGTCAGCAACTGCAATATAGACATCGGTAAGAGTCTTGTTTAAAAATCCAATAACTTTTGCCTTGATGCCGGTAGGGACACTTTCAAGACAATGTCTCGTAGAAACAATTTTACCGGTTTTTGTCTGTCTTGCTGCAATTCTTGCCGAAAGGCTCGCGTGAGTATGAATTATATCAGGGGCAAGTTCAGAAAAGACTTTCTTCAAAAACTTCACGCAATTTCTATCATAAGACTTATCCGCCATGAATGGTGCAGGTATGAGGCTCACTTCTTCATATTTTGCTACCTGAGGTATCAGGAGGCTTCCCTCGGGAAGTATTACAGTAACAGAGTAGTTATCTCTGTCATAGTATTTAAGATAGTTAAGAAGATATCTCCCTGCGCCGCCGATGTTTGTATCAGAAACAACTTGCACTATCTTTATCATTTGTATCCGTCCTCCTTTTTTGATGTGTTAGATTTTGACGTGGAGATAGCAAGAACTATCCAGAAAATGAGTAATATCTTATAGTTATACCACACATAATCAGTCATCCCCTGAAGCATAAGCCCAAGTATGCCTGAAGTGCAGGCGATTGTGACAGATGAGCGCAACGTTTTTTTGTTTTCGTATAAAAGTGTTTGTACTGAGCTTTTGACATATCTCAAAAGCAACACGATGAATACTAAAAAGCCTCCTATTCCAAGCTCAACTAAAAGCTGGAGGAATAAGTTATGTGAATGAAGAGCAAATGCAACACCTGATGCTGCATACTTCTGATAAACCAGCGAAAAAGCATTTGAGCCGGGGCCTATACCGCTCAGCCAGAAGTCCCCGATAACACGCAGCGCCGATTGCCAGATTGAAACCCTGTATGCAGTTGAACTGTCTGACATATCGCCTATGCTTGTTATTCTTCCGACAATGGCTGAATTACTTGAAAGTATAACAGGTATAAACGGAATGGCAACAAATAAAACCAAAGAACAAATTGCCCACCTTTTGTCAGTTGCTACAAGGAATATTATCACAGCAAGCATTGCACCGAGCCATGCACCTCTTGACCATGTAAAAATCAGGCACAGAACACATAGTGCCAAAACGGCAAAATAAACAATTTTATGCAACAGTTTTTCGCTACGCAGTAAAAAAGCCATGGCAAGTGGAATCATCATGACAAGGTATTCGCCCAAAACGTTTGGATTGTCAAAGGTTGAGTAAACTCTTAGCTTTATATCCTCAAACATTTTTTCATCAACCCACGATGATGTCGAAGAAACGCCGATAAAATTCTGCGCAATTCCATATAGGGCTACAAGACCTGCCATGAGGACAAAAGCTGACGTTATTGCCTTATATGCCTTGTCATTTCCCAGTATGTTGTAGGCCACAAAATAAAACAGAATAAAGGAGACATGAACAAGAAAAATTCCCGCACTTCCCATAAATGCGAAGGAATTGAGAGTCCCCAGAAAATATGAAAGAGCAAAGAGCAGGGTGGGAATATAAAGGGGAGAGTACATTAATTTTATATCCTTTTTTCTTATAAGCCTGAAACAAAAGGAAAAAGCACATAAAATACTTAAGCCTGCAAGCACTAAAGTAGGAAGTATCGGTGATGCTGCAGCCACGATAAAAATGCCGAGCTCTGTATATTTTAGAATAAGCAGTATAGCGATTATTCCAAATATTGAAAACACGAAATCAATGGGCGAGAGCAGCACTCCACATACAGCGAGCACAGCACCAAGTATAGTGGCGGCGATAGAGCCCTTAATATGAATCGCATCGTCAATCAAAAAAAGTCTGCTGTGTTCTCTTGCGGCATTATCATAAAACAATTCACCTGCTTTTTTTAATAGAAAACTACCCTTAAACAACGATTTAAGACTTCTGTTAATCAGAATAAAGCAGATGCCCGAAACAATAAAAAGCATACAAAAAGCTAAGGATTTAAAAGCTAATGAACCTGAAAAAAGTCTGAGTATTGCGTAGACTACGCCAAAACTGCAAAGGGCCGCTCCGTATATTCGGATACTTACAAGATTCCAGTTGTCCGTAAAGTATAAAATGTCACTTGAGGACCGAAGTTCACTATATTTTGCGCTTATCTTTTGTGATATAAAAGAAATAATTTTTATTGGCAACATTAAAAGTTTTGTAAAAACACTTTCTTTTGCAAAAGATGCATCTTTTGTTCGTCTTTTAAAGAATCTTCCTATTATGCTTTCTGCAACAGTTTGCTGAATAAAGGAACATATGGAAAAAAATACTTTTCCAAGAACACTGTGCGGAAAAATATCTGCAATTTTTTTAATATATTTTACAAAAAAACGGTAAATAGCGCTTTGCATATCAGTTTTCCTCCGTTTTAGTTTCTTTTTTTTGTTTAATTAATATGTTTCTTATATCACCGAATTCTTCCGTTTTTAAAAGAGCGAGCATAATAATATAAATTATAAGTCCGGCTCCTCCGGGGAAGACTAAGGCAAGTATCTTAGCAGTAAAGCTGTCAGCGACATCAAAAGAGCATGAGACAAAATATGTGATAAGCCCCATTAAAAATGCACTGACCAACTGTTTGAGAAAATTTATTAAAAATTTTCTGTCTAAAATTTTATAACGTTTGTTTATAATAAAAACAAGTATTCCGCTGATTAAAGCAGAAGCAACTGAGGCTGAAAACGCAAGGCCCGCAATTCCTGCAGAAAAACCTTTGACAAGGACAAAGCTAAGAAGTATATTTACAGTTATGCCTGTCATAGCTACATACATAGGTGTCTTTCCGTCTTTTGATGAATAAAAAATCTTGTTCGCAATTTCCCCAATACCAAAGCCGAGCATGCCCATTGAGTAAAACCTAAGAGCAGATGCAGTTAAAGCAGTGCTTTGTGAGGTGAATTCGCCGCGCTCGTATACAAGACGGACAAGGGGAGTGCTCAGCACTAAAAACAATGCCATAACAGGAAGCACTAAAGCACATATAATGCGGAGTGCATTTTTTGAAAGCTTTTGAAATTCTGTTTTATCAGGATTTTGAGCAGCTCTTGAAAGTGAGGGGAAAATCAGATTGGAAACTGCATATGTTAAAACCCCTACCAATATAATATAAAGCTTGTTGGCATAATCAAGAGCAGGAACAGCCTGTCCGCCTGAAAGCCCTGAGGCAAGATATATGTTGATTGTGGTATTAATCGGCTGAACCCATGAGCTTATCAGAATAGGAAGAGCCAGAAGGACGGATTTTTTAATTCCTTCGTTTTTCAGGTTTACAGTCGGCGTGAATCTATATTTTTTTCTGATTAAGGCAGGTATTTCAATAATAAGCTGAAAAGACCATGATATAAGCATTGCAACAGATACACCAAATATTCCGAGCTTATCACCGAAAACAAGTAAATATATTACCATAAAGCCGTTTGAAACAAGGCTGATAGCGGCAGGGACATTAAATTCCCCGAGCGATTGCAAAAGACCTGCAACAGAATAGGCAAGTGCAGTAAAAATCATTGAGGGGAAAAGCACGACAACAAGTTTAGCTGCTAGTTCCACTGTTTCAGGGCTTAGGTCATTTCCGATTAACTGAACAATAGGCTCTGAAAAAATTATGCCAATAACACATAAAGCACCTGTTATCAAGAAAACAAGTGTTATAAAGGAGTTGGCAAAAATTCTTGCATCTTCATATTTTTTTTCTTCTACAAAGCCATTATATACGGGTATGAAAGCAGCTGAGACAGCAGCGCCGAGTGTTATATCAAAAAAAAGTAACGGGATACGGCTTGCAGTAAGATAGGCCTGTGCCGCACTGCCCGTTCCAAAAAGAGAAGCAAACAAAATATCACGGTACATTCCTGCAAACTTTGCAAGCAGGGTTGCAATTATCATGAAGCCTGCTGTCTTTAGAAGATTTTTCATGTTTAGCATTTTTTCGCCTTTCCTCAATCTCAACTGAATATAGTCAAAAATTTCCTTATTTTATATATACTACTACAAAATATAATTATATAGTTTTTTTCTGGAAAAGTCAATAAAAAAAGGGTTATTTATGTTGGGTTTAAAATCAGGTAAGCATACACGCGAATAATTCATAATTTGTTAATAATTTGTTAATAAAATTATTATATAATAAGATTTCCGGTGAATACATAAGATAATTTTTGGAGGAAAGAATGAACAAGAAAAAGTTTTTAACCTCATTTGTAATAACAATTCTTGCATTTTGTATGATATTAGGTGGTCTTTTTGCTGCAACAGGCGGATTTTCTATCAGAGGAATTTCTCAGATTTTTTCAGGTATGGCTACCGAGAAATCAAATATATTGGTTATGGGACTTGATAAGGAAGCAAGACGTGCTGATGTTATTATGGTCGTTGGGGTAGACCCAAAGAGAAACAAGGTCAGCGTACTCTCAATACCGAGGGATACAAGAGTTGAGGTTGGTTCGGGGAGATATGATAAAATTAATCACACTATGGGGTATAAAAATCCTGAAGAAACTATAATAAACTCTGTTGAAAAGCTGACAGGAATCCCGATAGACTATTACTGCGAGGTTACTTTTGAAGGTTTTAGAAACTTCATTGATATTTTAGGCGGCGTAGAGTTTGATGTGCCTGTAGATATGCACTATGAGGACCCCGCTCAGGATCTTTATATTCACGTAAATAAGGGTCTTCAGGTTTTAAATGGCGAGCAAGCCGAAGGGGTTGTTCGTTTTAGGAATACTTATGCAAGGGCAGATCTGCAGAGAATAGAGGTTCAGCAGGATTTTCTTATGGCACTTTTTGAGCAGAAACTTAATGTAAAATATATTTTAAAAGCACCTGCAATTATTGAGGAGATGTATGAAAGTGTTAATACAAACCTTTCAATCAGAAATGCGCTGCGATATGTAGGGCTTCTGGGCGATTTGACTACAGAATCTCTTTCAACAGATACACTTCCCGGAAACCCGCAGATGATAAACGGCGTCTCATATGTTGTTCCTGACAAGGAAGCGCTTTCAGACATAGTTCTTACAGAGTTTGGCTATCCGGAAGAATAAAAAAGGATAAAAGAGTTTGATTGATATGGAAAATAATTTATATTCAAAAAACAATGTTAAAGAGATGCTTCGCTCGCGTGATTTGCATTTTAAAAAGAGTCTTGGTCAGAACTTTTTAACTGATGAGAGTGTACTATCAGATATTGTAGATGCTGCTGAAATAACAAAGGATGATTATGTTTTAGAGATAGGACCGGGGCCTGGAGTGCTTACAAGGCAGCTTGCAAAAAATGCGGGGCGGGTAGTAGCGGTAGAGCTTGATAGGGATATTCTGGGGCTTCTTATGGAAAACATTTCAGAATATGACAATGTTGAAATAATAAATAAAGATATCTTAAAAGTCGATTTGGAAGAGCTTTCCCGTGAGTATTTTGATTCCAAGCCATTTAAGGTAATTGCGAATTTGCCCTATTATATAACAACTCCTATTGTAATGAAGTTACTTGAGAGTAAAACGGAAATCGAAAGTATAGTAATTATGATTCAGAAAGAAGTTGCTGACAGACTGACAGCAGCGCCGGGAACAAAGGATTTCGGGGCTATTTCTCTTTCTGTAAACTACTACGCTGATGCAAAGATTGTAAGACTGGTTCCGCCAGAGGCTTTTGTGCCTGCACCAAAAGTTTTTTCCGCAGTTTTGAAATTATCTGTTTTAAAAAAGCCAAGGGTAAATGTAAGAGATGAGGCATTTTTATTTAAATTGATTAAGGCATCATTTTCAAAGAGAAGGAAAACGTTTTTAAATGCCATATCGGGAGAAAGCGGCATTTCAGTTACAAAGGAAGAGGCAAAACAGATGCTTGAGGAACTTGGATTTAGTAATAATTTACGGGGCGAAACATTGTCACTTGTAGAATTTGCACAAATTTCCGATTTTTTGCACGAAAAACTTTGTGAAAAAACCCGTTGATTTTTTGACGAAAAAGACTATGATTTTTCGGATTTTTGAAGTATAATTAATCCGATAGTGATAATTTGCCTCAATATGGCATAAAATAAAAAATGATTCTAAAGACTTTACACAGCAAAAGCTAGGAGGCTTGTTGCATTAAATACAGGTAAAGAAAAGCACAGTATTGAAAGGAGAAATAAAAAATGACTGAAAACAAGGCAGTGCTCAGTTGGCTTGACGAGATGATTGCGTTAACAACTCCTGACAAGGTAGTTTGGATTGACGGATCTGAAGAACAGCGTCAGAAGCTTTATGATGAATCTGTTGCAGAGGGAGAGCTGATAAAGCTCAATCAGGAAAAACTTCCTGGATGCTATCTTCACAGAACAGCAGAAAACGACGTTGCTCGTGTTGAGGACAGAACATTTATTTGTACAAAAACAAAGGAGGATGCAGGCCCGACAAATAACTGGGAAGATCCTCAAGTTATGTATAAAAAATTATCAGAATTATTTAAAGGCAGCATGAAAGGAAGAACAATGTACGTTATTCCGTACATGATGGGAGCTTTCGGTTCACCTTTCTCAAAAATAGGCATTGAGCTTACAGACTCAAGATACGTTGTTCTTAACATGATGATTATGACAAGAACAGGTAAAAAGGTTATGGAAGAATTAGGTGACAGTGATGATTTTGTACGTTGCCTCCATGCTAAGAAGGATATTGATGCGGAAAACAGATACATCTGTCATTTCCCTGAAGATAATACAATATGGACAATTAACTCAGGTTACGGCGGAAACGTTTTACTTGGTAAAAAATGTTTTGCGCTCAGAATTGCAAGCAACATGGGTCATAAAGAAGGATGGATGGCTGAGCATATGTTAATCTTAGGTCTTGAGAATCCTCAGGGCGAGGTTAAATATATTGCTGCTGCATTCCCGTCAGCTTGCGGTAAGACAAACCTTGCAATGCTCATTCCGCCTGAAGCTTTAAAAGGATATAAGGTATGGACTGTAGGCGATGATATTGCATGGCTCAGAATAGGTGAAGATGGAAGATTATGGGCTGTTAACCCCGAGGCAGGTTTCTTTGGAGTTGCTCCTGGAACATCAACAAAAACAAATCCGAATGCTCTTGCTACAACTATGAGCAACACAATCTTTACAAATGTATTATTAAATACAGCTGATAACACTGTATGGTGGGAAGGCTTAGACGGAGAACCTCCGAAGGAAGGTATTGACTGGAAGGGCAATCCGTGGACTCCTGAAAGCGGTGTTAAGGGTGCTCATCCGAACTCAAGATTTACAGCTCCGGCTGCTCAGTGTCCTTGCATTTCTTCTGAATTCGAAGCTCCTAACGGTGTGCCGATTTCAGCTATCGTATTTGGCGGAAGACGTGCTAAGACTGCTCCGCTTGTATATGAAGCATTTGACTGGCAGCATGGTGTGTTTGTTGGTGCTACAATGGCATCTGAGACAACAGCAGCTGCTGCAGGCGCTGTTGGTGTTGTAAGACGTGATCCTATGGCTATGATTCCGTTCTGCGGATATAATATGGCAGACTATTTTGCTCACTGGATTGAAATGGGCAAAAAAATCCCGAATGCACCGAAGATTTTCCACGTTAACTGGTTCCGTCTTGATGAAAACGGCAAGTTTATGTGGCCTGGATTTGGTGACAACTTAAGAGTCCTCAACTGGATATTAGACAGATGTGAAGGAAAGGCTGATGCTAAAGAAACAGCAATCGGTTATCTCCCGAATGTTTCTGACATCAATGTTGAAGGTCTTAATATCGACAAAGCAACACTTGAAAATCTCTTAAGTGTTGATAAAGAGGTTTGGAAGGAAGAAATCGCTAATCAGAAAGAATTCTTTGCAAAATTCGGCAATGACCTTCCGAAAGAAATCGAAGAAGAGCTTTCAAAGCTCGAAGCAAGACTTGCATAGTCTGAATAAGTTAATTAGGCGTAGTGCCTGATGATATTAATTTGTAATCACTAAATGAGGAGGAAACTTAACATGAAAAGCAAACTTTTAACAGCTCTCGTAGCATTAATGGTAGTTGTTGGATCATTCGCTGCATGTTCTTCAGAAAAAGCTCCTGTTGTTACAGATGAGCCTACAGCTGAGGCTACAGTTGAAGCTACAGAAGAAGCTGCAGTTGAAGCTACAGTTGAAGCTACAGTTGAAGCAATAGCTGAGTAATTCATCAAAAGATAAAAAAATATCGTGCAGGCTCAAAGCCTGCACGATATTTTTTTATAAAAGCATTAATTTGGAGGATTGAGGAAGGCTTAATTTAAAAGCACGTTGTCAATAGTTTCTTCATCAGCAATAGATACAGAATCTAAAAGAGATTCTATTCTGTCAGATAAATCAGAAAGCCTTTGCCGTTGCTGTGAAAGCTCATCACACAAAAGTTTTATTTGTCTTTCCTGATTCAAAAGTAAATCTTCAGTTTTTTGAGGACCGGATATTTTTTTAGCGATACTTTCATGCTCTATGTGTTCTGGCGGTTTTTTTAAAATATCATGCGTTCCATAAAGAGTAATATCATTTTCTCTTGATACTCCGTAATAATATTCATATATACCATTTTTACATATGGCATATAACTTCGCCTCAGTGCTTGAGCTTTTAGCATACTGCATCGGCCTTGACCATTTTCCGTCAGGCTGCAGACAAGAGGACATAATATTTCCATATTCTGTCCATACCATATATTGCTTTTCGCAGTAACAGGATATAATTGGAATGATGTCCCCTTTAAGGTCGCGATAAACGGGGCTCTTTTCGTTATTATTTTTAATGTATACAAGTGTTTTTACATTATCTGTTTCGTGTATACCGATTAAGGCTTCGCTATCTGAGAGTTTGGTTGAAAATTTTATTGAAAGACCGTCTTCAAGAATTGTTGGTTCAAGGAATTTTTTTTGTGACCATTTGTAAATTTGCCTGCATGAAGTTCCGTTTTCATTTTTATAGTAAACATAAAAATCTGTTTCGGGACATGAACAGACACAAAAGGGAACGGAATCATTTTTTATATATGCCACAATTTGGGGAGAAGAACCAGGGTGAAGGACCTGATGAACAAGCATTACTCTTTCTTTGTTCTCTACTAAATATAAAAGATTTATAAAGCCTGAAATTTCAGTCATTACAAAATTTTTGTTATATGGTTTTGCCGTTTTGCTTTGAAGGAGTATATTTTTTTGCCATGAGGTTCCGTCATATAAAAGATATAATACTGAGCCTTTTTGGTCCTGACACACAATGTGAATTCTGTTTCCCGAGGAGTAAACGCAGAAATCTGCAGCAGCTCCCGCTAAAATAATTTTATGTTCTTCAAATCTGAAGCCATTTTTTTTGCGGCTGCATAGTCCTACATGAGGCTTGATAAAAAAGTGAATCCAACTTCCGCCATAGGCGATAATGTATTCTCGCAATATAATCTCTCCTTATATAATTTAATATATGTTTATTACTGAATAAGTTTTGTTATTTCCTTTTTAAGACGCGAAATTATTCTCTTTTCAAGTCTTGAGATATAAGACTGTGAAATGCCTAACATATCTGCTACCTCTTTTTGTGTTTTTTCTGTGCCTGTGTTTAAGCCAAAGCGCAGTTTAATAATCTTTCTTTCGCGTACTGACAGCTTTTCAATAGCCTCGTGCAAGAGCTTTTTATCTACCTCTTCTTCAAGGTCTTTGCTTATCTCGTTTGAATCAGTTCCCAGCACATCCGATAAAAGAAGTTCATTACCATCCCAGTCGGTATTTAAGGGTTCATCTATCGAAACCTCTGTTTTAATATTGTGAGTTTTACGCAAAAACATCAGGATTTCGTTTTCAATACATCTTGAAGCATATGTTGCGAGCTTAATATTTTTATCGGTATTAAATGTGTTAACTGCTTTTATAAGCCCTATAGCTCCTATAGATATCAAGTCTTCAATATTTATTTGTGTATTTTCAAATTTGCGTGCCACATAAACAACAAGCCTGAGATTGCGTTCAATCAATGTTTTTTTCACATCATAGTTCTTATCACTGAGTTTTTCAAGTAAAGCGTGCTCTTCTTCTGGAGAAAGCGGTTCCGGGAGAATTTCGCTCCCGCCTATGTATAACACTTCGTCATATTTCATAAAAAGACATTTAAGTCTTATGTAGTTAGTTTTAAACAGATTAAACAGGTCGCAAATCAAATAGTTCAATTTATTCAATCCTTTCATCAAAGTCACAGGGAAGTATTGCATCAAAGCCATCCCCGAATTTTATCTCGCTTATGGCAATAAAAACATTAATTTCTTTATTGTTAACTATTGTTTTGTCAGGCATAAAGCCATATAGTTCTCCGTATCCGGAAAGGCTTTTATATCCAATAGGAACCGGGTTTTTGTTTTCAGCAAGAAAGTCACAAACACCCTTTCTGATAATCATAACGGGAATACCGCTTTTAGGTTCAGTAAGAAAGTTGCCGCTGTCAAGAAGGGCCTTGAAAGTCGCTTTTTCTTCTCCTGAAAACACTGATACATCATAAGTAATTTCAGCGTTCCTTCTGTATTTTTTAGAAACAGATGTAAATAAACTCATAATAAAATAGCATACAACGCATACAAAAAGCAACTTATAAATAGGCACCTTAACGTAAATAATTCCACCGGAAGAAACTGCACCAAGCCAGCTGCCAAGCGCAGTGCAGTATAAAATGCAAAAGGCTATACCGCCTGCACTGAAGGATACTGCAAGAAAAATTAATATATACTTTAAGAATGTACGAAATGTGCCCGGCATAAAAGCTATATACACCATAAATGAGGCAATTATAATATTAAGACCGCTTTTAGCAAAGGGCAACACGGGCACAAAAAAGGCAAAGACACCATACGCAGCACCGATAGTTGCAGCTGAGATAAGCCTTAATATGTGCGGCTTTCTTTTTATTATTTTGAGACTTATGTATAACAGTGCATAATCCATGAGCAGATTAGTAAAAAACAAAACATCTGCATAAATTTTTATCTCCATGTAAAGCATGCCTTTCTGCAGAAATCAAAGGAGTTTTTTTCATGATAAAATTATACACCAGAGGCATTAAAAAAAATGTCATTAACAGTTGTCGAACACGCAAAAGTTAACGACATTTTCTTTGCTTTTATGCCAGAAGGCTTAAAGAGCCTCTAAAGTCTCTTCCGCAAGGGCTGCATTATATTGCTTTAAGATAGCTTTTTCCATAGTGTCGCGCATCTCGGGAACGATAGGGTGGGCAATGTCTTTGTATTCTCCTTCGGGCGTTTTTCTGCTGGGCATAGCAATAAAAAGTTTCTCTCCGCCTGAGATAACCTTAATATCGTGAATGACAAAGCAGTTATCAAATGTTACGGACACGACGGCTCTCATTTTTGAGTCTAAATTAATTTTTCTGATTCTGATATCTGTAATATCCATATGTCTTCTCCCTGTAAAATTATTATGATAATATTATTTTTGTAAAAAATATAGAAAATATACCTTTTATTTGTAAAAAACTCTTTTATTTTTTTTTGTGTTGTAATATAATAATGGGAGAGGTGACTGATATGAATAATTTTGATTTGAGCATAATAGATTCAAAAAAGCCGATTTATTTTATTGGCATAGGCGGAATCAGCATGAGTGCGCTTGCTGTTATCCTGCATTCAGACGGATTTTGTGTAAGAGGCTCAGATTTTAAGGAAAGCGACGTTACAAGTGATTTGGAAAAAAGAGGAATAGAGGTAGCGATAGGTCATCAAGCTGAAAATGTAGGAGACCCTTCGCTTGTGGTATATACTGCGGCAATAAAGGATGATAATCCCGAGCTGATAAAAGCAAGGACTCTAAAGGTTCCTGTAATTGAGCGTGCTGTGTTGCTCGGTGCTATAATGAAAAGATACAAAAACGCAATAGCAGTTTCAGGCACTCATGGAAAAACTACAACAACATCAATGGTTGCAGAGGTACTGATGGCGGCAGAGCTTAACCCTACGGTTTTAGTTGGCGGAATGTTATCTACTATCGGGGGAAACCTGCGTGACGGCGGTAAGGAATATATGGTCACCGAGGCTTGTGAATATTGCGGAAGTTTTTTAAAATTCAGCCCGACACTTTCCATAATTTTAAATGTTGAGGAAGACCACCTTGATTATTTTAAGGATATAAATGATATAATTGGATGTTTTTCAGATTTTGTTAAGCTCACACCCCACGACGGCGCAGTAATTGTAAATTTTGATGATGAAGCAGCTATTAAAACAGTTCATAATACAACAAGGGAAGTTATAAGCTTTGGTATTGCAAACAAAAATGCTGATTATACAGCAGAAAATATAACATATAACCATGAAGGCTGCGGACACTTCGATGTTTTATATAAGGGCAAAAAGATAATGGAGATTTCGCTCTCTGTTCCTGGCGAGCATAATATTAAAAATGCATTGTCGGTAGTGGCGGCAGCAGAGTTTTTGGGATTAGACAAGGAAGCTATTAAAAAAGGGTTAAATTCTTTTTGTGGAACGGGAAGGCGCTTTGAAAGAAAAGGCGAGTGGGAAGGCGTTCATCTGATTGATGATTATGCACATCACCCTACAGAAATAAAGGCGACACTTACTGCGGCGCGGAATTTTGGAAACGGAAGGGTTTTTTGTATCTTCCAACCGCATACGTATACGCGTTCTTATAAGTTAAAAAATGAATTTGCGGTGAGCTTTTCAAATTGCGAAGAGGTTATTTTCGCTGACATATATGCTGCAAGGGAAAAAGATACAGGGCTAATTTCCTCAAAGGACTTAGCAGATGCTGTAAATGAAGTGAGTAAAAATGCAAAATACCTTGGAGACTTTGAGTCAATTAAAGAATATGTTATGAAAAGAGTTTGCCCGGGAGATGTTATAATTACAATGGGCGCAGGAGACATATATAAAGTAGGAGATATGATAATTAATAAATAAAAAACTTGGGTGTAAACGTGATTTTACACCCAAGTTTTTTTATCTTCTGTCTAAACTTCTGTACTGTATAGCTTCCGCTAAATGTTCAGTCCTGATGTTTTTGCTTTCTTTGAGGTCGGCAATAGTTCTTGCAACTTTAAGAATTCTGTTATGCGCACGGGCAGATAAGCCAAGTCTCTCAAATGCTGCCTTTAAAAGCATAGTTTCCGTTTCGCCCAAAGAACAATACTCTTCAACGAGGGCAGGTGTCATCTGCGAGTTTGAATATATTCCACTTATACCCTTAAAGCGTTCAAGCTGAATTTGTCTTGCAGAAATTACCTTTGCCCTGATGGACTCTGAGGTTTCCTGCGGAGCTTTTGATTCAAGGTCAGAGTATTTTACAGAAGGTACTTCAACGTGAATATCAATTCTGTCAAGAAGAGGACCGCTTATTTTTGAAAGATATTGCTTAACCTGAGCCTCAGAACATGTACATTTTTTGGCACTGTCTCCGTAATAACCGCATTTGCAAGGATTCATAGCCGCAACGAGCATAGTATTTGCAGGATATGTAAGTGTTGCTGAAACCCTCGCTATTGTAACAATCCCATCTTCAAGCGGCTGACGCATTACCTCAAGAGTATCTTTAGAAAATTCAGGAAGCTCATCTAAAAACAACACACCGTTATGAGCCAGACTGATTTCGCCGGGTCTTGGGACTCTTCCTCCTCCCGCTACACCTGCTGCTGATATTGTATGATGAGGCGAGCGGAAAGGTCTTGCCGAAAGAAGCGGAGTTTTTTCGGGTAGCACACCTGCTATGCTGTGAATTTTAGTGACCTCTAATGCTTCCTCGAATGAAAGCGGCGGCAAAATTGAAGGTAGTCTTTGTGCAAGCATTGTTTTGCCTGAGCCGGGGGAACCGATTAAAAGTGCGTTATGTCCACCTGCTGCGGCTACGGTCAAAGCCCTCTTTGCATTTTCCTGTCCTTTGACATCTGAAAAATCTACATTGTATTTACTGTAATTATTAAACAGCAAATCAACATCTTCTTCGTATTTTTCTAAAGGCTTCTCACCTGAAAAATGAGCAATTATTTCCCCAAGTGTTTTTGCAGGATAAATATCAGCTCCTTTTATAGCGGCTGCTTCATGCTTGTTTTCATCAGGAAGTATAATTTTTGTGATTCCGTTTTCAACAGCAGAGATTATCATCGGAAGCGCACCGCAGACAGGACGGAGTTCTCCTGTTAAGGAAAGCTCTCCCAAAAACATGTAATCAAACACTTCTTTATTCTTCAGCTGTTCTGTACACATTAAAATTCCCATGCATATAGGCAGGTCATAAAATGGACCTTCCTTTTTTATATGCGCGGGAGCAAGGTTTACAGTTATTCGTCTGAGCGGAAAATCAAGATAGGAATTTTTAATAGCGGCTCTTACACGTTCTCTTGATTCTTTAACTGCCGTATCAGGCAGACCGACAACATCAAACGCAGGAAGGCCTTTAGACACATCAGCTTCCACATCAACGATATATCCGTCTATGCCAAAAAGGCCACAGCTTTTAATTTTTGCTATCATGATTAATCCCCCTTTAGAAATTATTTCAGTTCAATTAATTCTTTCTCAGAAGTTGTAAGATTTACGTGGCCATTATATGTGACAAGCAGTAAATCCTCTATTCTCACACCGCCAAAGTTTTCAATATAAATTCCAGGCTCAACAGTCATGAAAATTCCGCTTTTTAATTTATCTGTTGACTTTTTTGAAAGGACGGGGCTTTCATGAACATTAAGACCTAAGCTGTGACCAAGTGCATGTCCGAAATTTCTGCCATAACCGGCATTATCTATAATGCTGCGGGCTACTGAATCAATGTATGCATTATCAATATTGGGTTTTACCTCAGAAATAGCAGCCATTTGGGCGGATAAAACAGTATTATAAATTTTCTTCTGCTCGTTTGTTGCTTTTCCGCAGACAACTGTTCTTGTCATATCACAGCAGTACCCTTCATACTTACAACCAAAATCAAGTGTGACAAAATCTCCTTTTTCTATAACCTTATCACTTGCAACTCCGTGAGGCATTGCAGAACGCACACCCGAGGCGCAAATTGTTTCAAATGCGATTGCCTCAGCTCCTGATTTTAACATATAATAGTCAAGCATAAGTGCGATATCCTTTTCCTTTTTTCCAGGTTCAATCTTATCGAGAATGAACGAAAAAGCATTGTCTGCTATTTGAGCTGCTTTTTTTATATATTCAATTTCTTTTTCAGTCTTTATCTGGCGCTGGTGTGAAACAAAACGGCTGATTGGAACAAGCTCTGCATCATAACAGGATAAATCGCTTAAAAGCTTGTTGTATGATGAGTATGTAACAAATTCTTCTTCAAAGCCAATCAGCTTAAACCCTTCTTCTTTAATTTTTGAGGCTACAGTTTCGATTGTTATATCACAGAGTGTAAAAAAAGGTGCTTGCTTTCCTGCCTGAATAAAATATCTTGAATCGGTAAAGATGAAGCAATCGGAAGCTGTGAGCAAAAGCATTGCATCTGCACTTTTAAAACCGCTGAAATAATAAATATTTTCAGGGGAAGTTATTATTACTGCATCCGTTTTGCTGTTTAAAAGTATCTTTTGTATTGCCGATGTATTCAAAAAAATTCCTCCCAAGAAAAATACTACGGTAAGTATATCACTTTTTTCATATATTTTCAACTGTATTCATAATATAAAATATGTAATTTTTTGAGGGGAATGAGATATGAAATCAGTTTTAAAAGGTGAAAAAAACAGGATATTATTACTTGTATTTCTGACGCTTCTTTTTATCTTGTGGGCGAGAGTGATTGTATTTGAAATAAGGCAGGGGGCAAAAACACAGAATCTTGATACAGTATTAAAACGCACAGCTTGTGCTAAAGGATTTGGCTGGGAGGTTGACCCGGGGAGTGAAAAAAGCGAAAAGATAAGGATTCCCGAAAAGTTTGGAGATGTTTATAAAAATTATAATACATTGCAGAAAAAATGCGGGTTTGACTTATCACCTTATCGGGGAAAAACTGTAATTAAATATACATATATAGTTTTAAATCCGCCAGAGAATTCAAAGGATATGTTTTATTTAAATATTCTTATTTATGATAATGAAATGATTGGCGGAGATGTACAGACAGTAGCATTAGATGGTTTCATGCTTCCTGTTGTAAGAGGAAATGACGCATAGAAAAAAATCTCCTGGACATAATGTTTATGTATTATAAAACTATTATGAAGAGGGGTGCTAAGATGCCGCTACCGACAAGTATAAAGGAAAAGGAAAAGCTTATGCATGAAGCTCTGCCCTTTGAAAAGAGCTTTGATGCTGTGGAAAGAACGCTCATAATAGGAGAAAAAAGTGCAAGACTATATTTTCTGGACGGCTTTGTCAATGGCGCTATTCTTGACAAGATTCTTGCAAACTTTATCAAGGTGACAAAGGAAGATATGGAGAAAGTCTCATCATCTGATGAGTTTATGAGCAGGTTTGTTTCAGGAACTGAGGCTGTAGCTGAAAAAGAACTTGAGCAGGTTGTAACATATTTTTTATCGGGCTTTACTATTATAATGATTGACGGACTTTCAGATGCTATTGTCCTTGATATAAGGGATTATCCGGCGAGAGAAACACAAGAGCCTGAGAAAGAAAAGGTAATGCGTGGTGCCCGCGATGGCTTTGTAGAAACAATGATAGCAAACTGTGCGCTTATAAGGAGACGAATAAGAGACCCTCAGTTTATTTATGAGCTTATGTGCATAGGCAGACGTTCGCGGTCTGATGTAGCAGTAGCTTATATTGGAGATCTGGTAGATGAAAAGACGCTGAGCACAATTAGAAAAAAGCTCAGTTCTATAGATACACATGCTCTTACGATGAGCCTTCAGAGCCTGGCTGAATGTCTCATAAGGCAAAGATGGTATAATCCGTTTCCGAAGGTGAGAATGACGGAGCGTCCTGATGTTGCGGCAGCATCGCTTCTTGAGGGAAATATTATAATTATGGTAGACACATCACCATCTGTTATGATATTGCCGACATCAGTTTTTGAATTTCTTCAGGAGCCGGGGGATTTTTATTTTTCTCCTTTTGTAGGAACATATTTAAGATTTGTAAGAAATGTCTCGTTCTTTTCAACTCTCTTTTTAACTCCGCTATGGCTTCTGATTCTTGAAAACATTGATAAACTTCCTAAATGGATGCAGTTTCTGGCTATCAGGGAAGAGGTTTTTGTTCCTGTGGTGTTGCAGCTGTTAATTCTGGAAGCGGCAGTAGATGTCCTGCGGCTTGCGTCGGTCAACACTCCAAGCATGCTTGGAAACTCTCTTTCCATTATAGGTGCACTTCTTTTAGGAGACTTTGCTGTAAAGGCGGGCTGGTTAAATTCCGACCCTATTTTATATATGTCATTTATCTCAATCGCAAGTTTTGCGCAGCCGAGCATTGAATTTAACTATTCCTTAAAGGTGATGAGAATTGTTTTATTGCTCCTTACCTATATATTCAATTTATGGGGCTTTATAGGGGGATTAATCCTCTGCGTTGTACTTGTTGCAACAAACAAGACAGTTATGGGAACAGGGTATTTATATCCGCTGATACCGTTTAACTGGGATGCTTTAAAGAAGTTTATAATAAGACCAAAAATACAAATGAAAAAAAACAAAGGAAATTAACTCAGGCCGTTTCAGCTTCGGCGGCGTTTGTCTAAAACGTCCAATAATAGTGAAGAAATTATGCTTTGAGCAAACAGATAAACACTCATGGTACACATATCAATACCATAAGTTTCTGAAAAAAAGGCAAGTATAAGCAAAATGGTTGCAAAAATAGTTCCGCATTTTAACAATGTTTTAGCAAAAGGGTGTATTTCTTTTGCAATCTGCCTGAAATTTTTCATATTGCCATACCTCCATGTTTTGTATATTTTAATTTTAACATGAATTTAAAAACATAACAATACAAAAAATTTTCCAAAAAAAACGGAGTGTTCCTATCTGAACACTCCACCTGGCCGCCATATTATCTATCCTTTTTAAGCAAAATCGGGTTGATAATATGGTGGCTAAATTTTTTTAAAATTAGTCTGCAACAGGTGCGTCTACAGGACAAACATTTGCGCAGTTTCCGCAGTCAATGCATACATCTGCATCAATAACAAATGTGCCGTCTCCTTCGCTAATGCATGATACGGGACATTCTGAAGCACATGCTCCGCAACTGATGCAATCCTCTGTGATTTTATAAGCCATTTATTACACCTCCTTAATGATGTATAAAATTACTCTGCCGAGCTATTTTATCATAGTATAACATATTTGAAACAATAAATAAATATGTTTTTAAAAAAATTTAAAAAAATTTTTTGTTTTAGATGTATCCTTGATTCCTCCTATCAGAAACAGAAGAAATAGAAACTGTCATTTTGCAACACATCTGGCATATTAAAAAAATGTGTTGCATTTTGCATTATTTTATGCTATATTATATAGAGAAAGGGGGTTTTTGCATGGCGGAACAAAATATCGGGGACAGAATTAAGAATATGAGAAAGCGCAGGGAATTGTCTCTGCAAAAGGTTGCTGACTCACTTGATGTTAACCGTTCAAGCGTTATGCGCTGGGAAAAAGGAGAAACATCTAAAATTAAACTTCCTGTTATTGAAAAGCTGGCAAGCCTTTTCGGAACATCACCTCAGTATCTTCTTACAGGTAAGGAAAGAGACAGAGAAAAAGAAGGCTGGGTTGGTGAAAATGCGCAGGAGCTGGGAGAATTCTGCTCTTTGCCGCTCGTAGGCAGAGTATGTGCAGGGAACGGTCTTCTGGCTGAAGACAACGTAATAAGATATGAAATTGCAGATAAAAAATACAACCGAAAGGAATATTTTTATCTGGAGGTTTCAGGAGATTCAATGGCACCTAGGCTTGATAACGGAGATTTGGTTCTTATAAAAAAACAGTCATCAATTGACAGCGGAGATGTAGGTGTTTTCCTGATTGATGGTTGTGACGGTGTTGTTAAAAAGGTTAAGTACGATAAAAATTATATAGAGCTTCACTCCTTTAATCCATATTATCCAGTAAGGCGATTTGAAGGTGCTGAAGTTCAACGCGTCAGTGTCGTTGGCAAAGTCGTGGAAAGCAAGCGCATATGGTAATACCATGGCATATGAAGGGAATGACCAAATGGAAAAACTAATAGATCTTCATACACATTCTGTTTATTCAGATGGAACCATGACACCTTCCGAGCTTGTATGTCATGCAAAAAAAGAAGGTATATCTGCAATTTCGCTTACCGATCATGATTCTGTAGACGGGGTTTGTGAGGCGCTTGAAAAAGGCAGAGAAATAGGAATTGAGGTTGTGCCGGGGATAGAGTTTTCTGTACAGTCAGAAACAGAAACGCATATTTTAGGTTATTATATAGATGTTGAATCACAGGCTCTTAAGAACGTTTTACCTAAGATTTTAAATACAAGACGTGAGCGTGGTTTAGAGACAGCAGAAAAGTTAAAAAAGCAGGGGATTGATGTGTCATATGAGGATGCGTTATCGCTTGCACCGGGCGGACTGGTAGGAAGAGCGCATTTTGCAAGAATTATGACAGAGAGAGGATATACCAAATCAGTTAAAGAAGCATTTGAGCTTTATCTTTCCAGTGGCAAAAAAGGGTATTCTTCGCGTCAATATCTTACTGATGAGGAGGCAATCAGGATTATAAAGGAATCCGGAGGGGTATCTTTTGTTGCACATCTGCATCTCATACGCTTACCTGATGATGAGCTTTACGAATATTTAAAAAAGCTGAAATCTGCCGGACTTGACGGTATAGAGGGGTATTATACTGAATATACGGGCCAAATGCAAAGTACTTATCAAAAAATGGCATCAAGCCTGTCTTTGGCAATTTCCGGGGGAACAGATTTTCATGCAGAATCAAAACCGCATATTTCTATAGGCAGAGGTCTTGGAGAAATGAAAATTCCATATGACATACTGACAGGAATAAAAACTTTAGTAAAGTAATAATTAAATTTATATAAGCAGTTACTTTGTTTTTGAAAGGAAAGAATGATAATGAAAATAGCAATTGCTGTGGACAGTACATGTGATTTATCACCTGAAATTATTGAGGAAAATCATATAAAAATTGTGCCACTTTATGTTAATCTCGGGGAGAAAAGTTTAAAGGACGGAATAGAGATTGTTCCTTCTGATATTTTTGAATTTGTCAAAGAGACAGGAGAACTTCCTAAAACCTCAGCAGTTCCGATTGGTGAATTTTTAGATGTTTTTGAAGAATTTAAAAAAGATGCAGATGCAATTATATATTTTTCAATAAGCTCAGGTTTTTCGAGTTCGTATCAGAATGCAGTTGTTGCAGCACAGGAAATGGAAAATGTTTATGTTGTAGATACAAAAAATCTTTCTACAGGTGAAGGACTTCTTGTTCTTAAGGCTTGTAAAATGGTAAAGGATGGCGCATCTGTTGAAGAGATAGTCAGGGAGATGAATGTTCTTTCTGAAAAAGTTGATGCAAGTTTTGTTATAGAAAATCTCGATTTTCTGCATAAGGGCGGAAGATGCAACGCTCTTGCTCATCTCGGAGCAAATCTTCTTGGTATAAAGCCGTGTATTGAGGTTTTAAACGGGAAAATGTCATTAGGTAAAAAGTACAGGGGAAAGTTTGCATCAATACTTGAAAAGTATGTAGCTGATAAACTGACAAATGTTGAAGTTGACGATGAATTTGCGTTTTTTACATATTCAGAATCTGACCCTGATTATGTAAAAGCAGGAATAGAAGCAGTAAAGAAGCTGGGAAAGTTTAAGAATTTATATATTACAAAAGCCGGCTGTACAATAACAACCCATTGCGGAGGCAACACAATGGGGGTGCTTTTCATAAGAAAAGACAAAAAGGAAATGTAAGTAAATTTGATATGTGTGTTTAAAGGAGCTTTTAATAAGCTCTTTTTAAACATATAAGAAAAAAGGAGACCTATATGAAAAAACTGCTTCGTCTTGTAGTATTTCTTGTTTTGTTTTTTATAGCGATTGTTCAGATAGGGCATAAAGATTATATAAATAAGTTCTTTTCAGAAATTAAATGGGAGGAATTTAATTTTGGAGTGCCCTCCATGAGCAATACAGAAACAGGGGAAACATTAAATGTTCATTTTATAGATGTAGGGCAGGGAGACTGTAGCTTCATTGAGCTCCCGAACGGAGAAAATATGTTAATTGATGCGGGGGAGAAGACAGAGGCAGAGAAGGTTATAGGGTACATAAAACAACTGGGAGCAGAAAAAATAGATTATCTTGTAGGAACACATCCGCACAGTGACCATATAGGCGGGCTGGCCCAAGTAATCAATGAATTTGAAATAGGGAAAATGTATATGCCAAAGGCGGGCAATTCAACAAGGACTTTTGAAAATCTGCTTGATGCAATAGAAGAAAACAATGTCGATGTTTATACGGCAAGGGCAGGCGTATTAATATACGAAGATGAGAAGATAAAAATACAGATAATTGCTCCTGTGTCTAGCGGTTATGAAAGCCTGAATAATTATAGCGCTGTAATCAAAATAGATTATGCACAGACATCATTTTTATTTATGGGAGATGCCGAGCAGCTTTCTGAAAATGAGATAGAAGCAGATGTAGATTGTGATGTTTTAAAAGTGGGACATCATGGTTCTTATACATCATCTTCTAAGCAGTTTCTCCGCCGCGCAAGACCTGAGCTTAGCATTATAAGTGTCGGGAAGGATAATGATTATGGGCACCCGTCAAAATCTGTTCTGGACAGGCTCGGTGGGATAGGGACAGAAATTTTAAGAACGGATAAGTCAGGGGATATTGTTATTCAGTCTGACGGGACAAATATATTTGTAAAGGAAGATTAATTATGGATGCTATAGTTGAAAGAATAGAAAACGGCATGCTGATTTTAGAGCTTCCTGACGGAAGCATAATTGAATTTCCAAAAACTCTTTTACCACAAGCAAAAGAGGGGGATGTGGTTGACTTCTGTGTTAGTATTGAAAAGACTGAGAAAAGAAAACGACAAATAAATGAACGAATGAACAAAATATGGAATGATTAACATATTTTTTATGTTTGTTTTTTACAATTTGTAACAAAAAAGTAAAATGTTTGTGATTGACCTGTTATTGTATTAATGATATAATCAATAATGCAATAATATAATAGTGTATTTGTCACTTCAATTTGAGGGCAAATAGTGATTGTGACTTTAAAATATTTTAACGGAGGTAAAGAATATGCAAAGAACAAAGAGAATTATTTCTGTCATTGTTGCATTGCTTATGGTTTTGAGCGTAATGGTGCCAATGGCGAGTGCGGCAGAGTTTTCTGATGTTGCTACAACACATAAGTATTATACTGCAATATCAAATCTTTCTGCTTATGGTATTTTAGATGGATTTGAAGATGGTACGTTTCATCCGGATGACAATGTAACAAGGGCGCAGTTTGCAAAAATTATTTGTTTTGCACTTAATGCAGGCGCATCCACAACAGGACCTGTTGAGACGGGATTTTCTGATGTTGATCCTGAACACTGGGCAGCAGGAAATATTAAAATGGCTGCATCAAGAGGAATTATAAACGGTATGGGAGACGGAACATTTTCTCCCGAAGCTAACATTAAATTTGAGCAGGCTGTTAAGATGATTGTTTGTGCACTTGGCTATGGGAACCATGCTTTAAAGTCGGGCGGTTATCCGCAAGGGTACATAAATGTAGCAGTTGATTTAAAACTCTTAAAAGGATTAGCCGCTGAAGATAATAAGCAGGGCAAGGATGCATCACGCGGAACTATTGCTAAACTTGTTGACACGATGCTCGTGACAGAACAGCTTACAATGTCCGGTGAGCAGGGTGAATCTCTTAAAGAGCAGACGGTAAAAACAATCAGTGAAAACGGACAGGTTGTTTCGGTTTACGGCTCAACAATTTTTGAAGGTGAGACGAGCGATTGCAGCAGAAACCAGATTGAGCTTTTAATAGGCTCAAGAAGATATAAATATTCAGTTGAGGAACTCGGCAGTATTAAAAACAATATTGCTGGATATTTAGGCAAACGAGTTACTGTTTACTATGACGCAGATGACGAACTCAGAGTTCCTATTTTAACTAATCTTACACTTCAGGCAAAGAAAAACATCATAACAGATGTTGATATTTCAGATATTGAAGACTTTTCAGATTCAGCAGTAGAGTATATTATGGATGCTGATTCAGGAGACACAGATGAGATTACAATTAATTCAGATGTAAATATTCTTGAAAATGGTGTGGCTACATCAGAGGGACTCTCAGATATCATTGACCTTTCGGCTCCCGGACAGATAACATTTATCGACTCCGATGCTGATGGCAGTGCAGATGTTATCTTTATTAAGAGCTACACAACATTAGTTGTTAAATCCAAGACGGCTTCTGCATTTAAGATTTATGGTGAAAATTCAGAAAACCTTGTTCTTGACGAAGAACTTTCAAACATTACAATCATGAAAAACGGCAAGTCCTCAGAATTTAGTAATATAAATGTCGGAGATGTTGTTTCTTATGCATCAAGTGCAGGTGACAAGGTTATTGATGTTTTAGTTTCAAGCACATCTGTTTCAGGTTCTATATCACAGATAAGAACAAATGGTCAGATTAAAATAAAGACATCATCAGGAGAGAAGACATACACAACATCATCATATTTTGATAGTAATTCTACAATAGCACTTGAGGTTGGCTTAAGCGGTAAATTCTATATCGACGCATTTGGAAAGATTGCCAAAGTTGATGTTTCTTCAGCGGCTTCTTATACATATGCATACCTTTGCGATTTTGCAGATGTAGGTGGCTCAACGGAGTCTGAATATGCAATCAGGGTTATAAAAATAAATGGTGCATCTAATCCGTCGAAGGTTACATACTCCTTAGCTAGAAAATTTAAAATAGACGGAGAGCCATTCTCTGATTCTAATGACTTAGAAGACATAGAAGATGTATTTGAAACATCGGCTGCAAACTACGACCCTGGATTTGGCACATTCGAACACGATTCACAAATAGGTCAGGTAATCAAGTTTACTACGAATTCATCAGGTAAAATTGACAGAATTTTTACAGTGGATTATGAGACAGATGATGCTAACAAGCTAAACATTACAGAAAAGACAGAGATTAAGTGTACAACAACAGGTCAGAGACTTGCCGGCATATACAATATCAGCGGCGCGAAGGTATTATTACTCAGTGAGGAAGAAGATGGCACTGATAAAATTAAGGGAAGCTCAGCTTCATACTTTAAGGCAAGCGATTCAACTACATATGACCTCTTAATTGTAGACCTTGACGATAATTACAAGACACCTGTTGTTATAGTATATGGTGCAAATGCTACAGCTTCTGTACAATGGGAAGACAATGCACCAATGGTTGTAACAGATAAAGGACAGGAAATAGTAGATGGAAGAGAAGATGCTGTAACTTATGTGTCTGTTATTAAGCATTCAGGAGATACAGCTACGTACTACGCAAGTGAGGATGCAGCAGAAATATTTGATTCAGTAGAAATAGGCGATGTTATCAGAGTTTCTTCAGACTCAAAAGGAAATGTTGAAGCTAAAAAAGTGACAACAACACTTGCCAAGATGCTTGCAGCTGGCGAAGAAGGCGGTCAGGAACCAGGTGCATCAGGCGAAGGTAATAATTCATCTACCGAAAGAGCTGAATACAGACAGATATTCGGTACAGCTATGCAATTGGGCTCAGAGACACTTCGTGTAGCCAAGGCATTCGGAACAATCAGTTCAAGTGCTGATCAGGAGCTTATAACAATAAATAGTAACACAAAAGTAATTCTTATCGACAGTGACAAGATAGGAGGAAGCAATGCTATTAGCGAAGTTGCCCTGGAAGAAATTGTTGGCTATGAAGATAAGCCTGACGAAGCATCTAAAATTTTGATTTATACATCAAATTCACAGACAGCAAAAGCAGTCTTTATCTTTAGATAGAAGAACTTACGTGCCGCCCGCAAATAGCGGGCGGCATTTTACATTTAGAAACACCTGTATTTTCATGAATTTTCTGCACAAAAGAGCATAACCTTTGTATCATTAAACGATTTGACAAACTATACTTAAAAATGATATAATTAAAAGGTATACATAATTGAATTTTGTGGGGTGCTGTATGAAAAGGTTTTTTAAGAATTTAACAGTCTGTTTAATACTTGGCATAATGCTGCTTTCATCATCTGCAGGGTGGGCAGAAGGAGAGCCTGAAATATCTTCAGAAGCTGCAATTTTAGTAGATTTTAATGGCGGGGGAGTTATTTTTGAAAAAAATGCCGATGAAAAGAATTATCCTGCCAGCACAACAAAGATAATGACTGCAATTCTAGCTATTGAAAATCTTGATTATAGTGAGGTTTTGACAGCGAGCGAAACAGCAATAGATATAGACCGCGATGGCAGCAATATGGGGATTTTATCAGGAGAAACCTTTACGGTAGAAGACCTTTTGTATGGGCTGATGGTTCACTCTGCAAACGATGCGGCAAATGTATTGGCAGAAGGTGTGGCAGGAACAATAGCTGATTTTGTTATCATGATGAACGAAAAAGCAAGAGAACTTGGCATGACAAATACAAATTACGTAAATCCGCACGGATATCACCATGAAGACCACTACATGTCTGCAAGGGATTTAGCCACACTCGGCTCATATGCAATGAAAAATGAGAAGTTTAGAGCTATTGTTTCAACCCCTACATATGAGATTGCGCCTACTGAAAAATATAAAGAAATCAGATACCTCTCAAGCAACAACATGCTGATTAACCCAATGAAGGGAAGAAAATATATCTATTCTCCTGCGAAGGGAATCAAGACGGGACATACAGGCGATGCAGGATATTGTCTTGCTGCATTTGCTGAAAAAGATGGTGTTTCATATGTATGCGTTACTATGAATGCTCCCATTGATGAAAATGATAATCATTCCTTTAAGGATACAATAAACATTTTTGAGTATGGCTTTAAAAACTATAAAATGCAAACTATCTCAGATGCCGGTAAAATTCTTGCAACCTCTCCTGTGAAATGGGCAAAAGGGAATAAACATGCTGTGCTTACGACGAATAATACTGTAGAAGTTCTTCTTCCCACTGATTTTAAGGAAGCTGAACTTAAGACAAACATTATACTAAAAGAAAAAGTTACTGCACCTGTTAAAACGGGTGACGTTTTAGGCTCTATAGAATATATATATAACGAAAAATCTATAGGTGTTGTTGACCTTGTTGCCTCTGAAGATGTGAAGAGAAGTTTTATTAAAATGATTTTTGGCTCTCTTCTTGATTTTATCTTCAGTATATGGGTGATGGGACCGTTATTTGTTATAATTATTATTCTGCTCATAATTCGCTCATATAATCTCAGGAAAAGACGTAAGATGCGACAGATGAGGAGAAGACAAAACAGGGAATATTTCTAAAATAGCGGCTTTTTCGCCTGATAGCTTCGGCGAAAACGGAAAAATGATATATTGATTTAGGAAGTGTGGAATTTGAGTTTTAATGAGCTTTTAAATAATAAGTATGTAATGCTTGACGGTGGAATGGGAACAATGCTTCAAAAAAGCGGATTGGAGCTTGGAGCTCTCCCTGAAATTCTGGGGATTACCAATCCCGAGCTTATTATTGATATTCATAAAAAATATATTGATGCAGGCGCTCAAATAATTTATGCAAATACATTCGGTGCTAATCGTTTTAAGCTTGAAGGCACTGATTATAGTGTGTGTGATATAATTAAAGCAGCTGTAAAAAATGCTAAAGCTGCAGCTGAGGGAAAAGATGTTTATGTTGCTCTTGACTTAGGACCAACCGGAAAACTTATGGCTCCGTCAGGTGAGCTTTCATTTAGCGAGGTATATAATACATATAAAGAACAGATTGAAGCGGGATTTGACGCAGATGTCATTGTTATAGAGACCATGACTGATTTGTGTGAACTGAGGGCGGCTTTGCTTGCTGCTAAAGAAAACAGCACAAAGCCCGTTATGTGTACAATGACGTTTGAGGAAAACCTTCGTACGTTTTCAGGATGCAGCATTTCATCTTTTGCAATAGTTGCAGAGGGGCTTGGTGCAGACGCAATAGGAATAAATTGCTCGCTTGGACCTGTTCAGCTTTTAAAAGCGACAGAGGAGCTTGTGAAATTTACTTCTCTTCCCGTAATAATAAAACCCAATGCCGGACTTCCAAATCCCATTGATAATTCGTATGATATAACATCAGACGAGTTTGCACAGGAAATGGGAAAATATGCTTCTTTAGGAGTAAAGTTTTTTGGCGGATGTTGCGGAACATCTCCTGAATATATAAAAAAGACAAAGGATGCTCTGTCTGATGCAGAGTTCAAAACAGCTCAAAAAACAGAAGTTGTTCCTGTTGTGTGCAGTGCCGCAAAAACTGTTTTAATAGACTCTCCGCGTGTTATAGGTGAAAGAATAAATCCGACAGGAAAGAAAAAATTCCGTCAGGCTTTAATAGAAAACGATATAGGATATATTTTAAATCAGGCGATTGAGCAGGAGGCAGCAGGTGCAGAAATTTTAGATGTTAATGTAGGTCTTCCTGAAATAGACGAAAAAGCTATGATGATAAAACTTGTTACTGCACTTTCTGCTGTGACGACTCTGCCGCTGCAGATTGATTCAACAAATCCTGAGGTAATCGAAGCGGCGCTTCGCATATATCCGGGAAAAGCAATTGTAAATTCGGTAAATGGTGAAGAAAAATCAATCCGCGAAATTCTTCCTGTTGTAAAGAAGTATGGTGCCTGTGTTGTGGCATTGACTCTTGATGAGGGCGGAATTCCCTCAACGGCTGAAGGAAGAGTAGAGATAGCTGAGAAAATTTTAAAAGAGGCTATGGACTTAGGCATTAAAAAGGAAGACGTCTTCATAGATTGTCTTACACTTACTGTTTCTGCAGAGCAGGAGGCGGCGAAAGTAACACTTGAGGCGCTTTCTAGAGTGAAAAACAGACTCGGGCTTAAAACTGTTCTTGGTGTTTCAAATATTTCGTTCGGATTGCCCGCTAGAGAGCTTGTAAACAGTACATTTTTAACCATGGCACTCTCATCGGGCCTCGACCTTCCTATTATTAACCCAAATGCAACGGCTATGATGGGAGCGGTAAGAGCCTATAGGGTGCTGAGCGGGGAAGATAAAAATTCAGAGGCATACGTAAAAGCATATGCTGATGCCGTTATCACGATGGGGCAGACAACAAGTGCGAAAACGGAGCAAAAAAAGGACGAAAAAAAGGACATTAAATATTGTGTACGTTCAGGGCTTTGTGAGGAAAGTGCAAGGCTTACAGAAGAGGCATTAAAGACAGAGGAAGCCTTAAATATAGTAAATAACTGTCTTATACCTGCACTTGATGAGGTGGGAGCTGATTTTGAGACAAACAAGATATTTCTTCCACAGCTTATTCTTTCTGCAAATGCTGCACAGAGTGCCTTTGAGGTAATAAAAGAGCATATGGAAGCGAGCGGGAAGAAAAGTGTGTCAAAAGGAAGTATTATCTTAGCTACAGTCAAAGGCGACATTCATGATATCGGTAAAAATATTGTAAAAGTCCTTTTGGAAAACTATGGCTATGATGTAATAGACTTAGGTCGTGATGTGGACCCTGAACTAATTGCAAATACGGCAAAGGAAAAGAATATTATGCTTGTCGGATTATCGGCTCTGATGACGACAACACTTCCGTCAATGGAAGAGACAATCAAAAAATTGCGGGAAAGTCATGACTGCAAGGTGGTAGTAGGCGGAGCAGTGCTGACAGAGGAGTATGCAAAAAAAATCGGCGCGGACTTTTATGCAAAAGATGCAAAAACTGCAGTAGATGTAGCAAAAAAGGTATTTAAATAAAAAGGGTGATAGTTTTGGCTGAAAGGATTACGCAGTGTGAAACGTGTGCGTATTATGATTATGATGAAGAACTGGAATGTTATGTATGCTCAATAAATTTAGATGAAGATGAGGTTTCTTCTTACTATTCAGGCAACTCCAGGGATTGCGGATATTACAGGTTCAGCGATGATTATAAAATAGTAAAAAAGCAAAATTAATAAAAAAGACATTATTCAAATGAATAATGTCTTTTTTTCTGGTGCCGCTGGCCGGAGTCGAACCGGCACGGTGTCGCCACCGGCGGATTTTGAGTCCGCTACGTCTGCCAATTCCATCACAGCGGCAAGTGATTACTAAAACATTTTAGCACTAAATCAGCAGTTTGTCAACAACTATTTAAATAAAGATTACAAAAGCTCTTTTCTTAGTTCTTCTGCAGACTTTGGAGAAAGATATGCAGGGGGAACATCAAAAACAGATTTTGCGCCGAAGTTTCCTTCTTTTTTAAATCTGTATGCCGCCCTTGCATAGCACAGTAGAACACTTGATGTAAATTCAGGATTGGAGTCGAGCTTTAAGGAAAATTCCATAACATGATTTTTGTCTAAATTTTCGCCTGTTTTACCGCTTCTGATAACAAAACCGCCGTGCGGAATTCCTGAGTGGTTTGCATTAAACTCCTCTTCCGAGATAAAGTGTACAGTTGTGTCATAGTCAGCAAAATAGTTAGGCATTGTCTTGATTTCATTTTCAATTCTATTTCTATCTGCCCCTTCTTCTAAAACAACAAAACATTCACGAAGATGTTTTTCACGTGTTGAAAATTCAGGATTTTTACCGCTTCTTGCACCTTCCATTGCTGATTCAATAGGTATTGTGTATTGCTTTGCATTTTTTACGCCTTCAATTCTTCTGATGGCATCTGAGTGTCCCTGGCTTACGCCTTTTCCCCAGAACGTGTATGTCCTGCCGTCTGCAAGAACGGACTCAAATAACAGTCTTTCAAGTGAGAAAAGACCGGGGTCCCAACCTACAGAAATTATGCTAACAGTATTAGCCGCTCTGCAGGATTTGTCAACTGCATCGAAATACTGAGGTATTTTAGCATGTGTATCGAAGCTGTCTATACAGTTAAACATAGCGGAATATTTAGGGCCTTGCTCGGGAAGGTCTGTAGCAGAGCCGCCGCAAAGCATTAAAACATCAATTTTATCTTTAAATTTCTCAATATCATCTACTCTGTAGACAGGCACATCTGCATATATGGGCTTGACAGTTTCAGGATTGCGCCTTGTGAATATAGCACACAGCTCCATATCACTGTTTTGTGCGATTGCATTCTCAAGCCCTCTGCCAAGGTTTCCGTAGCCTAAAATTCCGATTTTTATAGTCATTTATCTTCATCTCCATTTGGTTTTTTAACAATATAATTATAACTCTAATATAAATTCATGTCAATTTATTTTTTCAGTTGACATATTATTTTTACAGTTATATAATAAATATAGACAAAATAGCAGATAATATTAAAAAACATGTAACGAAAGAAGAACAATAATGCAAAAATATGATGAAAAAAATCCTTTGGGACACAAAAAAATATCAGGTCTTTTGCTGTCTTTTGCAATTCCAAGTATAATTGCGATGCTGGTAAATGCACTTTATAATATGGTTGACCAGATTTTTATTGGGAACAAGTTTGGCTTTTTGGGAAATGCTGCAACAAATGTTGCATTTCCGCTTACAACAATTTCTACAGCTTTTGCGCTTCTTCTCGGTCATGGCGGAGCTTCTAAACAAAATTTAGAGCTTGGAGCGGGGAACAGAGAGAAAGCAGAAAAAACACTGGGAATGGTTTTAATACTTGCTACAGTAATATCTCTTATTTTGTTAATCTCAGAGGCATCATTTCTTGCTCCGCTTTTAAAAATTTTTGGTGCAACAGATGACGTTTATCCTTATGCTTATGATTATACAAAAATAATAATATTCGGTTTGCCGTTTATGATATTTTCAACAGCAATAAATAATACAATCCGTGCAGACGGAAGTCCTACATATTCTATGTTTAGTATGCTCTTTGGTGCAGTTTTAAATACTATACTTGACCCTGTTTTCCTTTTTGTGTTCGATATGGGAATTGAAGGTGCTGCAATAGCAACTGTAATTGGTCAGGTTGCAGGATTTATAATTTCAGTGGCATATCTTCCCAGATTTAAACACATAAAACTGACGAAGAAATGTCTGAAGTTTGACTTTTCATTAGTGCGTGCTATATTTGTGCTTGGAATTGCAAGTTTTTTCAATCAACTGGCAATGGCATCTGTTCAGGTGGTTTTAAATAACAGTATAAAATATTACGGCGCGCTTTCTGAGTTTGGAAGCGATATACCTCTTGCCTGTATAGGTATAATGATGAAGGTTAACATGATATTTATGTCAGTTGTTATAGGTATAGGTCAGGGGTGTCAGCCTATAGCAAGTTTTAATTACGGGGCAAGACAATTTGACAGGGTAAAGGAAACCTTCAAAACAGCAGTAAAATATTCAACAGTTATTTCTGTGGTTTTCTTTCTGATATTCCAGATTTTTCCCAGACAGATTATGTATATTTTCGGCGAGGGAAGTGACACATATTTCATGTTTGCCGAAAAATGTTTCAGAATATATCTCTTTGCGTCATTTGTGAATGGTTTGCAACCCGTAACAACAGGATTTTTCACATCAATAGGCAAGGGTGTAAAGGGTATGTTTATAGCACTGACACGTCAGGTGCTTTTCCTGATGCCGCTGATTATAATTTTTCCGCTTTTCTGGGGGATTGACGGAATTATGTTTGCAGCGCCTCTGGCAGATTTCGGCGCGTTTGTAACTGCAATGCTTTTTGTAAAAAAAGAATTTAAAAATATGGACCTGATTTCAAACAATGAATCTGAGAAGGTGAAATGATGAATGAAGCAAGACTCCCTAAAGTGTGGGACGAAATGATGGAAAAACTTATCTATATGCCCGCCATTGTAAAAACAATTGAAAAAATCCATGACACAAACTGGTCTATGAACGCAAGTAAGCAAGATTATTATGAGATGGTTTATGTAAAAAAAGGGAATGCAGTTTTTCAGGTTGAAGGGGCAGAGGTAAACATGGTCCCTCATTCTGTGATAATAATAAAACCGCAGAAGTCTAATAAATTTGTAGTCAAATCAGAAAACTGCGAGCTTATTGTTCTGTATTTTATGTTTAAAAACAGAAAAAATGAGGGAAACAGCCATGTTGCTCTGACGGATTTTATGGAATATGTTGAGGACGAGGCAAACGGAGATTTCCTCTTTTTGAAGCTGGGCAGAAAAAATGATATCATCCATGTTATGAACAGAATTTTAAGAGAACGTGTAAAATATCAGGTGTGGGGAGATTTCTTAAGCGCAGTTTTAGTTATAGAACTTTTTGTTCTTCTGTCACGTGCACTAAAACTTGAGTGGGAACAGAGTGCAAAAAACAGAAATTTAAAGCTTGTTGAGCTTTTAAATATAGCCAAAGAATATATTGATAATAATTATTCTCAGGACTTATCACTTTCACAAATATCAAAATATATTTATCTGTCTGACAGTTATTTTGCACATTCTTTTAAAAACAAGTTTGGAATCAGCCCCAAGAGTTATATTTTAAAGGTGCGGATAGATGCTGCGAAGGAATTGCTCGAAAATACGGACATGAAGGTTTCTGATGTTGCGGCATCTGTAGGGTTTTCCAGTCAACAACGATTTAACGATATTTTCAGAAAGCATGAAAATATTACTCCGCTTAAATACAGACAGATATGTAAGAAGGCAAAAATGAATCAGGAGATATAGGTGTAATTTTGTATTTAATAACTAAATTTTATGTAAGACATAAATAGGAGCTGTGACTAATTTGTCACAGCCCTTATTATTATAAGGTTATATTTTTTTATGCTGGCCAGCAATTTTTTTGTCCGATATTTCTTTATATTTATCTACCTGAGCCATTGCTTTTTTCTGGTGAAGCGTTGTGCCTGCACCGCCAATGCAACCGCCGGGGCATGCCATCCCCTCCAGAATATAACCGTCTCTTTTTCCTGCCCGTGCTAGGTTAAGCATTTTTTTGCAGTCTGATAAATTATCGGCACATTCTGTTTTTATTACACGCTCAGGCGCCTTTTCTTTGATAACGTTTACAATAGCCTCAGCAACACCGCCGCTTTTAGCGTAACCTCTTCCTGCAGCTGTTGCCATATTAAAAGGCTCGGCGCGGCATCCAAAATCTGATACAATTCCTTTGGCTGTAAACATTCCCAGCATTTCCTCAAAGGTTATAACAAAATCAACGTCACTCCTGACACTTTTTCTCATTGCCTCAAGTTTTTTGGCAGAACAAGGTCCGATAAATACAATTTTTGAATCAGGATGTTTCTTTTTAATCATTCTTGCAGTTGTAACCATTGGGGTAAGACCTTCTGAGACGCAATGTGCTATATCAGGAAAAAGTTTTTTTGCCATAGATGCCCATGACGGACAGCATGATGTTGCTAAGAAGGGCTGTTTTGACGGGACATCTTTTAAGAAAAGCTCTGCCTCATGCACAGCGGAAATGTCAGCCCCAAGTGCTACCTCATAAACCTCTTCAAACCCAAACTCCTTTAAAAGAGGAGCAACTTTTTCAGGGGGGATATTTTCTCCGAACTGTCCAACAAATGCAGGCGCTACTTCTGCTATTACCTTATCGCCTGCCATCATAGAGTTAATAAGCTGGAAAATTTGAGATTTATCACTTATTGCAGCAAATGGGCAGTTTACAAGACACATACCGCAGGCTACACATTTATCATAATCTATATCAGCTCTGCCGTAGTCGTCACTTCCTATAGCATTCACACCGCAAGCCTTAGCGCATGGTCTGTCATAATGGGTTATGGCATTATAGGGACAAACGGCAGCACACTTTCCGCATCTGATACACTTTTTTAAATCTATATGGGACTTTCCCTTTTCCATATAAACGGCATTTGTAGGGCATGTAAAGACGCAGGGATGAGCCAGACAGCCTCTGCAGTTATCTGTTACATAATAAGATTTTTCAGGGCAAGCCTCACATGCAAATTTAATAACATTAATAAGAGGATGGTTATAGTATGTCTCACTTATGGCGCTTTCCTCTATACCTTCATCAAGCGGAGCATGTCCGTTGTGCTCACGAAGATCAAGGCCAAGGGCAAGGCGGATACGTTCGCCCACGATGGCGCGTTCTTTAAAAACACTGTCGCGATAACGTGCTATTTCGCCAGGAATAATCCTATAGGGAATTTTTTCTAAATCTGAAAACGGGGCTCCAGACAATGCAAATTTTGCAACCTCTGTAAAAACCTGACGTCTTATCTTAGTAACGGGTGTATATATTCCTCTCAAAAGAATGCTCCTTTCTATGAACAGAAGTCTTCTGTAAATGATAAAAGTTCATCCTTAGTTCTCAGTAAAACGCCCTCGCGGAGCATAGATAGGTCCTCCTGCCTTAAGGACGCAGGTTCTATCGGTAGGGTATGGCTGAAAGTCTTTTTCCCTTCGGAAATATTGAAAACCCTTGTTTCTCCTTCTTCATACTTTACAAGATAGGTAAAATTTTCTTCATAAGAAGGGGTATTTATAGGCTCATCTACTGAGGATTTGGAAGCGGCCTTGCTTTCAGCAAGCTCAGGCTCAGGAGCTATTGTTGGTGCTATTTTCTGCACATATTCTCCTTCAGGGGTACGTCCTGATAGCTTACCTCCCGCATATCCTACGCCGAGTCCGACTGCTGCAAGAGCAAAAAAAGCAACTATAAATCTAAAAAAGGACCATGGTCTTCTCTGTTTTATTTTATACATAAACAAAATTTCCTTTCAGCAGGGGTCAAATAAATTTTGTATTTGACCGCTTATTTATATTATGTATTTTTGCCGAAGAAACCAGTTTTATCCGTAACTAAAATAAATTGCTTTCGTAATACTTTTGTAACTATTATCATTTATAATATAAATGGATATATTTGATATTGAACGGAGGGATTTAATGGAAGAAAATAACAGAACCCGTAAACCCGCGCAAAAGAAAAGAAAAAAGAGTGAATCCTTAAAAAGAATACTTTTGGTTATACTTATAATTGCAGTTCTTATGACATCAGTTGTGGCAGGAGCCTTTTTAGGTTTTGTTGACAACAGCACAGATCTTATAGCCCGTGAATACAATCTTGATTTCTCATCAATGATATATTATATAGATGAAGAAACAAATGAGGCTGTTGAGATTGACAGACTGTATTCTGAACAAAACAGAATATGGGTAGATATTGAAAACACTCCACCTCTGCTCCGTGATGCATTTGTGGCAATTGAGGACGAAAGATTTGATTCACACAAAGGTGTTGATTGGAAAAGAACATTTAGTGCCGTGATTACATATTTCTTTAAAGGAAATAAATCACACGGCGGCTCGACCATTACCCAGCAGCTCATTAAGAATGTTACGGGCGAGGACGAGCGTTCACCTATCAGAAAAGTTCAGGAAATTGTAAGAGCATTAAATCTTGAAAAGAAAATGAGTAAAGATGATATTATAGAAATGTATATGAATACCATATACTTAGGGCAGGGGTGTCATGGAGTTCAGGCTGCTTCAAATGTATATTTCAGCAAGGATGTGTCAGAACTCACATTAGCAGAATGTGCATCAATAGCGGGAATTACACAGTATCCTTCTAAATATGATCCTATCTTAAATTATGAAGAGCATAAAAAGAAACAGGAACTTGTTTTAGACAAGATGCTTGAACGCGGATTTATTAATGAAGAGGAATGTGTTGCCGCAAAGAAAGAAGAGCTAAAGCTTATTAAGGGAACAGCAAAAACTGCTACAACAAAAATCCAGTCATATTTTGTTGACCAGGTTGTAATTGATGTCATGAATGATTTAATGACAAAAAGGAATATGTCTGAGAGTGCCGCAACAAAGCTTTTATTTAAAGGCGGACTTAAGATTTATACAACAATGGACCCGAAAGTTCAGTCATCTATAGAGAAGGTATTTGAAAACAATCGTAATTTTCCTGGTGCAAACGGGGCAAACGGACCTCAGTCTGCAATGATAGTTATTGACCCGTATACAGGACAGATTAAGGGTCTGGTAGGCGGCAGGGGAGAGAAAACAGGTAACAGAGTCTTAAACAGAGCGACGCAGACAATTCGTCAGCCCGGTTCATCTATTAAGCCCGTTGCTGTTTATGCTCCTGCTATAGAATATGGTGTAATTACACCTGCAACTATCGTTGATGACTCGCCTCTTAAAATAGGGGATTGGAGTGTAAGAAATTCAGATGGTAAATTCTTAGATAAAATAACAGCCAGAGTAGCACTTGAAAAATCAAGGAATATTCCTGCAGTCAGAATTCTTGACAAGCTGACAGTTGATAAATCATTTGATTTTATGACTAATAACTTAGGTTTTACCACCCTTGTTTCCAGCGAAAAAAGGGAAGATGGGAAGATATATTCCGATAAATATTACAGTTGTTTGGGACTCGGAGGTCTTACAGACGGAATTTCTGTTAAAGAGCTTGCCGCTGCATATTGTCCGTTTGTTAATTCAGGCATATATACAGAGCCCATATCATATACTAAGGTTATAGACTCAAACGGAAAGGTTATTCTTGAAAATAAATCTAAAACTCACCAGGCAATGAGTAAGGAAACGGCGTATGCTGTTGCCAACATGATGACAGGTGTCATTACGAGTGGAACGGGTACGGCAGCACGACTTTCAAATCCTGCTATTATGGCAGGCGGTAAAACGGGTACAACAACAAACGATATTGACAGATGGTTCGCCGGTTTTACTTCAAATTATGTAGGTGTTGTATGGTTTGGATATGATACTCCTAAAAACATGTCAGGGCTTGGAAATCCATGTGTAACTAACTGGAAAAGGGTTATGGATTTAATTCATGCTGACGAGGAAATAAAAACTATAGCTGTACCAAGCAGTATGATTTCAACTAAGGTATGTCAGATAAGTGGCAAGATAGCTACTGCTAAATGTACAAATACAAGATATGATTATTTCAAATCAGGAACTCAGCCTGTGTCCTTCTGTTCGTCACATGAGCAGACAGAAACAGATGATGAGCTTGATGATAACATTGAAAATGCTGAATCAGCAATAGGAAATACAGAGCCGGGAGCAGGAGCTGTAAATCCGCCTGCAGAGGGGGATGCTATATCGCCTGGCAGCAGTACAAATGCACCTGATTCAGCAACTAAAGTTCCGTCAACAGTTCCGTCCGCTGCACCTGATATTACAGTGCCGGTTGATAATGCAGATGATTTCTGGTACAGTGGAGAGTAAAACCACAGGAGGGCTGAAAATAATAATGAAATATAAAGAAGAGTATAAATACTGGCTTGAGAAAACTGCCTTTGACACAAAAACTTATGATGAGCTCTTAAAAATAGAAGATAACGAAACTGAAATCAAAGAAAGATTTTATAAGAATCTCGAGTTTGGAACAGGCGGCTTAAGGGGCATTTTAGGCGCAGGAACAAACAGGATGAATGAATATACTGTAGGTCGTGCAACTCAAGGGTTAGCAGATTTTATAAAGGCAGAAGGAAAGCAAAAAGAGGGTGTTGTAATTTCGTATGATTGCCGCCATTTCTCAGAGGAGTTTGCTTTAAGAGCGGCTGGAGTTTTAGTTGCAAATGGAATAAAGGCATATGTTTTTGATAAAATGAATCCGACACCAATATTGTCTTTTGCAGTAAGACAACTTAAAACATTCATGGGAATAATGATAACGGCAAGTCATAATCCCGCTGATTACAATGGTTTTAAGGTGTATGGTTCTGACGGTGCCCAGCTAAACGTTGCTGCATCTAATGAAGTAATTAAAATTATAAACAGGCTTGATGTGTTTGAAGATGTAAAATATCTGTCATCAGATGAAACAAAAAAGAGCGAGCTTTTTGAGTTCGTAGGAGATGCTTTAATAGAGGAATTTGAAAAAGTAGCTCTCTTTCATCAGGTAAGGCATGATGCAGACCCGAAAAATTTAAAAATAGTTTATACACCTTTTCATGGCACAGGATTAATTCCTGTGACAGATGTGCTTAGAAAAGCAGGATATGAGAATGTATTCGTTGTAGAAAAACAGGCAATAAAAGACCCTGATTTTTCAACTGTCAAATCGCCAAACCCCGAGGAAAAGGAAGGCTTTTATCTAGCCATAGAACTTGCAGAGAAGGAAAATGCAGACATTATAATAGGCACAGACCCAGATGCTGACAGAATAGGTGTTTTAGTGAAAAGAAGCGACGGAAGTTATGAACCTATTTCAGGAAATCAGATTGGTGTTTTGCTGGCAGATTATATTTTAAGCGCTAAATCGGAAAAAGGTGAGCTTTCGCCAGAGGATTATGTTGTTTCAACTATTGTTACAACAGATTTAATAGGAAAGCTTTCTAGGTCCTATGGGGTACAGTTTTACAAGGTTTTCACAGGATTTAAATTCATTGCTGAAATTATTAAAATGAGGGAAGAAACCTCAGAAGGTGATTTCATCTTTGGATTTGAGGAAAGCTACGGATATCTCCCGGGGGCATATGCAAGAGATAAAGACAGCATTACAACAGCGCTTTTGATTTGTGAAATGGCAGCGAGCCTAAAAGAAAGCGGAAAGACAATTTTTGATGCACAAGAAAGTATTTTTAAAAGATTTGGCTACTATACTGAAAAAACAGTTTCTGTTTATATGCATGGTATAAGCGGAATGGAAGATATGAAAAAACTCATGGAGAACGTGAGAGAAAATCCTATGAAAGAAATAGGACACGTTAAGTTATCTGCGCTGAATGATTATAAAAAGAGATTAAGATTTGATTTTAATACAGGAAATCAAGCGCCGATTGAAATGGATTCAGCAAATGTCCTGATTTTTGAAATAGAGGGCGGCGGATTCTTTGCCCTAAGACCGTCAGGTACTGAGCCTAAGATGAAGCTCTATTATTCTGTAGTGGCAGAGAATGAAAAAGCAGGTAAAGAGAGAATTGAATATATTGACAGAGAAGTAAAAAAGATGCTAAATCTGTAGTGAAATAGTAAGGCAGAGACAAATTCTTGTCACTGCCTTACTATTTTTTTAGTGGGTTATTGATAGGCGATAGCGAGGTCCTTTCATAGCTTTTATAGTTTTGCGTCCAATAATATTCTATAAAATAAAGACAATGGTCATAATATCTTTCAATTTCGTGTTCGTACTTTCCAAACTCTATTCTTGCATGTTCATAAAGTTTGGATAATTTTATAAAATCGGGAAATTATATAATATACAAATTAAATTATAGGGAGAGATAATTATGGATTTGAAGGGTTCAAAAACAGAAAACAATTTAATGGCTGCTTTTGCAGGGGAGTCTATGGCAAGAAATAAATATACATTTTTTGCATCAGTTGCAGATGAGGCAGGTTATAAGCAGATTGCAGATATTTTTAGAATGACTGCAGCAAACGAAAAAGAACATGCAGAAATTTGGTTTAAGCTATGGGGCGGTTTGTCCGATACTAAGGAAAATCTTATTACTGCGGCTGAAGGAGAAAAAAGCGAGTGGACCCAGATGTATGCTGAATTTGCAAAAACGGCGAAAGAAGAGGGATTTACAAACATAGCAAATCTTTTTGAAAAGGTAGGCCTGATTGAAAAAGAACACGAACAGCGTTTCAGAGATTTAATAACCAATATAGAGAAAAACGAAGTATTTAAAAAGTGTGAGCAAAAAGAATGGATATGCCGCAACTGCGGACATGTCCATAGCGGAGAGGAAGCACCTCTTGCATGCCCTGTATGCGGAAAACAACAGGGATATTTTGAGCTTAAGGTTAAAAATTATTAATAGTAAAGGCGAAACAGATAAACACCCCGAAACATCTAACTTTTGGGGTGTTTATCTGTTTGTAGGTCTTTTTATATTATATAATAATAGAGAAGTCCAAAGTGATTTTATAATTTTCTTTACAAAGCATATAAAAGAGATTATAATAAAAGATATGGAGAGAGAAAATACCTTCGATTTTAGAGGTAGCGGGGCTTTATAATATACAGACAGTATGTCCTGCATAAAATCTATCAATATTTAAATTTTTAAATAAAAACAGAAAAGGAGACAAAATGAAGACATATTACATTAAAAAAACAGAGATTACAAATGTAGCGGTACAATCTCCAGAATGGGAAAAGGCAAATGTGGCGGAAATTAATGTTGCTTCACCTGACAGTGAGTCTGCGCCAAATGCAACAGCAAGACTTCTATATTCAGAAGACGGAATTACGGTTAAGCTGGAAACAGATGAAAAACCTCTCCTAGGCAGGGAGAAAAGACGTAACGGAGATATCTATTTAGATAGCTGTCTTGAATTTTTTGTAAAACCTTTTGGAGAAGAAAAATATCTTAATTTTGAGGTAAACCCCTTAGGCACACTTCATTTAGGTTTTGGAGAAGGAAGACACGATAGAACATTCCCTGAAATTGCCGATGAAGTTTTTGACATTAAATGCAGCTTTGAAAATGATAAGTGGCAGCTCAAAATTTATATTCCATTCGCTGTTTTTGATGAACTCTACGGAAAGCATACAGATACATTTGAGGGAAATTTATATAACTGCGGAGAAGAAACTGAAAAAGTGCATTTCCTTATGTGGAACAAGGTAGAAAGCGAAAAGGCTGACTTCCACAGACCTGAATATTTTGGCAAGTTTATATTGGAGAAGTAAATATTTCATACATAAAAAACCGCCCGGACAAAGCGTCGGGCGGAAGAATTTTTTAAACAGTGAATTTAAATCCAGACAAACAAAAACCCCGAGGGATCATCGGGGCTTTTCAGTTTTCCTTTATTTAAAAAGGAGGGAAATGAAAAAAGTTTTATATTGTGTTAGTTGTGGTATGTATATATAATACCACAATATATGCTAAATTGCAATGCAAAACTTAAATAAATATGCATAAAACTATCAAAATGTTTTTGTGCAACTTTACACAATCGTTATTAATCTGAAACATTTCCATTCGGAGATTGCTTTATATATCGTATAGTAAAGGTATCTCCATCAACAGATGACACACCTTCAGGTAAAATTAATCTGACTCTGGCTTCACCTGATTCATTAATACCTGATATAAAAACTGCATCTACAAAAGTAAGTTTTTCAAGGAGGTCTGCAGAGCCCTTAACATTTATTGTAGGCAAACTGTTTTTATCAAGCTGATAAATAAATTCATCTGTTGTTACCTCTTCTATAATGCTTGGTTTCATTTTTACAGATTTTGTTCTTAGAATTTCACATCTTACATTAATACTGTCTGTGCCGAATTTTACATATGACAGATTAATTTCTTTCCCGTTGGAATCAAAGATTTTAGGGCTGGCTGCAGAGGTAAAATCTGTAGATGCACCTGTTACATCTACCTCGGCAACGACAGAATGAATTCCTCCGAGAATAGTTTTAGCCCCTGTGACTGTTATTTCCTCAGGCGTTATTTCTGCCTTGTTAAATATGAAACCTTCCTTGGTGGTGCCAATTGGACTCACAGAAATGGGGAAAACCTCTGTTTCTAAATCGTCAACCTCTACTTTAAGTGTTGACGGTTTTTTACTAACAACTTCAAGATTGCCGTAAGGAAGCATAACAGTAGTCACTACTGTATGTGTTCCCTTTTCCTCAATAGTACTCAAATCTGCTACGACAGTAATATCTGTCGGTGCGAGACTCATTATATTTTTTCTGTTGCCTTTGATTTCAACATCTATTGTTATGTCTTTATCATTGAGAAGGGTAAGTGCGTTATTTTCAAGGTCTGCTTTCTGCGCAAATACAACAGGAATATTTCTGAAGGTTTTTTCCATATCAGGATTATGAACCTGAACAACATAAAACCAAAGACCTATTGCAATTACAACAGAAAGAATTTTTAAAAATCCATCAGTTTTAAAGAATTTCACTCTTTATCCCTCCCTTTAAATAAAGACTTAATAGCTATGTGAGAGGCGTGTTTCTCGTTTTCCGGAGCAGTGAGCAGTTTATTTAAGAGCTTACTCAGGCTTGAGATTGAGAGATTTCTTATAAGGTCTCCGCCTACTGCAACCGAAATTTTTCCTGTTTCCTCAGAAACAACTAAAGCAACGCAGTCAGACATTTCAGTAATTCCAAGAGCGGCACGGTGACGTGTTCCGAATTCCTTGCTTAAATTTTTGTTTGAAGAAAGAGGGAGTACAGCCGCAGCTGTGTGAATTCTTTCATTCCTGACAACGACGGCTCCGTCATGAAGCGGAGTGTTGGGAACAAAAATGTTTTCCAAAAGTTCTGACGAAAGGACTGCATTTATAGGTGTTCCGCCTGTTAAATATTCATCAATTATATTGTTTCGTTCAAATACTATAAGCGCACCCGTCTTTGTTTTTGAAAGAGATGCTGCAGCAACACAGGTTTCGTCTATTAAGTCTGCTGTTTCGTGGGGATCATCTGCTGTAAATAGATTGCCGAATTTTGTTCGCCCCATATGCTCCAAACCGCGCCTGAGTTCAGGCTGAAAAATAATTAACAGAGCAGTAGCACCAATCTGCATTGTATTTATTAAAATATAATGCACAACTGAAAGTCTCAGCCAATCGCTGACAATCATTATAACAAGTAAAATACCAATACCCTTTAAAAGCTGTGCTGCACGTGTTTTGTGTACAAACTTCATAAGAGTATAGACAGCAAAGGCAACTATGATAATATCAATGCAGTCAGATATTCTGATACTTCCGATGAACGGATATATGTACGATGTAAATACATTCACAGCTTGTCACCTCTTTAATTAATCTTTAAATTTTATTAAAACTGTTTGAATTTCTTAACTGTTTCAGCGGGATTTTCACTTCCAAAAACAGCGGTTCCTGCAACAATCACGTTTGCTCCTGCCTCGACGGGAACATGAAGATTTTCAAGATAAACTCCGCCATCAACCTCTATATCAAAGTCGGGGCCGAAGATTTGGCGTGCCTCTTTGATTTTTGCGTTTACATCATTTATATAGCTCTGACCGCCAAAGCCTGCATAGACACTCATAATCAGCACCATATCGAAAAGGCCTTTGTAAGGAAGGATTCTTGAAAGAGGAGCATCGGGATTTAATGCAATTCCTGCTTTTTTGCCGAGCGAGCGTATTTCCTTTAATGTAGATTCAATGTCGCTTGAACATTCAATATGAATTGTTATTATGTCAGCCCCTGCATCTGCAAATGCTTTAATATATTTATGGGGCTCGCTTATCATAAGATGCGTATCGAATATAATGTCACTTGTTTTTCTTAGGCTTTTAATAACTGGTATACCAAAGGATATATTAGGAACGAGATGTCCATCCATAACATCTAAATGGAGCATGTCCGCTCCGGCATCAGCTATTTTCTTAATTTCGCTGTCAAGTTTTGTAAAATCTGCCGCTAAAAGCGAAGGTGATAATTTAATCATTGTTTTCTCCTTGTGATAAAATATTAAAATTTCAGATTTGTTTCTTTAAACAAATATTATACTACGATATAAAAGTAATTGCAACAAAATATGCTTAAGGAATTATAAAATTAATACTCAGGTTTTAAGTTATCTATTTCCTGTGAAAGAGCTTTGTAGCTTTCATAGCGGCATGGAGCAATATCTCCCCTTTTAAGTGCTTCTTTGACTGCACAGTCAGGCTCAGTAAGATGTTTGCAGCCTGTAAAGCGACAATCAGAAGAATATTTTGATATTTCAGGAAAAAGTGAAGATGGGTTTTCCTGTGTAATAAGTGAAATATCAAAAGATGAGAAGCCGGGAGTATCTAAAATAAAACCGCCGAAGCTAAGCGGAAAAAGCTCACAGTGGCGCGTTGTATGGCGCCCTCGTTGAATTTTTTTGCTTAAATCACCTGTTTTTAAATTCAGATTCGGGTCAATAGTGTTAATAAGACTAGATTTGCCTACACCGGAGTTTCCTGCCAGAGCAGAAACTTTGCCTTTTAATACGTCTTTTAAAAGGTGAGTTCCGATATTTTCAGTACTGCTTGTTAATATGACCTTAAACCCTGCTTTTTCATATGCTTCTCTATATTCCTGTGCTTTTTTGTTATTTAGGTCTATTTTATTTATACATATTATACACTCAACGTTCATAGCAACGGCGGCTGTTGTGAGCTTATCTAAAAGGAGCAGATTAGGTTCAGGGTTTTCCACAGCAAAAGTAGCTATAATGCTGTCAATGTTGGCAACGGGAGGTCTTATAAAAATATTTTTTCTCGGCATAATATTTTCAATACTACCTTTGAAGGCCTCGTTTTCAGAGAGCTCTATCTCCACATTGTCGCCAACCTGTGGTGAAAGATTCATTTTGCGAAACTTTCCGCGTGCGCGACATTCAATCAGTCCCTTATCTGTCTGTACATAGTAGAAACCGCCTATTCCTTTTGTGATAACACCATTCATTTGTATAGTCACCCTTCAGTCAATTAATTATATATTTTTTTATTTATTGAGCTGCCGCGTGATTAGGTGAAGTGGAAGCGGTAGGCACCTGCGTCGGAACAGGTGAATTAGTAGGAATGCTTGGAGGGGGCGGTGTTGTAGCCGGTCCTCTTGAAACTCTTAAGTCTATGCTTGTTTTTTCCTTTACTTCTTTTTGAGGTTTTATCTCCTGAGATATAACTGTATTTACAGGTTTGTCGCTTTCAACAAAAATTATGCTGCCCCAGACAAGCCCTTCTTCCAGGAGTTTGGATTTTGCATCTTCGAGCGGAAGATTAATGAGGTTTGGAACACTTACGATTGTTTCCTCTTTTCCTGTTGAAACGTAGATAGTGATATAACCATCTTTTGAAACTCTGCTTCCTGCCTCAGGAGTCTGGCTGATAACATGCCCTTCAGCTACTGTATCACTTGGTTCTGTTCTGACAGAAACGTGAAGTCCTAAGTCAGAGAGCATTTTTTCTGCGGCCTTTTCTTCAGCATTTACGACACTGGGAACACTGAATTGTTTTGCCGCACCGTTAACAACAACTTTAACAGTAATATCAGAGGCTACCATTTCACCTGCTTTTGGGCTTTGTGAAAGTATTTCACCTTCGTCCTTTGATTCATCTCTATCTTCTCGCTCTACTTCAATTTTAATATCTGACTCAACAACTGTGCCTTGTGCTTCTTTTACAGTCATTCCTACAAAATCAGGAAGTTCTAGTTCACCTTTTCGTCCGTTCCTTGAACAGGAAACAGGATTTAATATAAACAGGCTTACAATTGCGATTAAGAGAATTCCTGTTGCTATTCCTGCCAGAATGCTTAAAGTATCATTTTTCTTTGTTGAAGTTGTTGTTTTTTGTTTTTCCGACATTTGTGTCTGGGCATAATCTATGCCATGCTTTATTTTCGGAAGAACGGTAGTATCTTTTGATACAACATCAAATTCTGCAGGTATTTCAGCACCGATATATACTTTCTTTAAGTCAACCAGCATTCTTGTAGCCGATTCGTATCGGGAAGTCGGTGATTTGCACATTGCCTTTAATATAACGTTTTCAAATGATGCAGGGATATCAGGGTTAATTTTTCTCGGGGAAACAGGTGTTTTTTCAATGTGCTGCATTGCGATTGACACAGCCGTATCTCCCTCAAAAGGAAGTCTTCCTGTTACCATTTCATAAAGAAGAACACCAAGCGAATAAATATCTGTTTTGTTATCTGTATATCCGCCACGTGCCTGTTCAGGTGAAAAATAGTGAACAGAACCTAAGGTTGCCGTATTTGAAGCAATTGTTCCTGCATTCATGGCTTTGGCGATACCAAAATCGGTTATCTTAAGCACCCCTTCGCGAGTTATCATAATATTGTGGGGTTTAATATCTTTATGTACAATGCCCTTCTTATGAGCACATTCAAGACCTGCGCATATCTGCGCGGCATAATCAACGGCTTCCTTCCACGGAATAATTCCTTTTGCGTCAATATAATCCTTTAATGTAACACCTTCAACATATTCCATAACAATATAATCGAGCTCGCCGTCTTGTGCAACATCATATATGGAAACAATATTTGTGTGCGAAAGACTTCCTGCCGCCTGTGCTTCTGCACGGAAACGTTTGATAAATGCGGCATCAGTTCTGTATTCGGGACGAAGGACCTTAATAGCAACATATCTGTTTAAAACGAGACATTTTGCTTTATAAACAATAGCCATACCGCCCTGACCGATTACTTCTGTAATCTCATATCTGTTATCTATAATATTGTTGTTATTCATCTTCGTTCATTCCTTTCTCATCTTGATTAAGAATGTCTGCGTATTTGAGTACAACTGCTGTTATATTGTCATTTCCTCCGTTTTCATTTGCCCTGTCAACCAGATTTTTCGGAGAGATTATAACATTTTCGCTCTCTGTGATGGTCGTTAATATTTCTTCGTCTGTGAGCATATTCGACAAGCCATCTGTACACAGAAGAATGTAATCCCCATCATATAAATCAAATTCACACATGTCGATATCGACCATAGTATCTGTGCCCAAAGCCCGCGTGATAACATTTTTTTGCGGATGATTGAGGGCTTCCTTTTCGGTAATTTTTCCCTCTTCAACCAGCTGAGCAACAAGAGAATGGTCTTTTGTTATCTTGTAAATTGTATTTTTCCGTACTATATAAACTCGTGAGTCCCCAACGTGTGTGACAATAACTTTGTTGTTTATTACGAAACACATAACAAGAGTAGTTCCCATCCCAGTTCTTTCCTTGGAATGTAAACTCTCGGCAAAAATCTTCGTGTTAGCTTCTTCAACTGCTTTTAAAAGCATGCCTTTAAGTTCGTCGTATGAGAGTTTATCAGAGTAGCGGTTATTTATGTATTCGCTTATGGTAGTTGTTGCAATATTGGATGCAACTTCACCTGCGTTATGGCCGCCCATACCGTCTGCAACAATTGCATAAAAAGTCTTGGAAGTGGGTGAGGGCTCATTGACATACCAGTTGTCCTCATTGATTTCCCTTATTAAGCCTTTGTCTGTGTATCCACTTGAAATAATCACGGTTTAATCACCTCTGCTTTCCATTGTTTGCTTTCTTAACTGTCCGCATGCCGCATTAATATCGCTTCCCATTTCGCGGCGAAGTGTTGCAGGCAGTCCGTTATTATTAAGATAATCCATAAAAAGTTTTATCTGTTTTTGTGAACTTTTCCTGTAGCTGCGTTCAGTGACCTTGTTTACAGGAATAAGATTAACATGAAAAAGTCCTCCTTCTAACAGAGACAGGAGTTTTTTTGCAAAATCTAAGCTGTCAGTTTCGCCGTTTATCAGTGCGTATTCTATACTGACCCTGCGTCCTGTTTTTCGGATATAGTCTTTAGCTGCATCTAAAAGAACTTCTATCGGATATTTTTTATTTACAGGCATTATCTCGCTTCGTTTTTCATTTATGGGACAGTGAAGTGAAACAGAGAGTGTAACAGGCAGTCCCAAATCAGCAAGAGAGGAAATTTTGTCTGCTATACCGCATGTTGAAACCGTGATGTGACGAGCGCTTATATGCAGGCCGTTTTCGTGGTTTGCATTTTTTAAAAATGACGACACATTTAAAAAGTTATCCAAAGGCTCGCCTATTCCCATCATAACAATATTGGAAATTTTAAGTCCCGAATCCTTTTGAGCTTTTAAAACCTGGTCAGTAATCTCGCCGGTTTCAAGGTTTCTGAGCTTTCCGCCTATGGCTGATGCACAAAAACGGCAACCCATATTACAGCCTACCTGTGAAGAAACACATATTGTATTGCCATGCTTATATTTCATGACAACACTTTCTATAAAACTTCCGTCATAAAGACGAAAAAGATATTTAATTGTTCCGTCTATGGACGAAACAAGTTTTTTTTCAATTTTCAGGTTGTCTATACGATAAACAGAAGAAAGTTTTTCTCTTAAAGTTTTTGAAAGGTCAGTCATTTCAGAGAAATCTTCTACACCTTTGTGAAGCCATTTAAAAATCTGTTTTGCACGAAAGGATGCCTCGCCCAGCTCTTTCATTATTGAGATAAGCTCGGACTCTGTAAAATTTCTCAGATTCGGTTTTGTGCTCATTAATCTATCCTCCGCAATCTGCATATGAAAAATCCGTCGCTCATTCCCGGAAAAAAAGTTCCGCAGCCTGATTTTAGAACTGACTCTGCATATGGAGATAACATGCCCGCTTTAGGGCTGTCAATACAAAAATTAGGGTGAGTCTTTAAAAAATTATTTATTACTTCCATATTTTCAGCAGGATTAATTGTACAGGTTGAGTAAACCATTACACCATCAATTTTAAGATATTTCGAACAAATATTCAATATATTTGTCTGGATTTTCACCAAATGTTCAAATTTTAGAAGGTCTTCTTTATATTTTATATCAGGCTTTCTTCTTATTATGCCGAGTCCTGAGCATGGAACATCTAAAAGAATTCTATCTGCTTTTCCGTATAACTCAGAGAGAGGAACCTGTGCATCATGCACTTTGGCGGTTAAAACATTGTCAACCTTAAGTCTTTTTGATTGTGCTTTTACATCATCAAGTCTTTTTTCGTACAAATCAAATGCAAGGATTTTTCCCTCGTTTCCCATAAGCTCTGCTATATGAGTCGTTTTGCCACCAGGAGCAGAGCACATGTCCAGAACGAAATCGCCCTTTTCAGGAGATAGCATTACTGCTGCAAGCTGAGATGCCTGGTCCTGTATGGTACACAGTCCGTTTCTATAGGCTTTTGTTTTAGTTATATCTCCACCTGATTTTATAAAAACAGCATATTTAGAAACGGGGGCGGGTTCAGCTTCAAATCCTTCATTACGAAGAAGAAGAATCAGTTCCTCACGGCTTATATAAAGTGAATTTGCACGCAGGCAAACAGGCGCAGCAGCAAGATTTGCTGCAAGAATTTCTTCTGCCTTTTCTAATCCGAAGTTGCTTATATAAAAATCAATGAGCTCCTGGGGATGAGAATACTTTACACAAAGAGCCTCAGCCCCGGAAGGATAATTTATATTTTCTAAAAGAGATATTTTACGCAAAACAGCATTTGCAAAACCTGATGATGCATTATGACCATACTTTTTTGCAAGTTTTACACCTTCGTTGACAGCCGCGCTTTTTGGAATTTTATTCATAAAAAGCATCTGGTAGGCACTCATTCTTAAAATATTTAAAATATATGGAGAAATTTTTTTGAGTCTTACAGTTGAAAAACTGCGTATAACATAATCAAGCGTGAGTTTATATTTGACTGTACCAAAAACGAGCTCTTTTACAAAGGCTGAATCTTCCCTTGAAAGTTCAGACGATGAGAGTAAATTTTTAAAAGCAATATTAAGATATGCATTTTCTTTATCATAGCGGTAAAGAATTAAAAGAGCTGTTTCTCTTGCAGATTTCATTTTATTTCTCCGTTTCCTGACATCTATTCTATAAGTATATCACAAACCAACGAAATTTTCCACTATTTTTTTTGCTGCAAACCGATTTTCAAACAGTTTCATAAAAATTAAAAAACTTCATATACTTATTATTACAAAATAATAAAAAAGGGATGATAATTTTGAGTTTGAAAGTCCAGACAGTCAGCTTAAGAAAAATTATAAGATTAATAGTTTCGTGCGCAATTCCGCTTTTAGTGGGTGTTCTTGCACAGTTTTTGTCAGGCGGGACAGAGCTTTACGAAACAATAAAGCAGCCTCCTCTATCTCCGCCTGCAATCGTTTTTCCGATAGTGTGGACAATACTTTATGTACTTATGGGGTTCGCGGCCTTTTTAATTTATGAAAAAGGGTTTGTGAAAGACTATGTGCGGGATGCACTGAAATTTTATGCAATACAGCTTGCGGTAAACTTTATATGGCCAATAGTTTTTTTCAGATTTGAAATGTTTCTTGCAGCATTTTTTGTACTTGTTCTTTTATGGGTTTTAGTAGGAATAACAACAGCTAAATTTTACCGTATCCGACACAGTGCGGGCATTATTATGATTCCGTATTGGCTTTGGTGTACCTTTGCTGCATATTTGAATTTTGGAGTGTGGTTTTTAAACAGATAAAATTTACTAAAAACAAAAAAATCTAATAAAACAGTTTACAAACTGCCGAGAAAGTTTTATAATAGAGGAAATAGTAATATTATGCGTATAACAATTTTTTTATGCGCAAGGGGGAGTTTTAATGCAACTTGAGGCAAAAGCAAAAAAAGGCAGTCTTAAACTGATTATTTTAATAATGGTTTTGATAATTTGTGTAGCTTTCGCTGCCTTTATATGTGTTTATGCTGTGAACTCATCTAAACTCAATTATGATAAAATATATGAAGGAATATATTTAGGCGAGGAAAATGTAGGCGGATTGACTGTAGAGGAAGCAGCACAGAGGCTCAAGAGCACAATCAGTATAGATGAAGACAGAGTTTTAACTCTTTCATGTGATGATGCAGAAACAAGTTTTGCACTTAAAGAGACAGGAGTAACCGTCGATGCTTTAAAAACAGCAGAACTGGCATTTAAAGCAGGTCGTGAAGGAACAAGAAAAGAAAGACTTTATAAAATAAAAGATATTAAGAAAAACGGCTTGCACCTTGATATAATTTTTGCTTATGAAAATGATTTTGTTATTGAGAAAATAAATGAGATTGCAAATCAGGTAGATATTGCAGAGAGAGAACTCACAGTAGAGATTGCAGAAAATGAGATTATTGCAACAAGAGGAGCAGACGGAGCAAGGATTATTGAGGCAAATGCAATAAAGCTTATTGAAAAAACTATTTTAGATTCAGATGAAGACAGGGTTTTGCTTGAGAAGGAAGTAGTAAAGTCACCCGAGTTGACACTTGAATATCTTAAAAAAGAGGTATGCAGTGAGCCGCAGGATGCGACTTATGAAATAGTAGAACACCGCCTTAACATAATACCCGAGAAAATAGGGATAAAAATTAATGAAGAAGAGGCTCAAGCGATTATTGACCAGTCTTCAGGAGATGTTGTAAGAATTCCTGCCGTGATAACTCAGCCTGAGATTACGGCTGCGAGAATAGAGGCAGAGCTTTTCCCCGATTTGCTTGGCTCATACAGGACAAAATATAATGCAGGAGATGTTGCAAGGTCACATAACGTAGCTTTGGCATCATCAAAAATTTCAGGCGTAATCCTGGCTCCAGGTGAAGTTTTCTCATACAATGACATAGTGGGCCCGAGAACAGCAGCACGCGGATTTAAAGAAGCCGGCGTATATGTAGGAAATAAAGTTGAAAAAGGACTCGGTGGAGGAATATGTCAGGTTTCTTCGACTCTTTTTAATGCTGTCGTATTATCAGATTTAAAAATTGTTTACAGAACAAGCCATTCGCTTCCTGTATCTTATGTGCCTCTTGGCAGAGATGCAACCGTTTCGTACGGAAGTATAGATTTTAAATTCTCAAATGATACAAAAAGCCCTGTTAAAATCGTTGCCTCGGCAAGCGGCGGTATAAATGATGTTCGCATCTACGGGATTAAAGAGCATCCCGCAAGAACTATTGAAATGCAGACACAATGCACAGGAACGTATGCACCTAAAGTAGAGAGAATTGAAGACCCGACCCTTCCTGCAGGAGAAGTTAAGATTGAGCAGAAGGGCTCAAACGGGAGCACATATATTACATATAAAATTACAAAGGAAAACGGTAACGTAATAAAGACAGAAACACTTACTAAAAGCAGTTATTCAGCACAGGACACAATAGAACGTGTCGGAACCCGCGAACAGGTTCCGACAACCGCTCCTTTAGAAGAAGAAGGAGATAAGGAGGAGGCTTTAACACCTGAAATGCCTGAGGTCACTCCTGATTCTGAAGATGGAGGGCATCGATTTGAAGAATAAGACGGTTTATGTTTGTACAGAATGTGGATATGAATCGGCAAAATGGATGGGCAAATGCCCCGCATGTGAGAGTTGGAGCACGCTTACAGAAGAAATTCAGGTAAAGACTGCGGCAAAAAGCGGAGTTCTATCTAAGGGAAAAGCAGTTCCCGTTAAACTTTCAGACGTGTCTGTAGATGACTATGAGCGAACAAAATGCAATATAGGTGAGCTTGACCGCGTTTTAGGCGGGGGTATAGTTAAGGGCTCATTAATCTTGGTGGGCGGCGACCCCGGTATTGGTAAATCCACTTTGCTTTTACAGCTTGCAAAATTTCTGGACAAGTCTGTCTCGGTATTTTACATATCCGGAGAAGAATCGGAAAAGCAGCTAAAAATGCGTGCAGACAGAATATCTGTTAAAAATGAGCTTTTTACAGTTTTATCTGAAACTGATATAAATGTGGCACTGTCATATGTTGAAAAAAATGAGCCTGATATTTTGATTGTAGATTCTATACAAACTATGTATAATCCTGAGATATCATCTGCTCCAGGAAGTGTTGCACAGGTAAGAGACATAACTCTTTCGCTCATGAGACTTTGTAAGGACACAAAAACTGCAGTGTTTATTGTGGGACATGTTACAAAGGATGGAGCTATAGCAGGCCCTAAGGTATTAGAGCATATGGTGGACTGTGTGCTTTATTTTGAGGGAGAGAAAAATCAGACCTACAGGGTTTTGCGTGCTGTAAAAAACAGGTTTGGCTCAACAAATGAAATAGGTGTGTTTGAGATGACGGACGAAGGTCTTGCTGAGGTTAAGAATCCATCTTTAATGATGCTTTCGGGGAGACCGGAAAACGCACCGGGCTCTGCGGTTTGCTGTTCTGTTTCAGGAACACGCCCTGTGCTTTCTGAAATTCAGGCTCTCGTTTGTTCATCGAATTTCGGCATGCCGAGGAGAATGGCAACGGGAACAGATTACAACAGAGTCAATTTAATTATTGCGGTGCTTGAAAAACGTGTAGGATTTAATATGCAAAATCAGGATGCATATGTAAATGTAGTCGGCGGAATAAAGCTTGATGAACCGGCGGCAGATTTAGCTATTGCTGCTGCAGTTGCCTCATCATTTAAAAACAGAGCAATAGACATGAACACAGCGGTAATAGGAGAAATTGGATTAACGGGAGAGCTGCGCGGTGTAAGTCAGCTCGAAAAAAGGTTATATGAAGTGGAAAAACTTGGCTTCTCAAGATGTATAATTCCTGAGGCAAATGAAAAATCAGTAAAAAAGATGAAAACCCTACAGGTAATTACAGCTAAAAATGTGGCAGAAGCCCTTGCTTTAATTTTGATATAATTTTTTAGACAGGATAAATCTTTTTATAAAAGGGAGAATTCAAATGAAAAGAAAAGATGCGCGCGAATGTGTATTTAAATTAATATTTGAATATGAGGTGCAAAGAGGGGAATTTGACGAGCTTATATCTCAGTTTTTCAGCTTGAATCCTGATGCTGACAAGCAGGAAGAATATATAAAAGCAACAGTAAGTTTAGTTTTAGATAATATTAATCAGCTTGATATGCTGATAGCAGAAAATTCAAAGAGCCGTGTTCATGACAGAATTTCAAGAGTCAGCCTTGCTTCTTTGAGAGTAGGACTTGCTGAAATGCTTTATTCAGACTTAGAGGACAGCATTGCAATAAGTGAAGCTGTCAGAATTGCAAAAAAATATGAGGGTTCAAAGGCATCATCTTTTGTAAACGGACTTTTATCAACTGTTTATAAAAAATCTGGGGGAAAAGGCGAATGAGCCATTTGTTTTTGGGGATAGACACAAGCAACTATACAACCTCAGCAGCTGTTACAGACGGAAATGGGCTGATTCTTTCGGACAAGCGCAAATTGCTCAGAGTAAAAGAAGGGGAACGCGGACTAAGGCAGAGTGATGCTCTTTTTTTACACATAAAAAATCTGCCTGAATTGATAGAAACACTTGATGTTGACATGAAAAATATTTGTGCTGTGGGAGCAAGCTTTGCACCCAGAAATATCCCCGGTTCATATATGCCTGTTTTTCTGGGAGGCTCAGGGGCAGGTAAAATGATTGCTAAGGCCCTTTCTGTTCCATATTTTGAGTTTTCTCATCAAGAAGGACATTTAAGAGCTGGGTTATATCAGCAAAACTGTGATGACAGCGAGTTTTACAGTGTGCATATGTCAGGGGGAACAACTGAAATTCTAAAGGTTGAAAAACATGGCATTGGGTTTAAGACCGAAATAGTTGGCAAAACTCTTGATATAAGTGTCGGTCAGCTGATTGACAGGACAGGGGTCAGGCTCGGGCTTGCATTTCCATGTGGAAAAGCCTTGGACGAGATTTGTTCAGATGGCTCAGATGTTAAAATTCCGCCTGTTTGTGTCAAGGGGTCAGAAATGAATTTTTCAGGCACGGAAACACAATTTTTACGTCTTATAGAATCAGGAGTGCCTGCTCCCGAAATAGCCTACCTTGTTTTTTCATCAGTAGCCGAAGCATTAATCAAAAGTATTTTAAATGTATTTAATGAATATGGCAGAAAGCACGTGCTATTTGTTGGCGGCGTGGCATCTAATTCGCTCATAAGAAACAAAATAGAAAATGCTCTCACAAGCGACGCGTTCTTTTCGATGCGGGAGTATTCCACAGATAATGCTGTCGGAATATCGCTTCTGACAGGGGAGGCATTTAAGAGAGGTTTATAATGGAAACTGTTAATGTAATGACTGTGACTGTCTCGGCGCTTAACAACTATATAAAAAGAGTCATGGATAATAATTCATACCTGAAGGATATATGTGTCAAGGGTGAGATTTCCAATTATAAGGCACATTCATCAGGACATATATATATGACATTAAAGGATGAAGGTTCTGTGATAAAAGCAGTAATGTTTAAAGGTGCTGCAAAACTTTTGCGCTTTAATATGGAAAATGGCATGAAAATTATAGCGCGCGGAAGAGTTTCCGTCTATGAGGCAGGCGGTCAGTATCAGATGTATATAGAAAGTGTTCAGCCTGATGGCGTAGGCGCTCTGTATGTAGCCTATGAACAACTTAAAGCAAAGCTTGAGGAGGAAGGACTCTTTGACAAAAAGCATAAAAAGCCAATTCCAAAGTATCCCCAAGTAATAGGAGTTGTTACAGCGGCAAGCGGGGCAGC
>SVJO01000006.1 GCA_015068935.1 Oscillospiraceae bacterium
TTCATGCCTTTCTCTTTCATGGCAACATCCGCACCTTTTCCTTTCATGGCAAGAGCCTCTTCTTCCAAGTAAAAAGTGCAGTTCCCTTTCAAGTGCACAAATGAGTTCTGATATATTACATGAGCATCTTCTCATAATTCAATGTCACCTCAGTACATAATATTAAAATTTGTACTTTTGTGTGACGAAAAAAACATGCGTTTTTGCCGCTAACTAACAGGAAATTTTATTTTTCCAGTCCCAGTTTCTTAAAGTATTCAACACGGCTTTTTATATCAGGATAGTTTTTCTTTGCTTTTTCAGAAAACATTCCGTCTTCTAAATTTTTTGTTGCGGCTCTTTCATGGCCGATTAATGCCCATGTCGAATCGCAAAGATGCTTAAACTCAGGTTCTCTCAGCTTTTCGCAGATAAATTTCTGTCTTGAAGAATTTATATCCTCACCGCTTATCTGGAACAGGTTGAATTTATCGCAAAGCTCCATGATTTTTGAAAGCTGCTGTTTTGTGTTTCTTGATGGCATATATGTCACAGCATCAAAACCAAGCCCGCTTATTGTATCAAACAGAAGGTCAATGTAGTCATCTTCAAACTTCTGCGCTTTTTTATCTCCCGTCACACTGTCTCCAACATCTCCTAAATATGCATATGCAGAAATTGCGCCTATTTGTTTTGAGAACGCAATAACGTCTCTAACATCAGGACATTCCTCTGTTGCATCAATATAAATTCTGCTTATTAAATCGCTCTTTAAAAGTCCTAAAACATCATACGCATAGTGGATATTTTCCTCATCGCAAAGATATTCTTCAAGTTTTTGAGAAAGCACCAGCTTCATATCATTTTTAAAGAAGTCTGCACACGCTTTCCCCTTTCCGTATTTATCAATAACTTTATTTGCAAGCGCATAGAGCAGGTGTCTTTCTGTGATACTTCCGCCGTTTTTATACTCAGAAAGCGGAACTACATCATTCTCAAAATCGATATTAATACCATATGGCTGAAATAATTTATTGATATTTTCTATCATCTTTTTATTTCTTTCGTTTCTCTTTTCAATGTACGGCGCAAAGAATTCAGAAACCTTTTTTATCTGTGTATGCGGAACGCCGTGAAGCGCCATGTAAATCACAGAATTCTGGTCAGGATTATTGATTCTTCTGCCGTTTAGCTCAGTTGATGATACACTTGCCCTGCACTCAATTCCTATTGTAGTGCTCATGCCCACAAGCTCGCCAGCTTTGATAAATTCCTCAGCTCCGCTTATTGAGTCATGGTCCATTATACCTGCTGTCGAAAGTCCTGCACTGTATGCCATAACAACCGCCATAGTAGGTGTATATGGTGAAAACGAATATTTAGTATGAATATGATTATTTACTTCTTCTGTAACCTTTCGCTCGCCTAAAGCACCGTCTTTAATCATCAGTGAGAGAGCCTGTAGTCTTTCTTCTTTTGTCTGTTTGTCTAAATAACCTGTAAACCTCTGCATTTTAACCCTTCCTTTATAATTCAACCTTTTCAATTATGCTTGTTTTCTTTTTGTATTTTATATTCTCGTCAGGCAACAACAATATTTCCATCATAGAAAGCATATCAGATTTGCATGCACGGCACCTGTGAATTGCAAAAAAACTTTTACCTCTTCTGTACCACCCTGATGTTTTTGACGCAAACTTACCGCACCTCGGACATCTCATCAAAAATTCCCTTTTATTGATTAAGCCGCTCTTTATGTCTGTAATATGAATACCCTTATAATGCAAACTTATTTTTCTTGCATCAAAAATACATTTTTCAAAACGCACCTTGTTAAAGGTCCTTTTAAAGACCTCTCCTGACAAAGTTGCGTCAACCAATGCATTATGAAGTGTCTTTTCATCATATTCAATTCCGAGGCTAATGACAGAATTCTTAAGTCCAGGCTGATTCTGTTCACTTTCTATTCTTTTATCGCCTGCAACATAGCTTTGCAGGTCTGCAAAATTTTTAAGAAAGCCAAGGTTAATATCACGATTATAATATATACAGTTTTCCCTGAGGATTGCCGCATCCTGAACTCCCCACGACATTAAAACGCAGTCGCGTCCCATAAATTCACGAAAACTTTTAAATGCCTTGGAAAACGGTACTCCGTGCTGTTTTAACGTGTCCATTGTTATTCCCGTTATTTCCTGCACCATAGTCTCAATTTTATTATAGAGGGAAGGTCTTATAAAGCAGTTGAAACTTCCCGCATAATTTAAGTTTTCGTCGTATTTAACGGCACCAATCTGTATTATTTCATCAGGACATTTGAGCTTGACTTTTTTAGAATATCTGTTCCATTCAAGGTCAAAAATAACATAATCCATATTTTTCTCCAAAATAACTACTTTTTATCTGTCTAAACTCCAATCTACAGGAGTTTTACCGAGTCTTTCGAGTATTGTGTTTACCTTACTGTAATGACGCGAGCCGAAAAAACCTTTAGATGCTGAAAGAGGGCTTGGGTGAGGCGCCTCCAAAACAAAATGCCAGGGATTTGTTACAAGCCCCAGTTTTTCTTTTGCATTTGCTCCCCATAAAAGAAAAATTACAGGGTCACGCCTTTCGTTTAAGACTGAAATAATTTTATCAGTGAATTTTGTCCATCCAATATTTTTATGTGAATTGGGCTCGCCCTCGCGAACGGTTAAAACAGTGTTAAGCATTAAAACACCCTGCTCTGCCCATGGGAGAAGGCATCCGCTTTCAGGAATTTCTATGCCTAAATCGCTTTTTAATTCCTTCATCATATTAACAAGCGACGGAGGCTTTTTTACACCGTCTAAAACACTGAAACAAAGCCCGTGTGCCTGATTCTCCCCGTGGTATGGGTCCTGCCCTAAAAGAAGCACTTTAACGTCTTTTAGAGCAGTATGAGAAAGGCTTGAAAAAATATTTTCCTTAGCAGGATAAACTGTAAAGTTTTCATACTCATAATCCACTTTTTTAAGCAGCTCTTTAAAATAATCCTTCTCAGTTTCTTCCTTCAAAATTTCTTCCCAGTCATTTCCTGTTTTTATCATAATAATCCTCTGTTATTTCTTTAAAAGCTTGTTCACTTCTTCTATAAAAGTATTTACATCTGTGAATTGTCTGTAAACTGATGCAAAACGCACATAAGCAACTTCATCAACAGTTTTGAGTCTATCCATAACCATTTCGCCAATCTGGACAGTTTTAACCTCTCTTTCGAGGAGATTCTGGACTGCGTTTTCTATTTCGCTTACTATTCTTTCCATTTCGCTTACAGGAACAAGTCTTTTTTCACATGAGCGTTGAATTCCTCTCAGGACCTTTTCTCTGTCAAACTGCTCTCTTGAACCGTCTTTTTTTATTACCATGAGCTGAATATTTTCAATCTTCTCATATGTAGTAAATCTTTTAGAGCAATTTAAGCATTCACGTCTTCTCCTGATAGCCTCGCCCTCGTCGGTTGGTCTTGAGTCAATGACCTTGCTTTCTTCGAATTCACAATAGGGACATTTCATAGCTGTTCCTCCTTAAAAATTATAAAAATCATACATATAATTTTTGCGTTCTTTTATTTCCTCAATTCTTGATATATATTCAATAACATCTTTAAAATTAAATATTCTCTCTATTAAATCAGGTCTTACGAGTTTTGTCACAGCGCCGACTCCGAGAGAAACAACAGTGCTGATTTCCTCCATCATGACGATATTATATATCCCGCTCATACCTTCTTTTGAAAAGCCTGTATTTTCCATACCTCCCAGGATATTTTTCTGTCTGTAAAGATAATATGGAAAATACTCATTCTTCCCAAGCACTTCATAAGAATAATCTATCATTTCTGCTATTTCTTCATCAGGAGCTGATTTAGTGTTGCAACCGAACAGGTTTATATTTGATGCTCTTTTAATACTCATTGTATGCACAGTAATATTTTCAGGCGCAAGGCTCAAAACCTCATCAACTGTATATTTAAAATCATCGAAAGTTTCACCCGGAAGCCCCGCTATTACATCTGTGTTAATACACTCAAAACCATAGCTTTTAACTAAACTAAAAGCCTTTTTAAACTCGTCTGCACTATGATTTCTTCCGATTATCTTAAGCGTCTTGTCATTCATACTCTGGGGATTTACGCTTATTCTGTTTACACCGTGTTTTTTAAGCACTTTAAGTTTTTCTTCTGTTATTGTGTCAGGTCTGCCTGCCTCGACAGTAAATTCACGCACATTTGAAAAATCAAAACTTTCTTTGAGCTTTCTTATAAGACTGTCAAGCTCAATCGAAAGAAGTGTTGTCGGGGTACCTCCTCCAAAGTAAACACTCTCAATTTTAAGTCCTAAATCTGAAACTATTTTCTTTGTTCCATCTATTTCATCAAACAGAGCATTCAAGTATGGCTCAATATATTTCCCCATTTTCTGCGTACTCATTGATGCAAACGAACAATAAATGCACTTTGACGGACAAAACGGAATATCAACATAAAGCCCTATTGAATCAGGCTTTAAAGAGCTGATGACATCTCTTTCTCTGTCTGCAACCAAAAACATTATATCAAGTTTTTTATCGGAAATTTCATATTCCTCTTTGAGGCTTTTTCTGATTTCTGTATCACAAAGACCTTCGCGTCTCATTCTTAAGATGTGCTTTACAGGTCTTACTCCAGAAATAATGCCCCATGGCTTTTCGCGATTTAAGTTTTCCATTCCTTCCTGCACCTACTAAAAAAACGTATTGTTTTCCATTTCATGACCCACAGTTGTTTTTCCGCCATGACCGGGATAAACCTCTGTTTCGGGCGGAAGAGTAAATATTTTTTCTCTCACATTTTTTAAAAGCACATCAAAATCACCCGTCGGAAAATCTGTTCTTCCTATGCTTTCGTAAAACAAAGTATCTCCCGAAAATAAAATATTTCCGCATAAAAGGCAAATTCCTCCGCTTGTATGTCCAGGTGTTTCAATAACCTTGAATTCATACTCTCCCGATACAATCTTTTCCCCCTCTTTTAAAAGCATATCAGGCGCAGGTTTTCCCTTTGATGAGCCAAAATATGAACTCAGTGTAATTGCATCATTAAGATAATTATCCTTTTCCTTTTCCGAGATTAGCACTAAGCTCTTCGTTTTTTCCTTTATCTCCTTAGCTGCTCCGTAATGGTCTATATGACAGTGAGTCAAAACAATGTATCTGGCAGTACAGCCTGATTTTTCTATTTCTTTTATAATTTCACCAGCATCTGCTCCCGGGTCAATTACGAGCAGATTATCTTTATCGCCTGCTAAATAACAATTTGTGCCAAGCGGTCCAACCGTTAATCTTTTAAAAAACATAACATTCTCCTGTTTTTGCTCACATTAATTTAACGTTAGTTACTGTTTACATTGTTACCTGGATTGCTTCTTGAAACATCAAACACACCATCAATATCCATAAGTCTCTTTTTTATAAAGTTAAGACCGTCTTTTGAGTTAATCTCAAGCGAAAGTGCAATCAGTGCTATCTGTTCCTTTGTGATTTTTGTGTTAATTGACATAATCGGAATTTTCATCTCATAAAGAAGACTTGTTATTTCCATAACTAAACCGCGTCTGTCATATGCTGAAATAATAATATTTGTAATATAGGAAGATTTCCTGAAATCATTACTTACCCAGCTTACAGGAATAAGTCTTTCCTTATCTCTTTCTTCATCGACATTGGGGCAGTCGCTTCTGTGAACAGAAACGCCTCTTCCCTTTGTGATATATCCTACAATGTCATCTCCCGGAACAGGGCTGCAACATCTTGACAGTCTCACTAAGCAATTGTCAATGCCTTTGACAATTATACCGTTTGAATTGCTTTTTGTCTGCTTTTCCGTTGCCTGCGTAAAAATATTTTCTGCATCGTTTTTATGTGTCAGCCTGTATTCTTCGCGCAGACGAGCCATAACCTTGCTAACTGCAAGCGCACCGTAACCAATAGCTGCATATAAGTCGTCTTCCGAATTAAATGAATATCTTTTAAGCAGAATGTTTATCCATTCAGGCTTTAAAAATTCTTCTAAGGTGAGGTTATTTCTCCTGAGCTCGCGTTCTACTATTTCTCTGCCTCGCATGATATTTTCATCACGTCTTTCGCGCTTAAACCAACCGTTTATCTTACTTCGTGCCTGAGACGTTTTACAGATTTTGAGCCAGTCGCGCGAAGGCCCATGCACAGCAGATGATGTCATAACCTCAACTATATCTCCGTTTTGAAGTACATAGTCAAGTGTTGAAATTTTTCCGTTTACCTTAGCGCCTGACATTTTACATCCTACAGCACTGTGAATTGCAAAGGCAAAGTCAATAGGTGTCGAGCCTGCAGGAAGATTTATAACATCGCCTTTGGGAGTAAACACAAAAACCTCATCGGCGAACAAATCTATTTTTAAAGTCCTCATGAAATCATCGGAATCAACAACATTATTTTGAATTTCCAGAATTTTGCTTATCCATTCAAGTTTGTCATCAATTTCAGTTGACCCGTTTATTCCTTCTTTATATTTCCAGTGCGCAGCGATACCATGCTCTGCTACATGATGCATTTCCCATGTTCTTATCTGTATCTCAAACGGTGTGCCACTAGGACCCATAACAGTCGTATGAAGCGACTGATACATATTAGGCTTGGGCATGGCAATATAATCTTTAAATCTGCCGGGAATAGGAAGATAAAGCTCATGGACAAGACCTAAGACTGCATAGCAGTCCTTAACTGAGTCAACAATTGCGCGGACAGCAAACAAATCATATATTTCATCTATTGTTTTGTTCTGAGCGTACATCTTCCTGAAAATACTGTAAAAATGCTTTGCCCTGCCCGTAAGATGTGCCTTAACTCCAAGCTCATTAAGTTTAGCACCGATATTATTTATAATATCATCTATATATTCTTCTCGTTCTTTTCGTTTCTGGCTTATCGACTCCGTAATTTCCTTATAGGCAATCGGGTCAATATACCTAAGAGCAATATCCTCAAGCTCCCACTTAATTTTAGACATGCCGAGTCTGTGAGCAAGTGCAGCATAAACTTCCAATGTTTCTCTTGCCTTTTCTCTCTGCTTTTCCTCAGACATAAACTTAAGCGTTCTCATGTTATGAAGTCTGTCAGCAAGTTTTATTAATATAACTCTTACATCCTTTGCCATAGCAAGAAACATTTTTCTTAAGTTCTCAACCTGTTGTTCTTCTTTTGTTGTATACTGGATTTTGCCGAGCTTGGTTACACCGTCAACAATGGTTGCAACACTTTCGCCAAACTCTTCAGCTATATCCTTTGTTGTCATTTCCGTATCTTCAACAACATCATGAAGAAGGGCGCTTACCAGCGAATCACAGTCAAGCTCCATTTCAGCCAAAATCTGCGCAACAGAAAGAGGGTGAATCATATATGGTTCACCAGTGTTTCTGACCTGACCTTCATGGGCCTTTTGCGCAATTTCAAAAGCTCGCACTAAGCGCTCAACACACAAATCAGGATTATATGATAAAGCTTTTTGCTTTAATGTCTCAAACATTTCAAAAATATTTCTTTCCACTTTATTAATTCCCCTTGCTCAGTCTTATATCTCGGAGATGGAGCTGAGTATGTTTTTCACCTCTGAAAACGTTTACATCAAGGTTATATACAACATCAACCTTGTCTCCCTGCCTAATGTTACTTGCTTTTTCGCCCATTCCAAACCCTATTGCATCAATATACATATTATTTTTTATCAAAGCAAGTCTTAAATGCTTTCCGTCACCCAATGCCCTGCATGACGTTACACAAAGCCCCTCCGTACAGAAAACGGGAGAAGGATTTCCCATGCCGTACGGCTGCATTACGGCAAATTTTTCTGCCGTATTAATATTTAAATATTCAATCGGGAGGTTTGCATCAACAGTGATTACAGGAACAAAATCATCAGGCTTTAATACACTTTTAGCGTATTCGTTTATAGCTTTTCTGAAATCTTCAATACTGCATTTTTCAATACCAAGACCTGCCGCAAGCTCATGCCCGCCAAATTTTATAAGATGCTCTGAGCACGCACAAAGTCCTTCAAAAAGGTTAAACCCTTTTATGCTTCTTCCTGAGCCCTTTGCATTTTTCTCATCATCTGTGCTGATTAATATGCATGGCTTATTATATTTTTCGGAAATCTTCGATGCCACGATTCCCACTATGCCATGATGCCATCTGTCATGGTCTAAAACGAGAACGTAATCATCTTTCATTTCCTGACATTTTTCTATTATTTCGATTGCTTCGCAGAAAATATCATTTTCAAGCGACTGTCTTTTTCTGTTTTCTTCTTCCAAAACTTGAGCATACTTTTCTGCTTCAATCTCATCACATGCTAAAAGGAGCGATGCGGCACAGTCAGGGGTTCCCATTCTTCCTGCCGCATTTATTCTCGGTGCAATACCAAAACCTATTGTGCTTGTCGATATATTGTCCGTCTTAATTTCAGCAGTCTTAATGAGCGCTTTTATTCCGTAATTTGAAGTATATAAAATATGCTCAAGACCGTTTTTTACAATAATTCTGTTTTCGTCTTCAAGAGGCATAACATCAGCAACAGTTCCGATAGCTACCAAATCAATATATTCATCAATCATCTCCTGCATATGAAACTTCAGCCTGATTGTAATTGCCTGAATAAGTTTAAAGACTACGCCCACTCCCGCAAGTTTCTTAAAGGGATATCCGCAGTCATGCTGTTTGGGGTTGACGACAAAATCAGCCTCAGGTATAACCTCTTTACATTCATGATGGTCTGTGACTATAACCGCCATACCCTTTTGTTTTGCATATTCAATTTCTGATACTGCAGTAATTCCGCAATCTACAGTAATCAAAAGACGTGTCCCGCTTTTTAAAATACCGTCGATTGCATCGCGGTTTATGCCATAGCCTTCTTCAAGCCTGTCGGGGATATAGTAACCGATATCTGCCCCATGAGATTTTAAAAAACGCACCAAAACTACAGTTGAGGTAATTCCGTCTACGTCATAGTCCCCGTAAACAGTAATCTTTTCCTTGTTTTTTATTGCGCTTATTATTCTGTCTGCAGCACCCGATACATCTTTCATTAAAAACGGGTCATGAAGGTTTGTTATATCAGTATTTACAAACCTTTTAACATCACTTACCCCTCTTGAAAGCAGAATTGAAACAACAAGAGGCGGGAGCCCAAGACTTCTTGCAAGCTCCAAAGCCGAGTCGGCTGAAAAGTTTCTTTCACGCATTATCCATTTTTTTGATTGCATAAGGCTCCCCCCTTTCTTCGTTTCTTTTTTCTAACTATGATAAATATCCATAAGCAACTAAAATTCCGTCTATTTCAATAGATTCTTTAGGATTATCTTCTTCCTCCATAAAAATCGCAAGCAAGCCGTCAGAAAAATCAAAATCAAATTTTTTTTCCGAAATATAGACGTTTGGAGTTTCTTCCATATCCAGTTTCTCGTCATATTTTAAAAGAGAAAGACAATACTCTGTTCCTTCTTCTCCCTGTCTTGTATAATAATATGCAGTGTGGCTTTTCGTTTCGTCAGATACGGTTTTTTTAATTCCGTAAAATCCGCTGCATGCAGTTAAAGCAAGCATAAAAAACAACAACAAAACAGCACATATTTTCTTAACATCAGTTCTCATTTTCCGTCTTCTCCCTCTGTAAATTCTCTCAAGCAATTTTAAAAAGATTTAATCCAATTTATTTTATCATATTTTATGTAGATTTGCAAGCAATTCTTTTTATTCCCTGCTGACAAAATGATTCATGTATTGACATTTTTTTGTATAAGTGTTATCATTAAATACAGAAATATAGTTTTAAAAAGTTTTTATGTAACTTACGTTTATTTGCGGTTTAAGCATAAAATTTCTGCAATTAACAAAGAGGTGATTTATATGATTTCATATATTATTTCACGGATTATGACGCGTTTATCTCTAAAGTCAATCAGAAACTCCAAAATAGATAAAAAGGCTAAACTTATAGGTAAAGTAAGTGTTATAAACTCTCAGATAGGCAGATATACTTACATTAGTAATAACAGTGCAGTAATAAATACAGAAATCGGTTCTTTTTGTTCAATTGCGTCAGGTTGTTCGATAGGCGGTGCCTCTCACCCCTCCGACTGGATGTCAACGTCCCCTGTTTTCCACAGCGGACGCAACGTCTTTATGAAAAACTTTTCATCTCATCCATTTAACCCATACAAGAAATCAATAATAGGAAATGACGTATGGCTTGGACTGCGTGTTTTCGTCAAAGCAGGCGTAAAAATCGGGGACGGAGCAATAATCGGCATGGGAAGTATAGTAACTAAAGACGTCCCGCCATATGAAATATGGGCAGGAAATCCTGCAAGAAAAATTAGTGACCGTTTTGATAACGAAACAAAAGAAAAACTCTTAGCGCTTAATTGGTGGGAGCTTGATGAAAAGAATCTAAAAGAGCTTGCCAAATCTGCAAATGATGTTAATAAATTACTTCATGAAACGGAGAATTCCAAATGAGAATTTTACATGTTTGCCTGAGCAGTTTTTATAATGATAATTACAGCTATCAGGAAAATATACTTCCTAAATATCACAAAGCAGACGGAAATGATGTTTATATACTTTCTTCTATCTTTGCCCTTGATGAAAACGGAAAGTCAAAATATTTCCCCGGAGCAACAACATACATAAACGAGCATGGTATTGAGGTGTCAAGAATTGAGTATGTATATAACATCCCCCTGTTCCATACGCTTCGTCTTTATAAAAATACATATGAAACAATCGAAAAATATGCTCCTGACATAATTTTCATTCACAATATTCAGTTTTTAGATATAAAGGAAATTGTCAGGTATATAAAAAAGCATCCTCACGTAAGAGTCTATGCTGACAATCACTGTGATTTTTTCAACAGTGCTTCAACATGGATTTCAAAGAATATACTCCATAAAATAATATGGAAACACTGCGCTAAATTAATTGAACCTTATGTAACAAAATTTTATGGGGTCCTTCCTGCAAGGGTTGACTTTTTGAAGGATGTTTACGGTATGCCCCAGAATAAAGTTGAGCTTTTGGTCATGGGAGCAGATGACGAAAAGGTCTATGAAGCTAAAGGCGGAAATTTCAGAAAGACCATTCGGGAAAAATACGGAGTAAAAGATGATGAATTTCTGATAATCACCGGCGGTAAAATTGACTTTAACAAGCCTGAAACACTTACACTTATGAGCGCTGTACAAAGCCTCGGAAAAAAAGTAAAACTGCTTCTTTTCGGCTCAGTAGTTGCAGGCTTGAAAGAAGAATTTGACAGACTCATCAAGCACGAAAATATTATATATATAGGCTGGATTAATTCATCTGATGTTTATAAATATTTTGCAGCATCTGACCTTGGATTTTTCCCCGGTAAGCACTCTGTTCTGTGGGAACAGGCTATTGGCATGGGACTTCCGTGTGTATTCAGAAAAATTGAAGGCTTTACGCATGTTGATATTGGAGGAAATTGTGTTTTCATTGATAATGCAGATGAACAATCTCTTATAAATATGATTAGAGCTATCAGCAGCGATAAACCGTTTTACAGAAAGATGCTAAGTGCTGCACAGGAAAAAGGCATGAAAGAATTTTCATACAAAGACATATCAAAAAGAAGTATCATTAAAGGGGTGTAGCAAAATGCACACACCACACAAGGCAAAGAAATTACATAATAAAGCCATTTAATTAAAACAAAAAGTGTGAAATGAAGGAAAACTTAATGTTAAAATTCGTCGTTTGACGAATTTCTATCAAAAAAAGCCTTGTGTTTTGAACAAACTTCGCCTCTCGGCGTACCTATGTACGCCTTCGGGCAACCTGACAATACCTATATACAGGTATTGTCAGCTCAGTTTGTCCAATCTGTGCTATTTTTCGTCCACCCCAAAAAGGAGCTGTAGCAAAATGATTTCATTTTGCTACAGCTCCTTTTTGTACATAGCAATAGTTTGCTTTAGCGCCTCGTCCTTACTGACTCCTGCAAGACGCAGGTTGTGTGCATATTCCAATAATTTTTTATAGCTTTCTCCGGGCTCAATTCCCTCTTTTATTAAGTCCTTTCCTTCAACATATGGTCTTGACATATATTCATTATAAATTTTAAGTCGCTCTTTTAGAAAAATTTCATTTTCATTATTTTCAGGTCTTGGAATTTTACCGAATCTGTCCGATGCACTAAGCTCTAGCAGATCAATCGGAAAAAAAGTTTTGTCAAACAATTTGTTTGTTGCTTTTATGCCTGACTTATCTGCCGCCATTTTATTCGGGCGCATATGGAGCTCAGTTAGGTTAACTACATATTTTATCAGATTTTTTTCAGATGTGATTCTTTGCAGAAATTCCACGATGACAGGAACTCCGTTAATTTCGTGATTATAGGAACGCAAAACTCCATTTATACTCTCTGTACTTATAGGTTTCCCAAAGTCATGACAAAGGGCTGCTATCATAAACCAAAGCGGTTTTTGAGCATTATCCCTTCTCTTTGCCGCCTCATCAAGAACCATCATTGTATGGTTCCATACGTCTCCTTCCTTATGATAGAGCTTGCTTTGCTCCGCTCCAATCAGACTATAGACCTCACGAAACCAAAAACCCAGTGCATCTGCTTTTCTTAAGTTTTCAAAAAACAAAGACGGTTTTTCTGCCTTTAAGAGAGCCTTCTTCATCTCGTCAAAAACTCTTTCCTTTGAAAGCTGTGTCAAATCCATTTTTTTACACAAAGCAATGGTTTCTTCAGCAATTTCAAATTCAAAACGCGACGCAAACTGTGCTCCTCTTAAAACACGCAGCGGGTCCTCGGCAAACGACTTGTTATTTACATGGCGGATAACACCTTTTTTAATATCCTCCATTCCGCCGAAATGGTCAACTATTTCTCCCGTTAATACATTTTTCATTATTGCATTAACAGTAAAATCTCTTCTCCCCGCTGCTTTTTCTGTTCCTATATGCGGCGCGGTGTCAATTTTAAAATCTTTGTGTCCCATTCCCAGTGCGTATTCTTTTCTGGGCATTGCAAAGTCAACATTAAGTCCTTTAAGGTTATATATTCCAAAACTTTTTCCTATCTCAATCCGCTCGCCTGCTGAATCTAAAATCTTTTCAAGCGTGTCACACTCAATGCCGTGTATTTCAATATCTATATCATCATTTTCTATCTGCATCAGCTCATCTCGGACATATCCTCCGACATAATAAGCTGTTCCGCCTTTTTTGCTTACAGCTTGAGCTATTTCCTTTATGATGTTTTCTCTGCCAGAATCCATCTTGTTCACCACACATATTACGATTAATATTTTTTATATCTTAAGTCTGTACAATCTTTCCTCAGGCGAGTCACCGTTAAAAGTCTTAACATTTTCTATAAATTCCCATCCGAATTTTTCATAAAGCCCAACGTGGCTTGTGTATAAAAACAGCTCATTTAATCCTGCAAGGCGGGCATTTTCACGGACTGTTTCCATCATGGCTCTGCAAACCTGTCTGCCCCTGTATGCTTCATCAACATATACATTAATAAGCCATGGATATATATCGGGTCTGCCGAACAGGTCATCATTCATTGAAAGCTGATACATTCCAACTGGCTCGCCATCTGACAATGCCACAAAAGTCTGAGGGAGTCTGTCTCTGCATATTGAGTGTTTAAAAAGATATGCGACTGCCTCCATGCTTTTAGAGTTCTTTTTTCCCCACCAGTTATAGTTCCACTTTACTATTTTTTCAAAAATATCATTTTCGCAGGTTTCCAATCGAATTATTTCCATATCATTTTCTCCGTAATTTATTTATTAGTAATTATACCACAATATTAAAAAAAAGCAAGAAATATCATAATCTCTGAATTTGAGGTTAAAATAGTGTTGACAAATAATTTGTTTTTTGCTATAATAATTATTGGAGACTCGGCTTTTGTGGAAAGTCTGATAGGGAGAATGCGTCAGCGACTGGAAGCGCATTTGAGATGAGTAGTAAGCTTGGGAACACTCCGCATTTATACAATTTAATATTATAAAAGAGGACATTTAAAAAAATGTCAATGCGGGTGGCACCGCGGGTTAAATTATTGTTTACCCGTCCCGGAAATATTTTTATATTTCCGGGACTTTTTTAATGTTAATAAACGTCTTTAATCTAAAAAAAATATCAGGAGGTATATATCATGTACAGAACTCTGATGTGTAATGATATTCGTGATGAACACATTAAAAAAACTGTTCAGCTTGCAGGCTGGGTTGATGTTATACGTGACCATGGCGGCGTTATATTTATCGACCTTCGTGACTGCACAGGAGTAACACAGGTTGTTATTCATAATGAAAAACTTCTCAAGGATGTAAACCGTGAAACTGTTATTTCAGTAAGCGGTATTGTTGAAAAACGCAGCAGCGAAACAGTCAATGAAAAAATTGATACAGGCAGTGTCGAGCTTATCGCTGATACACTTACGGTTTTAGGCAAAAGCCAGAATATGCTCCCGTTTGATGTCCGTTCGTCAAGAGCAAGCAAAGACGAGCTCCGTCTTAAGTACCGCTATCTTGACCTTCGTAATCCTAAAAACCACGATAATCTTGTTAAACGTTCGCAGATTATCCGCCATTTAAGAAACAAAATGGAGGATAAAGGCTTTTTGGATATGCAGACTCCTATCCTTACGGCATCATCTCCCGAAGGCGCAAGAGACTTCCTTGTTCCGAGCCGTAAACATCCTGGTAAATTCTATGCTCTGCCCCAGGCACCTCAGCAGTTTAAACAGCTTTTGATGGTGTCAGGCTTTGACAGATATTTTCAGGTTGCGCCATGCTTCCGTGATGAAGATGCACGTGCTGACCGCTCACCTGGTGAATTTTATCAGCTTGACTATGAAATGGCATTTGCCACTCAGGAAGAAGTCTTAGATGTTTGTGAAGATGTTATCTATGACACATTCAAAAAGTTTTCAGATAAGAAAATAACTCCAAAACCGTTCCGCCGCATCACATATAAAGAAAGCATGATGAAATACGGAACAGATAAGCCAGACCTTCGTAATCCGCTTATTATCTGTGACCTTACAGACTTTTTCAAAGACGTAAACTTCCCTGCTTTTAAAGATAAGCCCGTTTCAGGTATTGTAGCTGATTGTCAGGGTAAATCAAAAAAATTCTTTGAGGATTCGCTTAAGTTTGCAACATCTGCAGAAGTCGGTCTTGGCGGTCTTGGTTATATTACACTTAAAGAAGGTGTTTTCACAGGACCTATTGCTAAATTCCTAAGCGATGAGAAAAAAGCTGAAATTATAAATATCACTGGTATTAAAGAGGGCGAAACTCTCTTCTTTATCTGTGATAATAAAAAAGATGACACAGAGAAAAAAGCAGGTATGATTCGTACATGGCTTGCTAAGAAAGAACAGCTCGACTTGATTGATGAAAATTCTTTTGAGTTCTGTTTCATTGTAGATTTCCCAATGTATGAAATCGATGAAGAAACAGGCGAAACAATATTTACTCACAACCCATTCTCAATGCCCCAAGGCGGAATGGATGCTCTTTTAAACAAAGAGCCCACTGAAATTTTAGCTTATCAGTATGACTTAGTCGGAAATGGCATAGAGCTTGCCTCAGGTGCAGTAAGAAACCATGATATTGATATCATGAGAAAAGCATTTGAAATAGCAGGTTACCCTGAAGAGGAACTTAAAAAACGATTTAATGCACTTTACACCGCATTCCAATACGGCGCTCCCCCTCATGCAGGTATGGCGCCAGGTATTGACCGTATGGTAATGCTTTTAACAGAAGAGGAAAAGATTCTTGACGTTATAGCCTTCCCGCTTAACGGTAATGCTCAGGACCTGCTCCTTGGTGCTCCAAGCGATGTTACAAACCAGCAGCTTGAAGATGTTCATCTTTTAGGAAGCGGAAGCGCTATAGCACAGCGTGAAAAAGGTGCAGTCACCTCTTCAAGACAGGCATCGGGAAAGCGCTCTACTTTCTCAAATGCGCAGCAGCTTAATCAGCTTTCGCTGACCGATGAAGAAGAAAGTATTGTCTCTGACATTTTCAAGGCTATGAAAGAAAAAGAAGAAATTCTAAAGAGCATATACACAGAAGATACTGAGCCAATGGTTCATGTAATGCCTATGACCAATGTTTTGCGTGAAGATGTACGCAGTCAGCCGTTTACAAGGGAAAGCCTTTTAAAAGGCGCTCCTGAGCGCAGCGAGGACAGCTGGCAGGTACCAAGACTTGTAAAGTGAGGTGTGCAGAATGAAATATTATGCAGTAAAATGTGACGGCGGAAATATCGCCGTTGATGATACAATTCTTGTAAAAGATATTCTTTCTTGTGCCGGCTCTAAAATACTGAGCGGATTTAAGCCGCTTTTCAGTGCAGAAGCTGTTACAAGACTTGAAAACAAAGGATACAAAATCTCAGGAAAGACGCATGTCGGTGAATTCGGTCTTGACCTTGTCGGTGAATTTTCCTTCTTTGCAGAAAAAGAGCACGAGTTAAAAGGCGCTGCTGCTCAGCTTGTTTCAGAAGGCAGTGTAAAAGCCGCTCTCGGTGTTGATATGAACGGCTCTCCAAGACGTGCTGCTGCTCTTTCAAATGTTGATTTTCTTAAACCGACCTATGGCACAGTGTCCCGCTATGGTGTTATTTCATGTGCCGCATCAGGAGAGCAAATCGGTGTGTATGCACCTTGCGCTAAAGGAATAAAAGAAATCATGGAAATTATTTCAGGCCACGATGAAAAAGACGGAACGAGCCTTAAAAATGAGAAATATGATTATTCAATCGGAGATATTTCGGGCAAAAAAGTTTGTATCATAAAAGAGCTTCTTGAAAACGCAGATGATACAGAAAAGAAAAAAGTGTTATCCTTTGCTGATTCTCTCCGTGCAGGCGGTGTAGAAGTCGAGGAAATTTCACTTGATATATTTGATGTGGCAAATACGGCATGGCAGATTCTTATGACAGCAGAAACATGCAACAATGTTTCCCGCTATGACGGAGTTAAATACGGGCATCGTGCCAAACAGTATAAAAACATTGATGAGCTTTATGTAAATTCAAGGACAGAGGGTTTTAATTTCCTGACTAAAGCTGTTATTTTATATGGCTCAGATGTTTTATCAAAAAACCGCTATGATGACTGCTATGATAAGTCTTTAAAAGTACGTCGTGTGATAGCTGAAAAATTTGAAAAGCTCATGGAAAATTATGATGCAGTCCTGACTCCTGTATGCTCAAAAGCATCATATGAAAGCTATGATATTTATGATGCATTTAATAAGGTTTTTGATGAGAGTGTTTTCACTTCAATTGCAAATCTTATAGGAATTCCCGCACTTACAACCTGCGGTGTTCAATTACTTTCAAAGCATTTTGGAGAAAGCATACTTTTAAGTCTTGCTGACTGTGCAGAAAGGAAGGGGAAATAATATGAACTATGAACTGGTTATCGGACTTGAAACTCATGTTGAGCTAAGTACCGAATCGAAAATATTCTGTTCATGCGGTGGTCATTCCTCGCCTAAAGAACCAAATGATTGTGTATGCCCTGCCTGCAGCGGCATGCCTGGTATGCTCCCCGTTATGAACAAGAAAGTTATTGAGCTTGCGGTTACTGCGGGGCTTATGCTGAATTGCGATATTAACAGATACACCACATTTGATAAGAAAAACTACTATTATCCCGACCTTCCGTGTGCGTATCAGATAACACAGCTAAACCACCCTATTTGTACAAACGGATGTGTTACTTTAAAGACCTCATCAGGAAACCGTGACATACGTATAAAACAGATTCATATGGAAGAAGATGCAGGCAAGCTCGTTCACGGCGCAAATGTATCTTATGTTGATTTTAACCGTACAAGTGTACCACTGATTGAGATTGTCACACAGCCTGATTTCAGAAGTGCAGAAGAGGTTGTGACATACCTTAACAAACTCAAATCCATGTTCCGCTCAGGCGGTATCTCAGAATGTGAAGAAGGCGCTATGAGATGTGACGTAAACATCTCGGTAAGACCTGAAGGCAGTGAGGAATTCGGAGTTCGTACAGAAATCAAAAATATGAGTTCGTTTGAGGCGATTGACCGTGCAATACGATATGAGGCTCAGCGCCATATAGATGCGCTCGAATTCGAGACAGAAGAGCTCGTTCAGGAGACGAGACGTTTTGATGATGCAAGCGGCAAAACATTTGCAATGCGTAACAAAGAGACAGAGGCAGATTACCGCTATTTCCCCGATGCTAATCTCATGCCTATTGTAATTTCAGATGAGTGGCTTGAAAAAATCAAGGAAAACAAGCCTGAGGCAGTTGATGAAAAGGCGGAAAATTACCGAGAGGCAGGTATTTCTGACAAGGAAATCGATATGCTTATTTCAAATAATAAAATAAGCAAGCTCTTAGATGATATCGTTTTAATGGGATGCAAGGCAAAAGATGCTGCCGCATGGATACTTACCGATTGTGCAGGAATACTCCGTAAAGACGGCAAAACATTAAATGACCTTACAATTACACCTCATAAACTTTATTCAATTACAAAAATGGTTGATAGCGGTGAAATTAACCGTAATGCAGGCAAGAAAATTCTTATTGCGGTTATCGAAAATGATGTTGACCCGATTGCTTTCTGCAAAGAAAACGGTCTTGATAAGAAATTTGATTCCTCTGCAATTGAAACTGTAATAGATAAAGTAATCAGCGAAAACGCTCAGGCTGTTGCAGATTTTAAAAATGGTAAGGTTAAGGCTCTTCAGGCATTATTCGGTGCCTGCATGAAAGAATTAAAGGGAGCGGGAGACCCTGCTCAGATTAAGGTATTGCTTGAAGAAAAATTAAGCTAGGGCGTAGAAAAATGCTCAAGTTGGACGAACTAAACCTACATTGCTCAGAAGAAGGCGTACGTCGGTGCGTAAAAAGGTGAAGTTTACTCAAAATACAAGGCAGGATTTTCTCTGTAATTCCCTTAACACAAAATGGTCTGTAAAAATACAAACTTTTTACAGACCATTACATTATACATATTGTTTACTAAATAAAATCTAAGCGAGGTATTTTATATGAACATTGTGTTTTTGACTGCTTTAGGCGTTGGGTCATCTACTGTAATAGGTGCATTGATTGGTTTTGCGTTTAAGAAAATTTCACACAAATTCAGCGATATAATTCTTTCCTTTGCGGCAGGAGTTATGCTTTGTGCCGCCGTTTTTGGACTTATAATGCCCTCTTTAAATCAAAATACATCTTATTCAGTATATGTTACAATAATCGGCATATTCCTCGGGGCACTTCTTTTAAATCTGCTTGACAAGACTGTTCCCCATCTTCACAGACTTTCAGGAGTTGACATTGAAGGACACCCTGGGCAAAACGAAAAACTCAGCAAGGTTTTACTTTTTGTTATGGCAATTGCAATTCACAATTTCCCTGAAGGCATCGCAGCAGGTGTAGGCTTTGGCACAGGAAACACAAAAGAAGCACTCACCATAGCAGGCGGTATTGCACTTCAGAATATTCCTGAGGGTATGGTTATTATTTCGCCTATGCTACTTGCCGGAATGAGCAAAAAAAGAACGCTTTTTGCAGCGCTCTTAACAGGTGTTGTCGAGGTTATAGGTACATTTGTCGGCTATTTTGCAGTAAGCATTTCAAATGCAGTTTTGCCGTTTGCTTTAGCTTTTGCGGGCGGTACTATGCTATATGTCATCAGTGACGAAATGATTCCCGAAACTCACCACGAAGAAACGCGCGGTGTAACATATGCCCTTTTGGCAGGCTTTGCGCTTATGCTTATAATGGATTTTTATTTAGGATAGAAATTTTAAATTTCTATTTCCTCGATTATGCCCAAATCCCAGCAAAGACGCGACAAAACATACTTATCTCTTATGTCCTTTGTGGCTTTAAATGTCATCTTTAGAATATTTTTATCTACACCTGCCGCTACATAGTCAGTCGGCAGGTCTGTTTCTTTAAACAGCTCGGTAATATACTCAATATCAGGCAATTCTTCATCAATAATCTTTAAAATCTCGTCCCAGTTATTGATTATTATATCAATACGTTTCTTGTGCTTCGCTTTATTATATTTACCCTCTTTAATCTCCTGGGCAATCATTGCTTCTGCGCTTCTTCCTAAAAATGCGCGCAAATCATCATTCCACAGTCCTAAATCAAAACTTTCTGCATACTTTAGCGCTTTTTCTCTGTCAGGAACTATCTTTTTTATTTGTTCGTATATTCCTAAAGCAATATACGTAGAAAAAGCACACTGAATTCCATGCAGATTAACATTCGTTCCAAACTCTGCCCCTCTCATATCCCACACATGTGAAAAATAGTGTTCAACTCCCGACGCAGGTCTAGACACACCTGCATATGCCATTGCTGTTCCGCATGCTATAAGCCCGTCAAATACTGCACTTACAGCTGTCTCGTCGCGCGACAGAAGTCCTTCTGCATTATCTGTACATTTTTTCAATGCATCCTTTACAAGCGATGCAATTTCATCACAGTAATACTCACCCGTAATGAGCGCCGCTATTTTCCATTCGCATATGCTTATATATTTTGCAAGCATATCGCCAAGCCCTGATTTGAGCATTTGGAGCGGAGCATTTTTTAAAATATCAGTGTCGCCTATTATTATATCTGCGCACTTTGAGCTAAGAGAAACCTTTAATCCGTCCATTGACATTGAAGATGTAGATGAGGCGTATCCGTCCATTGAGGGAGCAGTAGCAACAATTATATACTCACTTTTTGTAACGTTTGCGACAATTTTGCCTATGTCGTTTATAACACCTGAGCCGACACCGATAATTACATCGCAATCACTGTCATAATGCATGATAGCTGAGCCCACACTTTTTTCATCAGGCTCAACCGTCTCCCCTTTTATAGTGCAACTTGTAAAACCTATATCATTTTTCTCAAGCAGCCTCAAAACCTTCTCCCCTGCTACTTTATAAGTATTTTCATCAGATAAGATAAATGCTTTTTTAAAGTTATATTCCTTTATTTGTTCGGGGAGTTTTTCGATTGCTCCGCTGCCTGAAATAATTTTTTTAACGGGGCTTTTATGCTCTCTCCCGCACGCACATCCATATTCTTTAATAATCATTTCTTCCTCCGTCTTGCTTTAATCTCTTTTCTGCATATCTTTTTGAATAAATGCAACCGCAGTAATTCTGTCTGTATAGATTATACTGTGCAGAAAGCTGACATGAACGTTTATAACCCTCATTCTTTTTAAAATCAGAACAAAGATATTTTATGTTATATTCATTTTCAAGCTTCAGTCCTATTTCATTAAGCCATTGCGCGTTTTTGTGAGGGCTTACTGAAAGCGTTGTTGTAACATAATCATATCCGTTTTCCTTAGCATATATAAAAGATTTTTTTAGTCTTAATCTGTAACATTTTTCGCATCTTTCGCTGCATTCGGGAAGGTCTTCTAAGCCTCTTGCTATCTTCTCAAACTCTTCATTATTATATTTTTCGCATATAACATTTACTTCACACAGTCCCATTTCATCACACAATCTTTTAAGCTCTTTGTAGCGGAAATCGTATTCGCTTTCAGGGTAAATATTAGGATTATAAAAATAAAGTGTTATATTAAAATATTCATTTAAAGTTTCTAAAACCGCGCTTGAACAAGGCGCACAGCATGCATGAAGCAAAAGCGACGGTCTTTTCATAGTCTTTTTGATTTTTTCAATTTCACAGTCCATAAGTAATTTATAATTTTTCTTCATAGTTTTTCCTCTTGTTAAATACTTTAAATATACGTACAATGAAATTATAGCAGAAAAGAAAAGCTCCTGCAATAAAAGTTATAAAATTTTTGTTAAAACTGTGTACTTCCCAAAACTGTTGTGATATAATTAAATAAAAACTGAAAATTAAGGAGATTTATATAATGAATAAAAAGTGTGAGGATAAGAAATGTCACAAGACAAGCATAGGCGGACAGGCTGTCATTGAAGGTGTTATGATGAGAGGCCCTAAAAAGAGCGCCATTTCGGTCCGCAAATCAAGCGGAGAAATAGTAACAGAGATTTCCGACGTCTCTTCCATACTTCAAAAATCAAAAATACTTAAACTTCCGATTATAAGGGGTATTATCTCATTTTTCGAATCGCTCGTGACAGGAACTAAAGCGCTTATGTTTTCTGCTGAGCTTGCAGACATAGAAGATGATGACTATAAAGAAAAAAAGAAAAATATGACAGAAGAGGAAATTTTAAAGGAAGAAAAAAAGCAGGGCAAAATAATGACTGCGGCTATATGGGGCTCGGTTTTCGTTTCACTTGCCTTTTCAGTTGGTCTTTTTATGATGCTGCCTGCGTTTTTAGTCGGACTTTTAAAAGATTATCTTATTCCGTCTATTCCAGGCATCTTCGCAACTCTGCTTGAAGGCTTTATCAGAATTACAATTTTTATAATCTATATTTTTCTTGCATCGCTTATGAAGGATATAAGACGTGTTTTTGAGTATCACGGAGCGGAACACAAAACAATTTTCTGTTATGAAAGCGGCGAGGAGCTGACAGTAGAAAATGCAAGAAAGTTTTCACGTCTCCACCCCAGATGCGGAACAAGTTTTCTGATTATTGTAATGGTTGTAAGTATCATTGTTTTCTCTTTTATATCATGGGATAATCAGTGGATGAGACTTCTTTTAAGACTTCTTCTGCTTCCTGTTGTTGCAGGCATTTCCTATGAATTCATTAAGCTCTGCGGAAGGAGTTCAGGGCTTATTTCGCGCATTGTAAGCGCCCCTGGAAAATGGCTCCAGAAAATCACAACAAAAGAGCCCGATGACAGTCAGCTTGAGGTTGCAATCGCATCCCTAAAGGCAGTTATTCCTGAAAATAAAGAAGAAGCAAAGTGGTAAAATCATGAAGATAGCTGAATTGTTAAAACAAGGAGCAGAAATTCTTTCAAAAAATCTAGAGGATATAAATGCCATGTTTGAAAGCGAGCTTTTGCTCTCCTTTGTATTAGAAAAAGAAAGAATATATTTAGCAGTTAACCGCCATGAAAATATAGACGATGAAACTGCCGATTTGTTTTTTTCATATATCCTAAGACGGGCAGCATCCGAGCCGATAAGCTACATTACGGGTGAAAAGGAATTTATGTCGCTTAAATTTTGTGTTTGCCCAAAAGTATTAATCCCCCGCCCTGACACAGAAACTTTATGCTGTCATATTATTGATGAATTCAGCGGCGAAGGCTATAATATGCTTGATTTATGTACAGGGAGCGGTGCTATATGCGTATCGCTTGCAAAATATATAAAAAACACCTTCGTTGACGCAGTCGATATTTCTGATATATGCATAAAAACTGCGAAAAAAAACGCCGAAGAAAACGGCGTCAGCAATTTTGTAAATGTAATTAAGGCTGATATATTAAACGGGTTTAAAACCAGCAAAAGATACGATTGTATTGTTTCAAATCCGCCATATATAAAAAGCGAAGATATATCTTATCTTATGAAAGATGTCAGAGATTTTGAGCCTGTTCTTGCACTGGACGGCGGAGATGACGGACTAAAATTTTATGAAAAAATATCTGAAATTGCACCGCCGATATTAAACCAAAACGGTATGCTTGCATTTGAGGTCGGTCACAACCAGTCTGAAACCGTTAAAAATATCATGATGAAGAACGGATTTTCAGACATTAAGATTATTAAAGATTTGGCGGGTGTAAACAGAGTTGTAAGCGGAAGGAGGATTTGACCTCTTTTCGCTTTTTTACTGTTTTCTACAGGAATTTGCGCATATCTTCCCTGAGACATTCCTCCGTTTTTATCAGCTTTTTAGCTATATCCTTAACCTCTTCTGATGCTGCTCTGTATTGATTGAGATATTTGTTTAATGACTTGACTCCCATATTGCATCCGTCTGTGATTAAATCAGCAATCGTAGTGTCTGACTCATTTATTACAAGTTTTACATTTGTTTTCATCCATGCCATACCTTTTGCAATAGGGTTTGGCTCTTTCCCGTCATCATCACATCCTGAAAGAAGTTTTTCAACGTCTTCTCTTAGTCTTTCATGCTCTTTTTTGCTGTTTATAAGCGAGTTTTTTAGTTCGTCATCTTTAACATATTCCAACACATCATCAATAGAGCTGATGCCCATTTTTATTCCTGCATCACACTCTCTCATCAATTTTACTGTGTCCTGCTCAACCATAAATTTCTCTCCTTAAAATTTTATATATGCAAAGTATGTCCTTTTGAACAAAAAAATATTCATAAATGTAATAAATATGTCAATTTTTTGAATTGACATTTAAGTAATTATGATATAGAATATATATATAATAAAATTAACATTAAAATAATGTTGTGAAGGAGGAAAAAATATGACACACAACAACTGGAATGGTTTTAATAGCGGAAAATGGCAGGATGAGATTAATGTCCGCGATTTTATTCAGACTAACTACATAGAATACAGGGGAGATAGCAGCTTTTTATCAGGCCCCACCAAAAGAACAAATAACCTGATGAAAAAGGTTCAGGACCTTTTTGCTGAGGAGCGCAAAAAAGGCGGTGTGCTTGACGTTGATACAGAAACTGTTTCATCTCTTACAAGCTACAAACCTGGATATATCGACAAAGAAAACGAGCTTATAGTGGGACTGCAGACAGATGCACCATTAAAGCGCGGTGTAAATCCTTTTGGCGGTATGCGTATGGCAAAGCAGGCATGCGAGGCTTACGGTTACAAGCTTTCAGATAAGGTTACAGAAGGATTCCGTTTCAGAACAACACACAATGACGGTGTTTTCCGTGCATATACTGATGAAATGAGAAAAGCAAGAAAATGCCATGTTATCACAGGTCTTCCCGATGCATACGGAAGAGGAAGAATTATCGGCGACTACAGACGTGTAGCTCTTTACGGTGTTGACAAACTTATTGAAGAAAAGAAAAAAGATAAGAATGCTCTCTCTACAGTAGATTTTGATGTTGATAAGGTAAGACTTAATGAAGAGCTTTTTCAGCAGATTGCGTTCTTAGGATACCTTAAGGAAATGGCAGCTATGTACGGCTATGATATCAGCGAGCCTGCAAAGGATGCACGTGAGGCTATCCAGTGGACATATTTTGCGTATCTTGCGGCAATCAAGGAGCAAAACGGTGCCGCTATGTCTTTAGGAAGAGTAAGCACTTTCTTTGATATTTATATTGAACGTGATTTAAAAGCAGGTATTTTGACAGAAGAATCTGCTCAGGAGCTTATTGATGACTTTGTTATCAAACTCAGAGTAGCAAGACACTTAAGAACACCTGAATATAATGAGCTGTTTGGCGGCGACCCAATGTGGATTACAGAAGCAGTCGGAGGTATGGGAGAAGATAACAGGTCTCTTTGTACAAAATCATCTTTCCGTATACTAAACACACTTTACACATTAGGTTCATCACCTGAACCTAACCTGACAATTCTGTGGTCAACATCACTTCCTGAAGGCTTTAAAAACTTCTGTGCAAAGGTTTCTATTGACACAGACTCTATTCAGTATGAAAATGATGATGTTATGCGTCCTATCTATGGTGATGATTATGCAATCGCATGCTGTGTTTCAGCTATGAAGGTCGGCAAACAGATGCAGTTCTTCGGCGCACGTTGCAACTTAGCTAAACTTTTATTAATTGCTATTAACGGCGGTTATGATACAACAAGCGGAATGCATATAGGTCCTCAGATGGAAGTTATGGACACAGAAAAGCTTGATTTTGACGAGGTAATGGAAAGACTTGATGTATATATCGCTTGGCTTTCTAACCTTTACGTTAACACAATGAATGTAATTCATTACATGCATGATAAGTATGCATACGAAAAAATCCAGATGGCTCTTCACGACACAAGTGTTGACAGATTTATGGCATTTGGTATTGCAGGTCTTTCTGTTGTTGCAGACTCTCTTTCAGCTATTAAGTATGCTACTGTACGTCCGATAAAAGACGAGAACGGATTTATTGCTGATTTTGAAACAGAAGGAAGTTTCCCCAAATACGGAAATGACGATGACCGTGTTGATTTAATTGCAAAAGATATGGCACATAAAGTAATCACTGAGCTTCGCAAAACTCCGACATACAGAAACGCTATACATACACTTTCAGTTCTTACAATCACTTCAAATGTTATGTACGGCAAAAACACAGGTGCAACACCTGACGGAAGAAAAGCTCACAGCCCGTTTGCTCCAGGTGCTAACCCACTCCATAACCGAGAAGAAAACGGAGCGCTTGCATCGCTTAACTCTGTTGCAAAAATCAGCTATGACGATTGCCGTGACGGTATTTCAAATACCTTCTCTATCACACCGCAGGCACTCGGAAAAACAGACTCTGACAGAGTCAATAATCTTGTTAATATTCTCGATGGATATTTCAAGCAGAATGCACATCATATAAATATTAATGTATTAAACCGCGAAACATTAATGGATGCATATGAAAATCCTGAAAAATATCCTAACCTCACAATCCGTGTATCAGGCTATGCTGTTAACTTCAATAAACTTTCAAGAGAACAGCAAAAAGAGGTTATCAGCCGTACATTCCATGAGGTAATGTAGGTATGACAAACATAAAAGGATTTGTAAATTCAATCCAAACGCTCGGCACCTTAGACGGACCGGGCGTTCGTTTTGTTGTTTTTATGCAGGGATGCAATTTAAGATGCGGATGCTGCCACAACCCTGAAACATGGGAAATGTCAGGCGGAACACAATATTTTCCCGAAGAGATTTTAAATAAAGTACTGCGATTTAAGTCATACTTCGGTCAGGACGGCGGAATTACATTATCAGGCGGAGAACCTCTCCTTCAGGCTGAATTTGCAAAGGAGCTTTTTGTTTTGTGCCACAACAGCGGAATAAATACATGTATTGACACGTCGGGAAGTCTTTTGTCAGACGATGTTAAAGAACTTTTAAAGCACACTGACAGAGTGCTTTTAGATATTAAATACACAGATGATGATTTATATAAAGAACATGCGGGATGTTCTTTATCGCGTCCGCTTGAGTTTTTAAAATACGTAAACGAAATTAATATTCCCGTAACTTTGAGACAGGTCATAATTCCTTCGCTCAATGATAATGAAGAAAACATTTTAAAACTTGCAGAAATTTATAAGACTCATTCATGCATTGACTCGTTTGAGCTTTTGCCGTTTAAAAAGCTGTGCTCGACGAAATATGAAAAATACGGACTGGAGTTTAAGTTTAAAGACCTCCCCCAGCCTGACGAAAATATGATGAAAAAACTAAATGGTTTTTTGATTGACAAAATCAAAAATTAGTTTTAATTTCTGATAATAAAAGTCATTTCTTGAATTTAAGATGAACACGTTTGATTTTTTTATCATCGGCTTACAAAAGAAAACAGTCCAAAAATATGTATTTAATCAAAAGGAAGCCCTTTTGCAAATAATGCAAATATGGCTTCCTTTTTTATGTACTGCTGTGAGATGAGAAATACATCTATTTTATAAAATCAGGAGCATTATATTTATAAATCGGGTCATTGGAAAAATACTCATAATCGTTAATAATATAAAAATATCCGTTTGCATCAGCGCAAAAAGTACACCAATTTCCTATACCCCGAAGATTGCCTCTTATAATCACGTGACCGTCTTCCTCAGTTTCAAAAATGGTAGATATACCAAAATTATGTATCAAAGACTCATATTCCTCTTCTCCCAAGTATTCTTTTACAGATTTTGCTATATTCTCATCAGACAAAAACACTTCTTCTAAAACGCGTTCTGAATAATCAAAAGTGGGTTTTTCGGTTGAATATTCCCCGCTTAATGTAACAGCATATCCTAAATCAAGAAGACTATGTTCAGGAGAAAGCCTGTCTGATGAAACAGAAATATTCATAATTTCATTTTTTAGCTCCGCAATTACTTTATATTCTATTCCATCAAATGATTTCCCCGAAAAAACAGCTTTATTTTTTGACTCATAAATAAAATATCCTTCGAATTCTCCGAGATTAGCCCCATTAGAACAAGAGGCCTTCAAAGAAAATCCTTCACTTGTTTTCTCGGATATCGTTATCACATTCATTTGCCCTGCGCCCATATTTATTCTGTACCAAGTTTTTATATTTTCATTATTGCATGATGTAAAAATAATAAGCATTAAAGTTATTATTATAAATAAAATTGAGTTTTTTAAATATCTCATACCCACCTCTTAATTTGTTATACTTATTAAATAAAGTATTATTATTCTGCAAAAGAATTCTGTCGTAGAGAACTTACTTTAATATGCGTTCCTTTTTCCTGCGTTTTAAAAAGACACTTTTTATTTGAATATAGCTCCAATGAATATTTAACATGGCATGACCTATTTGCCGTGAAAATAAACCTTATTTCCTCATAAAAATGTGCCTCGCAAGTAAATTCAAACGGAATTTCATATTCACAGGCGCCGTTTCCTGTATCAATGCAACAATCTGCTAAATAAGTTTCTGTTGGCCCGCCAACACCGTTGAGCTTTATTTTATCTGAATATTCGTCATATTCATAATAGTTATATATAACAGAATTAAACTCCCCAGCATTACATAAAATTTCAATTTTTAAATCTGAATTTTGTTTAATAAAATTCGAAACTGTAATGACACATAATATTAATGGTATACAAACTAAAAAAATCAGCTTGTATGTTAAATTAATCTTACTGTTTTTAAATTCCTCATTTGATTGTTCTTTCTTTTGTTCTCTTTTTTTCAATTCTGTTCACACTCTTCGTTAAAATTATAAATGTATTAAACCATCGCTCCTATTACCTCTTCGATAAACTTATTTGATATCAAACCCATTTTAACACAACAAATATCTAAAAGCAATATTATTCATCTCAGCATAAAATTTTCTTCAGTTCATGTTGCATTTTTGTTGCATTTTTTTCCTTGACAATTGCCCCGTTATCTGTTATTATAATTACAGACGTTGCGTAATGCAACATGCTGACAAGGAACAAGTTAACCTGAGGGGGGAAATATTTACGTTTAAGGAGGACATCATGGTTAACACAAGAAAATTAAGAGCAAAAATAATTGAAAAAGGCTTTACTTATGCGGCTATTTCTGATTTACTCGGAATGTCGTCATGCACCTTCGGTAAAAAAATCAGAAATATTTCTGATATGACAATTGCTGAGGCGGAACAAATTGCAAATATATTATGCATACCGCCTTCTGAAACTTTAGAATATTTTTTCTGGGGTGTATTTGAAGATTGAAGGATATAACAGACAGACAGATTGATGATTTTTTCGGTGAGTATGAGCGCCCCGTTCGTTTTTATGATAACTCACCAGACGGTCACATTAACAATTTCAGGAGGAGAATTATGCACAGAAAAAAGGATTGCTTTGCATACCGCAAGGCAAGATGTAAGATTTTAACAGAAATGGTCTGCCGCTATGGTCCATGTTCATTTTATAAAACTCTACAGCAGGACAGACGCGACAGAGAAAAATACAAACTTGACAAAAACTATAAACAGGGAGATTTGATTTAACATGAGACATTTTATACCTAAAAGAAATAACCTATATAAACTTCCGCACAATGTATATATGCAGATGCTATACCTCTTAAGAGATTACCCGCGCATAAAAAAGACGCTTAAGACAATCGATAAAGATGCAGATATTTTACGTCTTGCAGATACAAGCATTTGCGAAACAATTGATGAAATGAAATCAGAATACAAAAAAAGAAGTACAACCTACGGAGAGCTTGAGCCTTACAAAGCATTTTTTGACTATGGTTATTATTCATATATGTTTGCCCGCAAAACATCAGAATATGGAGCAAGCAAAAGCGCATGGAATCTTTACCGCTCAAAATTTGCATACCGCCTTGCTGAGAAGCTCGGGATTTTATAATATACTAAATAAGGGACTGACCAAAAAAGTCAATCCCTCTTTTTTTTATTTAGAGCAAACCTATAAGCCGAGTTTTGTATTTGATGATTATCTATCTAGACCGCATATTACTATACGGTTCAAGCCACCGCCAAGTTTGGGCAAATCGGGCCGACTAAGCCCAAACGAGCCAACACGGTGTTGCTTCGGGTGGGGTTTACATGGCCGCCTAGTCGCCAGGGCGCCGGTGAGCTCTTACCTCACCTTTCCACCATCGCCTTAAAATAAGGCAGTTTATTTCTGTTGCACTATCCTTAGAGTCGCCTCCACCGGGAGTTACCCGGCACCCTGCCCTGCGAAGCTCGGACTTTCCTCGTTGACGCAAGCGTCCCCGCAACCATCTGGTTTACTCCCTATTTAATATAGCATAAAACAAAAAATTTGTCAACTTTGTTAAAAGACTGGAAATTATAAAAAAAATGTGGTAAAATAATGTGAGAATTATGTTTACCAGGAAGTGACTTATTTTGACGGAAATAATTAAAATGACGGGCGAGCCTGATTTTGAGGCACTATCGGAGGCAGCTTCAGCTTTAGCGGGCGGCTCGCTTGTTGCCATTCCTACCGAAACGGTTTATGGTCTGGGTGCAAATGCATTCATTCCCGAATCTGTAAATGAGATTTTTAAGGTCAAAGGCAGACCGCAGGATAATCCGCTGATTGTACATATTGATAACTTAGATATGCTTTCTTCTGTAGTCAGCGAGGTTCCCAAAAGAGCTATTCCTGTCATGGAAAAATTCTGGCCAGGTCCGCTCACCCTTATTATGAAAAAGAATCCACTCCTTCCGTCAGAGGTTACGGCAGGACTTGATACTGTTGCTGTCAGAATGCCATCTTCAAAGGTTGCAAGACTGTTTATAACGCTTGCAGGCGTTCCCGTCGTTGCCCCAAGCGCAAACATTTCGGGAAGACCGAGCCCAACTAAGTATGAGCATGTTTTAGAGGATTTTGACGGTAAAATTCCTTATATTATAGATGGTGGTGCATCTGAGATTGGTCTTGAATCTACTGTGCTTGACCTCACCTCTGATACCCCTGTGATTTTGCGTCCGGGCGGTGTTTCATATGAGGAGCTCAAGGAAGTTTTGGGACATGTAAAATACGATGAGGGACTGATAAATGAAAGTGTTAAGCCAAAAAGCCCAGGCATGAAATATAAGCACTATGCCCCCAAAGCAGAGATGTTTATTTTTGAAGGAGAATCAGCATCAAAAAAAATCGAGGAAATGCTTTCCCAATTAAATGCAGAAGGTAAAAAAACAGGTGTGATTACCATGAGCGACAGAAAATTTGATTCCTGCCATGTTTTAAGCCTCTCCTGCGAGCCATATGCGTATGCTGCAGGTATGTTTGATGCCTTAAGGCAGTTTGATGCTTTGGGAGTTGATGTGATTTTAGCTGAAACCTTTAAAGAGACTGACGGATTAAAGGCAGCCATAAAAAACAGAATATATAAATCGGCAGGAGGAAAAGTTATCTTATGCTGATTGAAAAAATGACTGAAAAACATTTAGACGATATATGCACAGTTGAAGAGCTTTCTTTAAAATCTCCATGGAGCCGTAATATGTTTAAAGAGGAACTTTTGTGTAAGTTTTCCATGTACTGTGTGGTAATCATAGAACAAAAGGCTGTCGCTTATATGGGAATGCACTGTGTTAGCGGTGAAGGTCACATCACAAATATTGCAGTTCACCCCGATTTCAGAAGACAAGGCATAGCCAAGGCTTTAATCACCCATTTTATTGATTATGCAAGGCAAAACAATTTTGAATTCATGACACTTGAAGTAAGAGAAAGCAATCTGCCTGCAATTAAATGCTACGAAAAGTTTGGCTTTCAAGAGGCAGGACTAAGAAAAAACTACTATGAACATAAAGAAAATGCAATTATAATGACTTTATCTTTCGTATAAATTAAGGGAGGTCAGAACTTGAGTAATTTAATACTTGGAATTGAATCATCATGCGACGAGACAGCAGCAGCCGTAATAAAAGACGGAAGAACTGTTTTATCAAATGTGATTTCTTCCCAAATTGACATTCATGAAAAATACGGCGGTGTTGTGCCTGAAATAGCATCAAGAAACCACATATTAAATATATCCTCTGTTATTGATGAGGCGCTTGTGCAGGCCGAAGTATCGCTTGATGACATTTCGGCAATTGCCGTAACATACGGACCGGGACTTATTGGGGCGCTGCTTGTCGGAGTATCCAGTGCTAAGGCTATTGCGTCTGCTAAAAATATTCCGCTTGTTGCAGTTAATCATATTCATGGCCATATAGCTGCAAATTACATAGCTCACAGCGATTTGACTCCCCCTTTTGTATGCCTTGTTGCATCAGGAGGTCACAGCCATATTGTTCTTGTTTCGGATTACATGAAATTTAAGATATTAGGACGGACTCGTGACGATGCGGCAGGCGAAGCATTTGATAAGATTGCAAGAGTGCTGGGGCTTGGTTATCCGGGAGGACCTAAACTTGAAAAACTTGCAAAAGAAGGAAATGAAAATACATTCAGCTTCCCAAGAGTTGAGTTTGCCGATAACCCTTATGATTTCAGCTTTTCGGGTGTTAAAACTGCTGTTATAAATCATCTGCATAAATGCACTCAAAAAGGCGAAACTATCAATTCAGCAGATATTGCTGCATCATTTCAGAAGGCCGTTACAGATGTCCTGACGAAAAACACAATTTCTGCAGCTATAGATAATAAAATGGATAAGGTTGTTTTAGCAGGCGGTGTAAGTGCAAATACGGCTCTAAGAAGGTCTTTTGAAACAGCCGCAAAAGAAAACGGACTTAAGTTGTATTATCCTGAAAGTGTGCTTTGCACAGATAATGCTGCGATGATTGCATGTGCAGGCTACTATAAATTTTTGTCAGGAGAAGTTTCAGACAGCACTCTAAATGCCGTCGCAAATCTAAAGCTTTAAGAGGTCAAGTATATGAAAAGAAAGAAAAAAAACCGTCGCTTTACTTTGATTATATTACTAATTTTTGTTGTTTCGATTATTTTTCCGTTTGTATCAGACTATGTCGGCACAGGAAACGATGAAACAATTTCATTTAAGGTTGAAAACGGCGCAACTACTGCCCAGATAGCGGAGATGCTAAAGGAAAGCTCCGTTATTAATTATCCGTTATTTTTCAGGATTATGTCTAAATTTTCAGGTTATGACGGAAAATACATGGTTGGAAATTTCTCGCTTAAAGAAAGCATGGGCTATAATGAGATTTTCAAAAAACTTTCTTCCCTTCCCGATTCTGTCGGTGCAAAAACAGTTACAATTCCTGAAGGCTACGAATTCAGGCAAATTGCTGATTTGCTCTACGAGGAAGGACTGATTGACCGCGACAGATTTTTTAATGTTGCACAAAATTATGATTTTGAATTCAGCTTTTTAAAAGATATAGAAAAACGTGAAAACAGACTTGAAGGCTACCTGTTTCCTGACACTTATATTTTCGATTCACAAAGCACAGAAGAAAGCATTCTAAAAACCATGCTTGCACGTTTTGATGAAATTGTGACTCCAAATCTGCGCAATCGTGCATCTGAGCTTGGCATGACACTTGACGATATAATAACTCTTGCATCAGTAATTGAACGGGAAGCACAGGGCGATATTGACAGAGATAAGGTGTCCTCTGTTTTCCACAATCGTTTAAAGAGTAAGACTTATCCTTATCTTGAATCATGCGCTACAGTGCAATATATTCTAAAAGAGCGAAAACCTGTTCTTTCAGTTGCCGATACCGAGATAGATTCACCTTATAACACATACAAATATCCGGGACTTCCCAAAGGCCCAATTGCATCTCCCGGAGAAAAGGCAATTTTATCAGCTCTCTACCCTGCTGATACAAACTATCTTTTCTTTGTACTTGATTCATCAGGTGTTCATCGGTTCGCATCAACTTATGAAGAACACTTAAAAAATGCAAAAAGATAATAAAAGGATGGCTCCTGATTATAAATCATCGGCCATCCCTTTTTATATGTTCAGCTGTTGACTATAACAAACTAAACCATTAATATTTTATTCTTCCTCGAAAGCATCCTTGCCGAGTCCGCATACGGGGCATACCCAATCCTCAGGAACATCCTCCCATGCTGTGCCTTCAGCTACACCGCTGTCGGGGTCACCTATTTCAGGGTCATAAACATACCCGCAGGGACAAACATATTTACTCATATTAAAACCTCCTCAAATTTTATATTACTATATATTCCCAAAATTTTAATTATTATAACACAAGTGACGGTGCCGTGTAAATTCTTGCTGCGTATTCAGCATCCAGTGAATACAAGCCCTTAGAATCATTGCCGAAAAGTTCCATCTTTTTTATCATATCATCAGCTGATTTTTCTTCCTCAAGCTGTTCTTTAACAAACCAGTCTAAAAACTGCATTGACCTGAAATCCTTTGCATCATATGCCGCAGCATAGATATCATTTATAAGCGATGTTACATACTGTTCATGCTCAAAACCAAATTTAAGCGGGTCAATCAGTTCATTTAATTCCTTATCGGGCTTTTCTACAGCTGAAAGTGTCACCTTTTCCCCATTAAGTTGCAAATATTTAAGCATCAGTATTGCATGGTCACGTTCTTCCTGTGCCTGAACCATATACCAGTTAGCAAAACCGTCTAAACCCTGTTGTTCATAGAATATTGAAAAATCAAGATATAAATAAGCAGAATAAAGTTCCTTATTTATCTGTTCATTTATTAACTGAGAAACTTTTTTATCTAGCATATTGCCACCTCCTATTTAACTAACAACTCCGCTTAAGATGTCAGAAATCACATCTAAAACCTTTTCATAGCAACCGCCGCAGCCTGTTGAACAGTGGGTTACATTCTGCACAGTTTCAAATGCTGATAAAACATCATCAAACTTACTGCTTTCCTTTAAAACATCATATATATCGCTAAAGCTTACCTGTTTGCAGTTACAAATCATATAATTTTCCATAAAATATCCTCCTTTAGTTATTGGCTAAGAGTCTGGCTAACCTTTAATTAACAGTATACCATATATTTAATTCTTAAATATTTAAAAATCAAATGTTGGGATACGCAAAATTTGTTCTCCTTTAAAATATATCTTGATTTTATTTTATATCAAGAAAATTTTTTTGTCAACCTTTTTAAATTATTTTATCCTCTTTTAAAGATTTCATTATTAGACATATAACAGATACTGTTTTTTATTAATCAATTTTGTTCCGCTGTCAATAAATGAATTGCAAAATCAGCATAAGGAGACCTGAATTGTCCTCGCCTTGTGACAATAACAGGCTGGCGGGAAAATATACTGTTTTTTACAATATATATGGATAGGTTTTTATCGAAATGCTGGTTATGCACAAATTGAAGCGGAAGTAATGTGGCTCCTACACCCGCTTGAGCCATTGTAAATGCCGATGTAACACCCATCACTTCAGCGGCAATGTTCGGATGAAAATCAGCTCTTGTACACAATTTATCAAACAATTGACGCAATTCCTGATTTTGACTCAGCACAACAAAAGGAAGCTTTTTAACCTCACTGAAATCCACCTCGGGATATTCTCCATCACAGGCAATGGGCAATTTCTCGACCAGAGTGTTATGAACCGCCAGAACGAGAGTATCAGGTTCCAGAGGGATTACATCGAGCATAGACGTATCCAGCGGCAAATTTATGATGGCAAAATCATACTTCCCCTCCACCACATCCTTACGCAACTGGTGGCTTGGCACCTCCTTAAGAGATACGCACACACCAGGGTACCTGCTACGTATCTTTTTTATCAACCCAGGCATAAGGTAAAGACTGCGAAAAGGGGTTACACCGATAGTAAGACGTCCGCTTTCCCCTGTTTTGAATTGGTCAAGCGCCTTTCTCAGCTGTTCCTCCTTATACAACAGTTCACGTGCATTGCGGACAAAATATTCACCTGCAGGTGTCAGTGTCAACGGGTTGTGATTGCGGTCAAAAAGCTTAACACCTAATTCTTTTTCAATATTTTGTATTTGCTTGCTGAAGGCAGGCTGAGAAATACCCAGTTGCTCCGCAACCTGAGAAAAATTTAATGTCTCTGACAATGCCAGAGCATATTGAATCTGTTTTGTGTTCATAGTATATATCACCTCAATATTGCACACTAATCTTAATAATTAATATACTCTTTTCTTTAAGAAAAGTCAACGAATTATTATAAAAAAGTTATAGTTTCTATTGACAAAAAGGTATAATGTTGTTATAATATTCCATAGCAGGAATAAATCCTATAACCTTTTTATAATGAGAGGAGTTTTTGCAATGGAATCTTTACTGTATTTAGGTATCATGTTGACAGTCATCTGTGTATGGTTTCTTGCCTTTAAGCGCCCCGTTTACGAGGCCGTTCTTTTGGCATTTATCATATTACTTACTGTTACTGGCACATGGGGCAACGTTCTTACCTATATTAATGAGGGTTTATCTACCTCACTGTTATATTCAATGGTTGCGTTCGTTGCAATGTCTATTTTACTTACAAAAACCAAAATTGTCGACAGTTGTATCGCTATTATTCTGTCACTAATCGGACGTATAAGAGGCGGTGCGGGCTACACAGCCGTTATTGCAAGTGCATTTATGGGCGCTCTGTCAGGTTCAGGTCCAGGTAATGTTATGGCTACCGGTGCACTGACCATTCCGTCTATGAAGCGTACAGGCTTTCCGCCTGAGTTAGCTGCCAACATTGAGTCAAATGCAAGTTATATGGGCAATATGATTCCGCCGTCTTCCAACATTGTAGCAGCGATGGCTGCATTTACAACATTTGTTTCAGGCGCAGGTATTTCTGATGTATCCCAGGGCAAGTTCTGGATAGTGCTATGGGGGATTTCTGCATGGTTCATAGCGCACCGTCTTTTCATGGTATGGGCTTTTTGCAGATATTATAAAGTACAACCTATGAGCAAGGATGATCTCCCCAGTTTGAAGGAAACCTTAAAAGCTGGCTGGCAGGCTATGTTATTACCTGTATTTATTCTGTTGCCATTTATTCTGGATGCAGCTTTTGCTGACAATTTTTTCGTAGCACGACTGGGCGCTGATGGCGCTAAATATCTTTCTAAGTCTGTCCTTTTATTTGTTGCTGGCATATCATCATTGTACGCCTGCTTAATTGTAAAAGATAAGTCCACCATCACACCAAAAAAACTCGCCAAAATGTTTGCAGATGGTGTTAAAACCATCTCTCCTGCCATTGGTGTATGTGTATTTGGCTATATGATTGGAGCAATGTTTGAGGACCTTGGTGTGGCTGAATCTTTTGGCAGTTTTATGGCTACTTGGAATTTCAGCAAGTTCGGTATGGTTTTGGCAATATGCGCTATTACGTGTGTGATGGGTATGGTTGTTCCCGGTTCGTCCCAAGTTGTTATTTTTGGTCCTGTATTCATCACTTTGCTTTCTAATGTAGGCGTTAACCCGCTGCTTGCTGCCGCCATGTTACCATGCATCTGCGGTATTATGTGTGGCATCACACCACCCTTGGGATTAGGTATGTACGCAGGAATGACCATTGCTGAGTCAGATTTCAGCAAGACATTTAAAAACAACCTATGGTGGGTGGCTACCCAGTTCATCATGCAGGTCATCGTTTTGATGGGTTGGTTACCTATCTTCGGACTATAAGGGAGGAAATACTTATGAAAGAATTTTGCAAAAAACTTTCCGATATACTTAAAACTATTTTCGGTTACGGAATTATGATTTCCTTATTTGCAGGGGGATTAACTTTCTTTGGATTTTTAGCCGCCCTAATCATTGGCGGTAATATCGGCGCCGTTATTTGTGCCGTTATATACAAGAAAATCTTACCTGCTATCATATATCTGGCAGTTATAATGGTGTTACTTGGTCTTTTATCTATGTATCTGGCAGGAGAAAAGGCATTGACACCTGAGAAGAAACAAGTACGAAAGCATAAGGGCGAGATGTAAATTATTAAAGTTAAAAAGTTTTTCCAATTTTAATGAAACTATCGTAAAATAAACTTTAGTGAAAATCAATAGTTTATTCAGATTTCAACAAAATACTGACTGTATAAAAACCCCTTGACAATAGGTAATGCCTATTGTTAAGGGGTTTTTAAGTGTTGTTATTTCAACATTTTAGATTAACCAAAATATCTCTTTAAAAGTCCCTCAAAAGCCTTGCCGTGTCGAGCTTCGCCACAGACCTACCGCATAAATAGGGCGTTTGAAGGCTCTTTTTTGTTGATACACAGTATTTTACACAACACTTTTTCTCAACAGATATTCAACACATATTTAGTATATCATAATATAATGTGTTCGTCAATAAAAATTGATTTATAAGTCATCAACATTTATCGGCTCATTCGGGTTTTTAGCATTTTCAAAACTCAATTCAGCCAAATTCTTTTTTAGTTTATCAAATTTGTATTCATTTTTGTTTATATAATACGCCCTTGTCGTTTCAATCTTTTTATGACCAGCCATTTCCATAAGTTCTAAAATCGGGGTGTTCAGGCTCGCCATGATCGTGAGACAGGTTTTTCGCAACGAATGATACAAAAAATCAATTCCTAATTCGTCTTTAATTACTCTCTGCCAATACTTCACGGAATTTGTTGTCAGCAGTTCGCCATTTTCTTTTCTCAACAAAAAATTACCGCCCTGTATTTTCTTGTGTTGTCTATTCGTCTTGTCAATGACAGTTTCGTAATTCCTATAACCCTCATTAACCGTTTGTCTTTCCAACAATTTGAAGATGTGCTCACGCAGAATATCGGAAAATTCCTGCGATATGTGTATTTTTCTAATTGCTTGTAGTGTTTTAACATCACAAAGACACCATATTCCGTCTTGATACAACAACTGTTTATTTATCGTAATCGTGTTGTCTATGACATCAACATCTTCAATCATCAAGCCAAAAGTTTCCGACAATCTCAAACCACAGTAATAACCGAGAAGAAAAGGAATATAAAAATGTCCTCGTTTAAGAACTTCCGCCATTTGCTTGATTTCATATTTTGAATATACCTTTATATCGTCGTATTCATCTTTATCTTCTGGGGTTATCTTTGGCATAGTTAATCTGGTCGGCTTATCTACAAACATTTTATGATAATTGTCCGCCCCGATTGCGTTTTCCTTATATGCAAAGCCATACAACAAATAAAAAAACTTCAAGAAGCCTTCAACATATTTATAACTATATGGTCTATTCGCATATTCGTCTCCGTAGTGATATAGTTCTGCAAGATAACTTTCAAAATCATTCAATGTCAATTCATCAATATATTTATCTCCGAATTTCTTTGATATATGATTTTCCCACATAGATTTTTGCTTCCTGACCGTTGCGTGTGCTTTCGCCGTTGCACCTTTTTGTAAATATAATTCGTATATATCTTTAAGTTTATAGCGTTTTGTGATTTCTTTTCTTTTGGGTGCATTTCCGCTTTTTAGTTCGGCAATTTTTAAATCTCGTGCATCTCGTGCAGAAGCCATAGTTTTGAATGGGTTTCCGTTTTCATCTTGTCTATATGTTGTATCTACCTTTAAGTCTTTTCGGTTAATGACTACTCGGTAGCCGTAGTTTCCGTTGGGTAGTTGGAAAATTCCTTTTTCTGTTCCTTTCATTCCCTTTACTCCTTTCTACTTCCTATTATACCATACACAGTAAAAAAGTTCAATACAGTTCACGAACAAAACACAATTTTTTCCGATTGATAGGAATAAAAAAAATCGGAATTTTTTGTCGGGGTTTATTCCGATAAAAACGGAAGAAAAAAATTTCTTCCGTTCAATCGGAATAACTGTTATTGTTTAACAATATTCATTATGTAATCAACCGCCCTTTGTGCGTGTGCTCCTGCGGAAACAAGTTCCCTTGTGTTGTCTTTGAGGTGCGACAGCCAACCACGAATATAATTCACATCATTATTAACCGTGTCGGCGGTGTCATAACCAAGCAGGAAACATAAAAGTGAACTTCCCATTTGTGCAACAAGTTCTTCCTTTGAATATGTTTCATCTTCCCGAAAATCGTCTTTTATTCTGTTCAAGCGTTTCTTTCCGCCAGAACTATGAACTATCTCGTGTGTCGCTACGGCGACAAAACTATTATAGTCTGGGAACATAGACGGCTTCGGTATCACGATTTCATCATACAACGGCGAATAATACGCCTTGTCCGATTTCTTAATCGTGATTTTCACATCTGCATTTTCCGCATAAGCGGACAAAAATTCGTCAATGTCCGTGTGTTCTTCGTGTTCGTATTCAATCAGTTTGTCTTTCGGCGGAAGATTTTCAAAATCTCCGCTTTCAAACAGGCGGTAATATTTAAGATACGGAACTTTTTTCGTTTCGCCTGTTTCTTCATCTTCAATCTCCTGATGATTGAAATAAACGCAAAGATGACTTTTGCTACCTTTCTTCAAATTGACATCTGGGTTTTTCTTCTTGATGTCAAGATACTGGTTCCAAGTCAAATAATAACCGCTTTCCAAAAGCCAGAGATTTATTCCCGAATATGTCTTTTCGGTAATATAGGACTTTGGAAGTCCTAATCTCTGCCAAGGACACAGCCAATTTGCCGTGTCGCCGTTTTCAATCATTTTTTCAACTCTTTCAATAATTCTTTCTGTGATAATTTCGTAAATGTTCATTGCCTTTTTCCTTTCGTCATAATCTAAATTCATAAGACCATTTTTTAATATCTGCTTCTGGTAATGAAACAAATTCGCCGTCGGCGTTGCTTGCAACCAAGAAAGCGTTTCCGACAATAAAATCGCTGATACCAACAGAAAATAACCACCTGTTGAATGGTAGGGACATAAGTTTGCCCTCGTCATTTACTATCAAATCAATAGAAATGTCTTTGTCCGTCTTGCTTTCGCCCAGACAGACAACCTGAATAAGTCCGCCGACTTGCTTCTGCAAGTCAGAAAGTTCGTCTTTGATAACTTTCACATAAGGTTTTTTGTTCGGCTCTATAACTAAAACCGTTAATAATTTCTTCTCCATATTCAATTTCCTTTCGTTTTATAATATTCAACCTACGGTGTTTTCGTGGTTATTATATTATACTGTCGCATTTTGTCAGTTATTCCGTCTAATCGGAAACAAAATCAAGCATAACAAAAATTTCAAAAACTCCGCCAACCTGATTTTTTCCGACTTTTTTCATCTTTTAGTTATGAAACGCTGATAGCAAAAGTATAATATAATAAAGAAAAATCAAACTTCGTGTCAAACCTTGCCGTTTCAGCCAGAAAAAATTTTTTCTGCCACACAAGCAAAATTGGCTTCGCCACCACATCACAAGATGATGTTATTTTCATTGTTTGAAATTCCCGATTAAAAATCGGCGGCTGCGGTTTGCCACTTCGTTGCAAAAAGGAGGTGATTTTCTTGGGAAGAAAATCACATTATATTTCCGCCGAACACTTGAAGTTGTCCGATAAACAGTTTTTGAACGCGTTGCGATGTAGTGGTTATGCCACACACTCTCAATGTATGAAGTGGCTTACAAATTCAAGAATTAAATCATATGTTAATGAAAAGGTAATTGATAAATGTTCGGTAGTTATTGACGGTAAAACTGAAACTGTTTATCGTTTCTCGGACGGCGGAAAAGAATGGGTGCGAGAAAATGTTTCCGACCTTTCGGACAGAAACTTTTATATTTCAACAGGCGTTGAACACGATATAAAACTTATGGAGAAAATACAGGAATACACGGACAGGCTTCCCTATGAGGAACAATTAAAATTCCGAACGGAAGTTGAAAACAGAGAACTATTTAAGGAACTATGCGAGAAAATGGAACAAGGTCAATACTATTTAGACCAATTACAGCAACACAATATAAGTATGCCCGATTTTTCCTATCAAACGGAATTTGTAGAAATAATCACGGTCAATTATAATGGCGAAACTATTTCCGAAAAGGCGGAAAGTATGTCGGTGCTCGGCGGAAACATAGAATTTATCAAATGTTAAGAAATACACAGGGGGGAAATCAAATGAACGAAATAATTACAAAAATAATAATTGAAACACTTGAAAAGCACGATACGGCGTTAAGTCTTTTGATTTACGGCTTCGGCGGTGTCATCTTCAAAAATCAGTTTAAGGAAATTGCAGGAGAGAAAAACGACAATCTGGTTAATTTCCTTGTTGAACACAAATTCATTAAAACCGTAAAACTAAATAAAAATACCTTGCTTGTAGCAAGGCACAAATTATATTTGCATTATGGGTTGAAGAATAAATCTTCCGTCTGTTCGGGCAAAAGAATTTTGCATAGCAGTTTATACGCTGAAATTCTTATTAGATGTCATTCTGCAGATGAAAGATATATCAAAAAATCGCTTCACGCAGGAACGGTCTGCTATTATGCACCAGAGGACGCATTAAATCTTTTAACCAGAGTAGAAGCTCACGCCCAGAAGCACGGACACGACACGCAATATTTATCATCAAGCATTGACGAAATGCGAAACAAGGTTGAATTTTGCAAAAGCAGGACAAAAGGCAACAAAGACACCTTGAACAAGTCGGCGGTTTCAAAAGAAACAAAGGATATTCTTGTTTTGAAAGATAATGGCGTTTATGTTCTGGGGGTAAATTATGACGGCGATTATATATTTGATGTGGGTATTTTCGCACATACGCTCCGACTTGATAAAGTCATCAGGCAAATTCAACTTGCCGACAGCGTAATCAAAAGCACCTTTTACGGCCTGCCTGTCAAAATCAATATCACGGTTTATAGTCATTTTCCAGAAAACAAGGGATATTCCAACAGGACGGAAAAAATATTAAAAGAGAAAAATTATTCAAACACCGTAAAATTCATATTTTTTGATAGCAAGCGTAAATTATTTTCAGGTATTGACATAAATAAATGGTTATAAAGTTATATTTTGTCGGACAAACGCATAATATGTATTATAAAGAAAAACACAGGGAGATTGATATTATGAGTTTTTGTTTGTCCGCCGAAGAATTGGCGTTTTTAGATGAAGTCTATTCGGAAAATAGAGATAAGGAGTTTTCCGAATGGGTGGAACATATGGAAGCAGAGTTCGCTTCCTCAGCCGTTGCATAACGGCGACCATTTTTTTCTTTCCTTTTTTACATAGGGACAGCACATTGTGGCTGTCCTATTTTTTGTAAATTACTTGATTTTTTCGCTTTTATATGTTAAACTATTACTTGAAAGGTTATGGAGGTATAGATTATAGTTCATTTTTCTAATCTATTTTAACTTTTCTTGCTTTCGTGAGAAGTCCCGTTCGGCTTTGGGGCTTCTCACTTTTTTTGTCCGAAAAAATAAAAATAGTAATTTTTACAAATTCCCTTGATAAAAGACTTTCAAGGGGTAGAACATAACAAAATTATATTTCTGTTTCCCCCTGCTTATTTTGATATTAAAAATCAGAATACACGCAGGGGGTATTATTATGAGATATAGAATGTTCAACACAATTACGGCTTCCGTGTCCTGCGGAGTTTATGCAACAAAGGACGAAGCGATTAAGGAAGCCAACGCAATTAAAGGTTTTCTAAAAAGGTTATGCGACAAGAAAGGTTATAACATAACGGCGAAAATCGGCGTAAGCATTAACAACGCAAAGTGCGGAGAGATTACCGCCGAACAAACAGGAAAGCGTGGTCGCCCACGAAAAGTATTTGCACCGAACGGAAACGCAAACCGAATGTCTGTCGCTTCCGATCCGCACATTCACATCTGGGTTGAGGGCGAGGGTGCAAGTTCGGTCATAAAATCATTGTCCGAACACCTTAACCGAAAATATAAAAAACAGGTAGTGTGGCACAAAAACTGCGACAGTTATGTTGAAAACGCCAAACACTACCTTGATAAACAATGTATCGCAACACGACAATTAAACACCTGCATGGACAGGGCGTGCTGATGATTTATTTTTACGCACCGACAGGCGACAAAACCAGAAGCGAACACGGTTTTTGATGAATTTCAATTCCGTTATAATGGGCGGGCGAATTTTCAACTCGCTTTCCAAGATTTTCTTTGTTCAATCGTTGCTGTTATTGCACCTATTATTTGAAGTGCTAACATTGGTAATAAATTGTTTTTTATGTATTCTCCGCATTCTTCAACTGACGGAGTTTTGGTTTTACTTGTCATATCTAACATTCCGCCGATACTCCACATAAGCACAAAAGGTTCAATGTATTTGTCGTAATACTTTTTGTATTTCGTCAAATCAAGATTTAATGTTTTGTTTTCTTTTAGTTTGGAATAAACACTATCAAGAGTATCTAATATATTACAACATTCTTGAACTGTTTCAATTTTGTTTGTATCTTTTATGTATTTTTCTATTGAACCAATAACATCTATCAATAGTATTTTTTCTTCAAATGTAAAACATTTCATTCTACAAACCATATGTTGAACCACTTCAATTAAAATAAGTGTTTCTTCAATATCGCATTTCATTTCTTCGGGAAGTGTTTCATAATTTATATTCATAGTTAAAATCTCCTTAAATAATTATTATTTTAATTTTTTAATTACATTTTCGCTAATCGGTTTATCGTGTGTAAGTTCAATTATGGAAACTCGTTTATTTTCTTGAACTTGATTTTTCTTCTCTTGGTCTATACCGTCAAGAAATTCGTATCTATTGACAAGATATTCATAGAACACACAATACCAATCTGTGTAGTCAGCACCGAAGTTATCAATCATATGTTGCTTTATGCAATCGCCACTCTGGAAAGGGTGTCGCTCTCCGCCCCACCAAACGAAATATGTTCCTTTTGGAATATAGTAATAACGATTTTCATACCAAATATCAACCTTTTCTCTTTTCTTTAATTGACCGATTGCAAAAATCGTAACATCATCTATAAATTCAGGCAATGCAGAGTTTAACACTTTGCAAAGTCTTTCAAGTTGCTGTTTATCATCACAAAACATAATACTTTCTTGGTATCCCATATTAAAAGTCCTCCTTATTCATTGGTTTAAGTATGTATGTAGTTTCGCCGTTGTCGTTTTCAAAGCTCATATCTATTTCATATTCAACATCATCAATAACGATTGACGACACTTCTTCAAGATAATTGATAATATCGCCCTCGCTTTCAAACATATCTTCGTATTTGTCAAATATTTCCGAAACGGTCAAATCAATGGCGGTATGATATTCGCTATATATTTCGTTTTGATAACAATGACAACCGTCAAAGTATTCGTTATAAAGGGCGTTGGTTGCTTCTTGGGACAATTTCCAATCGCTGTTGGTTGTCATCAACCAATAAAACATTTCTTCATCTATATATAAATACATAATAATTATGTGATACAGAACACATCAAAAAACTGTATCTCTCCTTTTTCAGTTATTTTTTGTGATGTTGTTTTTGTTGGTTTTCAGTCCTTTTAATCGGACGGTTTAACACGCTTCTCGTTCCTGATAGAAGCCTATACTAAATGTTTCAAATGTGTAGTCGTTAAGAAGTTTGATAAATTTCTTCATCTGTTCATTATTTAGTGGCTTTGCTTCAACAGTAATACTGACGGCAAAATTCTTTTGATTGGTTTTAGAACAATAACATTGAATATGTGCAGGAACATAAAAATCGGGAGTTCCGACATAATAATCAACGGTTGATGTAGATGTATGATTTATTGCATTAGTAATAAAGTATTTGTATTTCAATTTACCGTCTAACGCAAACACATTTGAACCTACGGCGAAAGTGAAAAAGTTGTTAATCGCTTTTGCTTCTTTTTCGGAGTAATTCTCTTTTTCGCCGATTGCTTTAACAAGGTTGTATTTCTGCTTTATTCTGGGGAATAGTTGTTCGCAGTAGTCAAAACCAAAACTGCAAGGGTTATATACCTTTTCAAAGTTGAGTATTGCTCTTGACATATTCTCTGTATAAGATACAGAACTGTTAAATGATTTACTAACAATAAAATCTTTCATATTATATATGTAATACAGGAAACGCCGAAAGCCTGTATGTTCTCCTTTTTCATTTATTTTTGTGTCGGCGTTTGCTTGATTTGAAAAATTATTAAAATTATGTCGCTTTACTTTCCAGATATACTGAAATATCATAGATAAACGAAAGTGCTAACAATGGAATACTTTTAATTGCGTATTTCTTTGCTTCGGAAGCGTTAGCGATTGGAAATTCTTCAATTTTGTTTTCGTCGTCAGGGTGTATAATATAGAAATTCCAAAGTATAAGGGACACTCCCGCTTTCTTCCAATAGGTTTTATAGTGATTTGACATATTATGTTTGATGTCTGTTTTCCTTGTTGTTCGTTTTACAATGCTGTCTATTCTTTTTACAAGCATAGAACATTCTTCAAAAGTGTCAGCACTTTCCGCTTTATCAATAATTTTTCTTATTTTATCAATAACAGATATGATATATATATTTTCTTCTGTTGATAATTCTTCCATAGGAAGTAAAGACTTGACTTCTTCTATGCAAGATTTTATTTCTTCAATTTTCATCTCATATAATACAGGAAACGCCGAAAGCCTGTATGTTCTCCTTTTTCATTTATTTTTGTGTCGGCGTTTGCTTCTATATATATGAAGCACGCTTGCAAGCATTTTTTGAACTTCACAAAAACATTATAACACAAAAATCAAAATAAATCAAGTTTTTACATTCCGACTAATCGGAAGTTTTATAAAGCACAAAGTTTATACATCTAAATTATTAGTTTTGAAAGAAAAATAAAAAGTTTAGAAAATTAAAGCGTAAAAATTGACTTTTTACGCTTTATGTGTTATAATGACTAATGAGGTGATGAAGATGTTTAATTATCAACCGTTGGAAATATTACTTGTTCAGCACTCTATGACAAAGAAACAGTTGAAAGAAGAATTGAATTTATCTTCGGCAACTGTCGCAAAGTTCAGTAAAAACGAATATGTCAGTATGGAAGTGCTTGATAAAATCTGTAAGCGGTTTAATTGCACATTAAATGATATAGCACGATATGAAAGTGAGGAACGGAACAATGGCTAATCTTTCACAAATAAAAAGACAGCGTTTGATTGACTTCCTTAATAAGATAAGAGAAGAACACAGAGAGGACGACACAGCGTTAATCGCTATCAATGAAATTGAAAGCGAGTTGAACGATAAGAAATACGGTCTTGTCTGGGAAGAACATCAAGAACAAGTTGATGTTGAAATGCTGACAAAAGTTCCTGTTTTTTCCGAACAGGCGGACAAAGAAATTACGGCAGATGAAACGCTTCCGTATAACTTCTTATTAGAGGGCGACAATCTGCACAGTTTGAAACTTCTTGAAAAGACACATAAGGGCAAGATTGATGTTATCTATATTGACCCACCATATAACACAGGCAACAAAGATTTTACATATAACGATATTATTGTCGGAAGCGAAGACACATTCAAACATAGTAAATGGTTATCTTTTATTGAAAAGAGATTAAGTATTGCACAATCTTTACTTTCAATGAATGGTGTTATCTTTATTAGTATTGATGATAACGAATACGCAAATCTTAAATTGTTATGCGACAGCGTTTTCGGAGAACAAAATTTTATTGCGAATATATGTCGGCAGGCAATTAAAGGTGGTAGCAGGGCTCATAATATAAAATCAGTTCACGATTATGTTTTGATATATGCTAAAAACATAAGTTCTTTAACTGAATTTACAGGCTTTGAGAAAGAAGAAATGTCTTTACCTTTGCAAGATGAAAAAGGAATGTATGCAAAAGGAAGAGAATTAAATAAATGGGGTGCTGGCTCTCGCAGAGAGGATTCACCGACAATGTATTTTGCAATAAAAGGTCCGAATGGCGAAGAAGTCTATCCAATAAGAAATGACGGTAGCGATGGACGGTGGCGTTGGGGTAAAAAGAAAATGCTTGAAGCCGTTGAAAACAACGATGTCATTTTTGAAAAGAGAGATAACGGAACATATATTGTATATGAAAAAGTTAGAGGTAATAAAAGCACTACTACACAATTTACAACTTGGTTTGCTGATAGTTATATAAATGCAAAAGGAAGTGAAAGTCTTAAAAAGATATTCAATACAATGATGTCGGTTTTTGATTATGCGAAACCTGTTGAATTAGTGCAACACTTAATTTTTATGAGTAATCATAAGAATTGCACCGTGCTTGACTTCTTCGCTGGCTCTGGAACAACGGCACAGGCGGTAATGGAATTAAACGCCGAAGATAACGGCGACAGAAAATTCATTCTCTGCACGAATAACGAAAACGGCATTTGTGAAGATATTACATATCAGCGAATTAAAACCGTTATCACAGGAAAGCGAAAGGACGGCTCCGACTATTCGGACGGAATTTCCGCAAATCTCAAATATTACAAAACGGACTTTATTGACAAGACTTCCGAAGATGAAGAATATTCCGTAGGCGAAGAATTATTGAAACATATCGCTGAAATGGTGCAGTTAGAATATGCTGTCCGATTAGACGGAAAAAATTATGTGCTTCTCCTTTCGGACGAAGAAGCCGACACATTTATTGCAGATGATGAAAAGTTGTCGGCGTGTTCGGCGGTTTATGTTTCAACTGCAGTTCTGCTGACGGCGGAACAAGAAAAGAAACTGTCCGAACTTGGCATAGCGATTTTCGTTATTCCCGATTACTATTTTGAAAACGAATTGTTGGAGGTGGGCGAAAGATGATAAATTTACCGAACGGACTTTTTGACTTTCAAGAAGCGTGTTCTTTGTTTCTGGTTGATAAGGTCGGTTTGCAGGACAGCAAGCAGACAATCACGGTTAAAGCACCGACAGGGGCAGGAAAAACGGTTATCTTGATTGACTTCATTGATAAATTCCTTTCTTCCGTCAATTCAAACACCGCTTTTATCTGGCTGTGTCCTGGAAAGGGCGACCTTGAAGAACAAAGCCGACAGAAGATGATTTCACTTCTTCCGAACAGACGGACAAACACGCTTAATGACGCTCTGCTCTCTGGGTTTGAAGCAGGAAGCACGACCTTTATAAATTGGGAACTGATAACCAAAAAAGGAAATAAGGCGATAAGCGACACCGAAAAGAAAAATCTTTATGACCGTATCGCAGAGGGAAACCGCAAAAAAATTACATATATAATTATTGTAGATGAAGAACATTCAAACGATACGAAAAAGGCGAATGACATCATCAATGCGTTCTCGGCGAAAAATATTATTCGTGTGTCGGCGACAGCAAAGGAAAACAAGCTTTACGAATTTTACGAGATTGACGAAATTGATGTTATTTCTTCGGGACTTATCACAAAGGCGTTATATATCAATGAAGATGTTGAATATGACGGCGAACTTGAAAGCGAATACGGCTATCTGCTTGAAATCGCTGACAAGAAGCGTAAGCAGATTGCACAGGCGTATTCGCTGCAAGACGGAAAAGCAAAGACAATACGCCCACTTGTGATTATTCAATTTCCAAATTCTTCGGACAGGCTTGTTGAAGCCGTTGAAAAGAAACTTGAAGAAATGAACTACACCTATAAAAATCAAATGGTGGCGAAATGGTTTTCCGACCAAAAGGAAAATCTGGACGGAATCACCGAACTAAACGCAACGCCGATTTTTCTCTTGATGAAACAGGCGATTGCGACAGGCTGGGACTGTCCTCGTGCGAAAATTCTCGTTAAGCTCCGTGAGAATATGGCGGAAGATTTTGAGATACAGACAATCGGGCGACTTCGCCGTATGCCAGAAGCAAAGCACTATGACATTGATATTCTGGACTTCTGCTATCTCTTTACCTTTGACGAAAAATACAAAGAGGGTATCAAACTTGCAATGTCGCAGGCTTTTGAAACAAAGCGAGTTTTCCTAAAAGACAAGTGCAAGGTATTCACGCTTGAAAAACAATACCGTGATAAAGATGTCGGCGGACTTGGCGAAAGAGAAACCTTTAAACAGATTTACAAATTCCTTGTTGATAAATATAAACTCTCTGGAAACAAGCAGGAAAACCGTTTGCGTTTAGAGGGTGCAGGTTATAATTTCAATGAAAAGATAATCGGTAAAATGCTTGAAGGTAAGTTCATCACAACCGACAGCGTATTTTCCGAACAGGCGGAACACTACCGCCAGACTACAAGAACGGTCAATACACATAAGCACGGTATTGAACTTCTGCACTCGGTTGATGTTCTTAAATCAACAATCGGAATGACAACACAGAAAACAAAGGTAATTCTTGAACGCTTATTCCGTAAGAGTGTTGCAGTTCCGAATAAGTTGTTATCTCTGGGAACGGCGGAGTATTACGCTTTCGTTATCAACAACGAACACAAACTAAAAAGCGACTTCCGAGAAGCCGTTGCAATGACAGGTGTTCAACAAAGTTTAGTCTTTGCACCAAAGACGGCAACATTCCGAATACCCGAACAGGAACTATACAGATACGACAGCACCGAAACAGATGTTGAAGAATTTATCAGCAACGCCTACAAAGATTATTCTTCGGCTATGATAGTTGAGGGAATACGGTCAAAGAGTGAAAGACTTTTTGAACGCTACTGTGAAGAACAAGAAGATATTGAATGGGTTTATAAGAACGGCGACACAGGACAACAATACTTCTCCGTTTGTTATATGGGTGTAATGAATAAACAATGGCTTTTCTACCCCGATTATATCGTGAAGAAAACGAACGGCGACATCTGGATAATTGAAACCAAAGGCGGAGAAATTGGAAACCAGAGTAAGAACATTGATAACCAAGTTGAAAACAAGTTCGCTTCGTTCAAGCAATACGCCGAGAAGCACGGTATCAAATGGGGTTTTGTGCGTGATAAGAACGATAAGCTCTACATCAATAATTCCGAATACACGGACGATATGGCAACGGAACATTGGAAGCCGTTGAAAGACAATTTTTAACGAAAAATTATTATTATAAGAATTTAAGGAGATTTTATTATGGCTATTGATTATGTATTTTGGCTCACGGAAGATAATTCGGAAAGAGTGGCACAGTTTTTCGCTGAAAAAATCAGCAAGAAATTCCGTTCTCTCGGCTTTTATTCTGTTCCTATGAGAATAACGGAAGATTTTACTTTGACAGATTATAACGAAGCAGAGTATGAAGCATTTAATGATTTTAGGTCAAATGCGATTATCGCTGCAAGTCTTGAAGCGATAGAGAAAGACGAAAAATCAACCGATACAGAAAACGGAAACGATACAATAAATTATCAAAAAATTTCTGTTGGTGCTCCGAAAGAAGATGATAGTCCGACCGAAAAACGCCTAAAAGAGTATTTGCAGGAATATTATGACGAACACCCGACATTATTTGAACATATACCGATTAAAAAAGGTCAAGTTTGCCTACTTGTTAATTGCCGTCAATCACATCTTTCCGACATTAAAAAGTTTATGAAATACGAAAGAATAAAATATACGCATATTACCGAGTGGTTAAATAATGATTATTTTCCACCGAAATATACGGAAGTTATCAAATAATTATTCCGTTTAATTGGAATATTCTAAACCGCTTTTGAATATAATGTATTATGGAAGCCTGAACAACTTCCATATCTTTTCTCATAATATTCAATGCCTTTCTGGTGTTAAGGCAGAAAAATGGGTAGGAATAAGAGAGGTCGGAAATAAAAGGGTTTAGAAATGAATTTACTCGCCCGAAAGGGCGGTTAAATAAAAATGGTAGGAATAATGAAAAAAGCACTCACGGACAATGTTTCGTGAGTGCTTTTTATTTTCCGACTAAACGGAATGATAAAATTTGACTTTTTCGCTTTTTTATGTTATAATATTAGTATCAAATATGAAAGTAGGTGTTTTCATTGACAGAAAACAATAATTTATTCGGCGAGAATATTTTTGAATATGATATTTACGAGTTGGCGAATTGGATATACAGATGTAAATACAAATATGTAAATATAAAAACCAAAGCGGAAAAAGCTGAAGCGGAGAAATTTATTTCCGATTGGTTGGAGCATAGAGAACGGCACAAAGAATTTTACGACAGCGACACATACCAAGAAGCGTTGATTGCTTCAAACTACAAAAGACCGATTATTTACGCAAAGCACGGAAAGAAAAGGGTTGATATTTCCGAATTAGTCTATCCCGACAGAATGGCATGGACGGGAACGCTCCCCACGCTTTCAACGGCAAATGCTGATGAATTTGCGGAAATCTTGAAAAACAATGTTGCGGAAACGGTTGATAATTATTTTGAATTGATTGAACATTGTTTCCACACACCGACAGACTATAAAGAAAACATTGATAATATGCTAAAAACCTTTTTCAAGGAAAGTTATGTTTTACTTGATCTTGTTTCGCTTCCGAAGAATACCGACATTTCAAAACTGACGAAAGATGAAATGCTTGATATTCTCAAAAAACAAGTTCGCCCGAAAGGATATTATCTTAAAAAGGCGACACCGAAAACAAAGAGAAAATCTTATGTTGAACAGTTTAAGGAATTTGAAATTTCCAAATCAACATATTTTGATTGGAAGAATGAAACAAAGGAAGAAAGGGACTACGACAAAAAGTTTATCGTTTCTCTGGGACTTATGCTCGGACTTCCGATTGATGAATTTGAAAAGTTGCTGAACTTCAACGGCTACACGGTTAATTTTAGTCGCCGACAGTTTGACGAAATTGTTTGTAATGCTGTTTGTGTCGGCTTCTCTTTTGAATATGTGCAAATTCTTATTGATAAGGCAAACGCCGAACTTGAAAAGAAGCACGGCAAGAGTTGCGGTAAAATTCCGCAGTTAAAACGCAACAAAAAGAAAACGAAATAATTATTATTTTAATAATTTAGATTTAATATTTGTGCAATACATAAAATATAAGTAATTTTATTCTAATTACTTGATAAAAAATTAAAGTTGTGGTATAATATGTGTGCTACAACTTTAAATTTTTTATAAAACACACAAAACTGAATAACATTTCGTATAAGAGGTACGCTATTGTAAAAAGCGTACGCTCTTGTTTCATCATTCTCTTATATAGAAATGTTATAAGTGTGTATGATTTAAAGTGTGTAGCAACCTTTTGAAACGGAGAGTTTGTGCGTTTTTTGGTGCGTGGCTCTACCGCAAGGTTGGCTACGCACTTTTTTTATTTAGGAGAATGATTATGGAAGAACCAAAAAGAATGCATAGGTGCTGTTTTACAGGACATAGACCAGAAAAATTAAATATGTCCGAAAGTGAAGTCAAAGAAAGATTAAAAAAGGCTATCAGAGAAGCAATAAAAGACGGCTTCACAACATTTATAACAGGAATGGCTCGTGGCGTTGATATGTGGGCAGGCGAAATTGTCCTTGAAGAACGAAAAGATAATGATAGAATTAAACTGATTTGTGCTTCTCCATTTGAAAGTTTTGAAAAATCTTGGGATATTGTAGAAAAAAAACGATATAACAAAATAATGGAACAGGCTGATTATGTAAAATTTGTTTGCGAACACTATTCAAGAAGTTGTTTTCAAATACGAAACTGTTTTATGGTTGATAATTCCGCAAGAGTTATTTCTGCATATAACGGCGAAAAAGGCGGAACAAGAAACACAATCAAATATGCTACAAGTAAAAATGTTGATGTTGTAAATATATTTGATGAAAGATACGCATAAAAACGAAAATATAATTATTTTAATTTTTTCAATATTATTAAAGAGTGCATATTTTATGTGCTCTTTTTTTATTTTACACAGTATTTATACACAGCATTATTCAAAGTGTAAAAATACTGTTTCTATTTTACACAGTATATTACACAATACTTAAACAAAAAGAACACCCCGAAAGGTGCTCTTTTCAAAATTATTTTTATACTAATTTTTTCGCCAAAACCTTGATTTTTAGCGGTTTTAAGCATTAACCGAAGTATCTTTTGAGTAAGCCTTCAAAGCCTTTTCCATGACGAGCTTCGTCACGCGCCATTTCATGAACTGTATCATGGATAGCATCTAAATTTTGTTCTTTAGCACGTTTAGCTAAATCAAATTTACCTGCTGTTGCACCATTTTCAGCATCAACTCTCATCTCTAAATTCTTTTTAGTTGAATCTGTTACAACTTCGCCTAAAAGCTCTGCAAATTTTGCAGCATGCTCTGCTTCTTCATATGCTGCCTTTTCCCAGTAAAGACCTATTTCGGGATAACCCTCTCTGTGAGCTACTCTCGCCATTGCAAGATACATTCCAACCTCACAGCACTCGCCTTCAAAGTTAGCTCTTAAATCTTTCAAAATATCCTCGCTCACACCTTTAGCAACACCAACTACATGCTCTGCTGCCCATGTTTTCTCGCCAGCCTGCTCTTTAAATTTTTCTGCAGGAACACCACACTGTGGGCACTTATTTGGTGCCTCAGAACCTTCGTGAACATAACCGCATACTGAACATACAAATTTTTTCATAATTAAATTCCTCCAAATTAATTTATTTATTATTTTATTAATACACTTTTTTATTTATTACACTCAGGACAAACTCCAAAAACATAAAGCTCATGACTTTTTATTTTCATTGCATCTTCGTTTTTAAATGTAATATTTAAATCGTCATCATTAAGGTCGCTTACATTTCCGCAGCACTCGCACAAAAAATGATAGTGATTGCTTATATCGGCATCATACCTGTCTGCTCCTTCGCCTAAATTCAGCTTTTTTATAAGCCCCTGTGAATGTAACATTTTCAGGTTTCTGTAAACTGTAGCAATCCCAAGCTCAGGATGGTCGTTTCTCAAATCGTCAAAAATATGCTCTGGTGTAGGATGTGATTTAGTACCTTTGAGATATTCTAAAATCATATCTCTCTGCTTGCTGTGTTTATACATTGCAACACCTCTTTTCTTTCAAATTGATAATCATTATCATTATCAACTACAGTTACATTATAACAAGTGTATATATTTTTGTCAATACCTTTTTTTAAAAAAATAAAAAACTTTTTTACTTTTTTCAAGCTATATAAATATGCAGTTTTCAGCATAAAAAAAGAGACTTTTTGTCATAGCAACAAAAAATCTCTTTTAAAACTCGCTATATTAATCTTTATCGACACTCCATGAGATAATCTCTCCTGTCAATGCATCGATGTCCGCCTCATACTCGGTTGTATCCTTTTTAAAGTCTATTTCATATATCCATCTTCCGCCGTCAGACTCAAGCTCTGTTCTGTCATATATAATGCCTTCATCTGTTATACCTGCTTTTTCAAGAGCTATTTCTTTGGCTTTTTCCTCACCTATATATTCTTCTTTTGACGGTTTTCCCTTATAGACGTTCTTTGCATCGTCTTTAAGCTCTTTTATATCCTCTTTTACATCTGAAATCTCTTCTTTTACTTCGTCCTTAACATTTTGCATACTGCAGCCGCTGAAAATAATAGAAACTGCAAAAAGGCAAGCTAATATTTTCTTCATTTAAAACACTCCTTATTTATATATATTATAATTTATGACAATGATAAATTTTTATGCAAAATTATTTTTCCGGCTAATTTAAACTTTAAGCATAAATAATTTGACTTTATTTTTTAAATAATGTAAAATTATATTACAGGAAGGAATGACAGCCCATGAGTGAAGCTATTAAAAATAATCAGATAAATATGTCAGATGAATATACTTTATTTTGCGAATACTTAAAAAGCGGTGACACAAGTCTTCGTGACAAAATTTTTGAAAAATATATTCACATACCGCACTCCATAGCTAAAAGGTATGCCTTAAAAGCTCCCGATTATGATGATTTATACCAATGTGCATGTCTCGGTCTTTTAAATGCTATCAATAATTTCAATCCTGAATTTAATGTAAAATTTTACACGTATGCATCGCCTTGCGTGCTCAATGAAGTGAAAAAGTATTTTAGGGAAAAAGGAAATTTTATTAAAATCCCTCAAAGACTTTATCACATTTTTTATAAAGCCAAAAAATTAAAAAATGAAACGTATCAATCAACAGGCAAAGAGATGTCAACAGAAGAGCTTGCTGATAAACTTGGCCTTATTTATGATGAGGTTGAGTGTGCGCTTAACTGGGGCACAAATAAAATCAGCAGGTCCTTAGACCAGTTCATGCACGAGGGCGAGGATATGGTGTATTCCGACCTGATTGCAATAGAAGATAACAGTCTTTTGCTTGTAGAAAATAAGCTGTTTTTGGAAAACTGCTTTAATAGTTTAACAAGCGAAGAAAAACTCTTTTTAAAATACCGCTATTATGACGAGAAAAGCCAGCTTGAAATTTCAAAACTAATGAACGTATCACAAATGAAAATTTCACGAATGGAAAAAAAAGTGCTTTCCGTCTTAAAAAATATGTATTATGAATAGATAAATACTACCTAAATTTAAAAGGAAATATACTCTATATAATTTTTTGTGAATTCATCGCAAAGAGAAAGCTCTGTGTATTCAGCTTTTTTTGCAATTTCCTCTGTTATTTTAATATTGTTTCTATCCTCTAAAATCATACTTGCTCCTTTTAAGGCTGCGTTAGATAAAAGTATGATTTTTTCTTTTGGGATTTTTGGAATCAGGCCTGTTTTCTGACAGTTTTCCATATTGGCATTTTTCCCCAGCGCCCCTGTAATGTAGAGTTTTTTAAGCTCATTTGCTGAAATTTCTGCTTTTTTTAAAAGAGTTTCTATACCTGCCCTGATTGCTGCTTTACCAAGCTGGAAGTTCCTTACGTCCTGAGGCGAAATAAATACTGAGCTTTCATTTATAGGGAAATCTTTTTCCAGATAACCGTCTTTTGAAATTATGCCCTTTTTGAGCATATAGCAAATAGCATCTATAAGACCGCTCGCACATATCCCCTTTGGTTTTTCTCCTCCCACGGTTTTATAACTTCCGTCAGCTGACACATGATTTATTGCTCCACTTACTGCAAACATTCCATGAGAAATTGATGCTCCCTCAAAAGCAGGACCTGCAGCAGTCGATGAAACATATAGTTTTCCACCGCTATAGAGCGCCATTTCTCCGTTTGTTCCGATATCGACTAAAAGAGACGGTCCCTCGGAGAGCATACCGCTTGCAAGTATTGCAAGAGTTGTGTCTGCACCGACATATGCTGAAATACAACGAGGAATATACACGTTTTCATTCCATGAGCCAAAAAGTGTCTCAGGCTTAAACGGATAAGATGCAATTGAGCCTGAGTCAAGCCCTGAGTAAAAATGGAGCATTGCAGTATTTCCCGTAACTACTGAATATTCTATCTTGTCATATAGGTCACCTGCTAAATTCCTGATTGACGAGAAAAGTTCTTTTCTTAGTATATCCCTTCCCTCTTCACTTTTTGAAAACATAATTCTTGAGATAATATCTGCACCGAATTTACCTTGCGGATTTAACATTTTTCCATGCTTTAAGAGTGTTTTTGCATCGGGAAGGTAAAAGTTTGCCTCTATTACAGTTGTACCCAAATCAATAGCGGCAATACATTTATCTACACTATTTAAACTTTCACTGATACAAAAATCGGTTTTTACATCACCGTTTAAACCTTCTTTAGCGCAAAAATCCACTTCAACATCGCCAAATGCAAATGCTCTGCAGGCAAGTCTTACCCCGTTTTTCTTTTCTTCATCGGTCAAAATATTGCTTTCTGCCTCAGAAAGCGGAGAAAGATTTCCGCTTGCCTTCACCTTACATTTTCCGCATGTTCCGTTTCCGCCGCATGGCTTATCAATCACCATACCGCTATGAGCCATAATATCCCAGAGCAATTTTTTCTCACTGTTTTTTATAAGCACGGGACTTCTCTCCTTAGAAAAAATGTACTCTATCAGATTGATGAGTACATTTAATTACTGATTATTTCTTTTCAGACTCGCAATATACACACCTGTATACTCCGTTTTTCTTATCTGTGAGCTTGAATACATGCTCAATCTCCTGCTCTGTAGATGTGATACATCTCGGATTTTTACATGTGATGATATTTGCAATTTTTTCGGGAAGTTCTAAGTGGCACTTTTCAACAATAACACCATCTTTGATTTTGTTTACTGTAATATCAGGGTCTATATAACCTAAAACATTAAGGTTTAAATCAATTTCATCATCTATCTTTATTATGTCCTTCTTGCCCATTTTATTGCTTTTTACGTTTTTGATAATAGCAACACAGCAGTCAAGTTTATCAAGCTCTAAGTATTTATATATTTCCATACTCTTTCCTGCTTTTATATGGTCTAAAACAAATCCGCATTTTATGCTGTCTATATTCATACTTCCACCTCCAGAAGCTTCATCATAAGAGCCTTTCTTACTATTTTTCCGTTCTCAACCTGTTTGAAATAACATGCTCTCTTGTCATCGTCAACTTCTCTGCTGATTTCATTCACACGCGGAAGCGGGTGCAAAATAGCAAGGTCATCTTTAGCGAGTGCAAGTTTTTGCATATCTAAAATATAGCTGTCTTTAAGTCTTATATAATCTGCCTCATTAAAAAATCTCTCTTTTTGCACTCTTGTCATATATAAAATATCAAGGTCGCCTATTGCACTCTCTAAGCAATCAGTTTCAACAAAGGAAATTCCCTCAATATTTGAAATTTCATGTTTGAGATAATCGGGAATTTTAAGCTCATCAGGCGAAATAAATACAAAATTAATATTGTCATATCTAACTAAGGCATTAACCAGTGAATGAACCGTTCTGCCGAACATCAAATCTCCGCACATGCCTACTGTTAGATTTGACATTCTCCCCTTTTCACGTCTTATTGTGAGCAGGTCAGTTAACGTCTGAGTCGGGTGATTATGACCGCCGTCTCCTGCATTTATTACTGGAACAGGTGATTTTAAAGAGGCAACCATAGGTGCACCCTCTTTCGGATGTCTCATTGCGATAATGTCAGCATAGCAACCTACTGTTCTTACAGTGTCAGAAACACTCTCGCCCTTTGTTGCAGAGCTGGATTCTGCTGTTGAAAAACCTAAAACACTGCCTCCAAGCTCCAGCATCGCCGCCTCAAAGCTCAGTCTTGTCCTTGTGCTTGGTTCAAAGAAAAGTGTCGCAAGTTTTTTACCGTCGCATACATGACTGTATTTCTCTCTGTTTGAAATCATGTCGTCTGCTGTATCTAAAATCTCATTGATTTCTTCTACAGATAAATCCTTAATGTCTATTATGTGGCGCATGTTTTCCTCCTCATTATTCTTCTGTATTTAATATTATTAACCTATCCAGCTTTCATCGTCAGGATTGTTTCTGAAAGAAATTAATCTTTCAATATCACTTTCCTTTATATAACCTTCCTCTGCTGCAACTTTAACCAAACAGTCAAAATCTGTAAGACTGATATTTTTAACATCTGCACCAGCAAGTCTATCTAAACCTTTTTTCATTCCATATGTAAAGATGCTGACAATACCTAAAACGTGTGCACCTTCATCACGCAAAGCATTAACAACATCAATAACACTTCCGCCTGTCGAGATTAAATCTTCAATGACTACAACCTTCTGTCCTTTTTCGAGCTTTCCTTCAATTTTATTTGTTCTTCCATGGTCTTTTGCACTTGAACGCACATATCCCATTGGAAGCTCTAAAATTTGTGCTGCTATAGCTGCATGCGCAATACCTGCTGTACTTGTTCCCATAAGGGCCTCACATTCAGGATATTGCTCTTTCACAGTTTCTGCAATTGCATTTTCCACTCTGTTCCTGACGTCAGGTGCAGATAGAATCAGTCTGTTGTCACAATATATTGGGCTTTTAATTCCGCTTGCCCATGTAAACGGTTCATCAGGCCTTAAGAAAACAGCGCGTATGTTAAGTAAATCCTTTGCTATCAGCTTCTTCATAAATTTTATTATCCTTTCATATTTTATCTTTTTTATTTTACCACAATCGAGTTTTTTTGTAAAGCATATTTCTGTTTATTTTAAAAAAAAAGACTCCATTAAGATAAAAAAAGAGATTGCTTTATTTGAGTAAAGCAATCCCCTTATTTATTTAATAAATTTTATGCGAATTAAGATTATTTCATTGCTGATTTAATCGTTTCATAGTATGGAAGAGCGATTTCAGTCATCTCTTTTTCCATCTTCTCAACATCACAGATTTTGTTAACTATAGCAAGCACTTCGTCCCATTTTTTATCAAATGCGCCTTCTTCAGCTGCTATAGCTTTCTTAATTGCAATTTCGTATTCCTCACGTCTTGCCCAGTAATTTACAAGCTCTTCAATCTCACCGAATTCTGCAGAGTATGCATAGCTCGGAGGAGCATCAACAACAGAAGTGATGTACTTGCTGTCAGGACTGAACTTAAAGCCAGTTGATGCCTGAGGTGTAAGTTTTACTGTTGCGCCTGCCATAAAGTCGGGTGAATATGGGTTAACGTTGGTAGGAAGAACTCTGAATTTACCGCCCTTATTATTAAGACCTTTTGTTTTAGCAACATCTACGCTCGGACCAGAAGAGAAAACCCAGCTGTTAGTGTATGATTCATCTCTGTAAACACGGATGCCGTCTTCGTTTACAGTGTATAAGTCTGCTTCTTCAGGACCCCAGATAGCAATTTCCATGAATTCATCTGTAAACTGAATGTCAGCCCATTTTAACACCTGAATAACTTCTTCTTCACTGAGTGTATTTGTGAAACAGAATGACTCACCGAATGGATATTTAACAGTGAATGGGTCATAACCTTCGGGATTAGGAATGTCAATCCAGAACGGTCTGTATTTAAATGTAGCACCTGTTTCTTCAAGCTGCTTGTTAACATTTTTTAATGCGTCTGCTCTTGTTGCACAGCAGATTGCATAAACACCCTGGTAAACTTTTGCCTGGAACTGAGCGGTTGTATGAGCTAAGCTCTCAGGGTCAATAACTCTGTCAAGAATCATCTGGTTCTGAGTTTTTGCCATCTGTTTTACTAAATCTCCCATGAGCGGGATTTCAATTTCTTCTGTAGCTGTATTCCAGTGAGCTGTATACTGGTGCCAGTTAGTACCATACATAGTATTTCCTAAGTATACTAAAGCTTCCCAGTTGTCACTGCCGTCGCCTGCATAACCGTAAGCATAAACTTTTCTGCCGTCTACAGTTTTATTTAAATCTTTGATTTTGTACATGAAATCGATTAATTCCTGTGATGTATGAATCGGAATATCCATGATTTCATCGCCTACAGGAGCCTGTTTCTCCTTCATAAGAGCCATAATTTCATCGTATGTTTTACATTCAGGGAAGATTTCTTTTAAGATATCATCTCTGATGTAAAGTGATGTCTGAATACTTGAAGGTAAAGAGCCTTTTAAATCTACTAACCTCTTAAGTTCTTCAGCGTCATGGTCATAAAGAACTGACTCAATTTCGCCATTGTCGAATCTGAATGGGATACCTGTAATCTTGCCGTCTTCTGTTCTGAAATAGTCCCACATGTATGAAGGAGTTCTCTTCCAGATGTTAGGAGCATAAGTCTTAATCATCTCTTCATCTAAAAGTGTAAGAGCTTCTAAACTAAGGAGCTTGTTGTAATGAGCAGGGCCCTGTCCTGACTGACACCATACAACATCCGGCAGATTGTCGCCTGTGTAGAGTTTAGTGAGCTTTGAGTCCCACTGTCCGCCGTCATTACCATAGATGTTCTGAACATAAACACCTGTCTTATCTGTAAGCCACTGTGTAGGAATGTCCTCTTCAAGTTCCTGGTACACATATCCTGTTCCCTGTGTGTTCCAAACAGTAATCTCAAGTGTTGCACCTTTTGAACCGTTTGTGTTTGCACCAATACATGATGTAAGCATCAAAGCACTAAGCACTAATGCAAGTATTGCTGCAATTGTCTTTCTTTTTCTTAACATAGTTCTTCTCCTTTTCTTTTTTTATATATAGGTACAGCTAAAATCAACCTTTAACTGCGCCTAAAGTTACACCTTTGATAAAGTATTTCTGCAGGAACGGATACACCATAATAATCGGTACTGTCGTTACTACAAGTGTTGCCGCCTTAACTGTCTCAGGTGTCGGAACTTCTGACTGTTCGTCTGCTCCGCTCTCCATCGCCATCTGACGTGCAAGTGAGCTCTCTTTGA
>SVJO01000034.1 GCA_015068935.1 Oscillospiraceae bacterium
ATGGCAGTACCAAAAAGAAAAACTTCTAAAGCAAGAAGAGATAAAAGAAGAGCAAATTGGAAATTAGCTATTCCGGGTATAGTAGCTTGTCCGCAGTGCGGAGAGCCAAAAATGCCGCACAGAGTTTGTAAGGCTTGCGGTTACTATAACGGCAAAGAGGTTGTTAAAAAAGAAGCGTAAAATTATCACATTGCTGCAAAATGAATTAGAGAAGGAATTGTGCAAATCCTTCTCTATTTTTGCATTAGGAGTAAATTTATGAGCAAGACAAAAGGAGCCCTGGTGAGCTCTGTAGATGATGGGAGTATAGCATTTGAGCTCTCAATAGATAAAGGCGACGAAATTTTAAAAATTGATGATACAGAGATTGTCGATTATCTTGACTATAAGTTTCTGTCAGTATCAGATGAGTTTGTTATGACAGTAAAAAAAGCATCGGGAGAGATTATAGAGTTTGAGATAGAAAATTCTTTGGGTGAGGATTTGGGCATAAATTTTGATGATGTTTTATTTGGAAGTACTAAAAGCTGTACAAATAAATGCATTTTTTGTTTTATTGACCAGCTCCCCAAGGGCATGAGAGAAACTATGTACTTTAAAGATGATGACACACGTCTTTCCTTTCTCCATGGAAATTATGTCACATTAACAAATATGAAAGATAGTGATATACAAAAGCTAATTAAGTACAGAATTTCACCTGTCAACATATCTGTTCACACAGTAAATCCCGATTTGAGAGTATCTATGCTTAAAAACCCCGTAGCTGCCCATATTTTAGAGCAGATAGAGATGCTTAGAGAAGGCAGAATAGAAATGAATATGCAAATAGTCTTATGCAAGGGCATAAATGACGGAGATGAGCTTATCCATTCTGTTGAGACACTTGCATCATTCTATCCGTGGTGCAGAAGTATTTCTGTTGTGCCTGTGGGATTGACCAAATTCAGAGAGGGTCTTTTTCCGCTTTCTGAAATTACGGCAGACGATGCGGAAAAAACAGTTAATGCTGTGACTAAGCTTCAGGAAAAATATCTGAAAAAGTATGGCTCAAGGATTGTTTATCTTTCTGACGAGTTTTATATAAAGGCTATTCTTCCGCTCCCAAAAGCAGAAGAATACGAGGATTTTCCGCAGATTGAAAATGGTGTCGGGCTTATCTCAAGCATGGAAGATGAGTTTTTAGAGGCGCTGAAGGAGGATATGAAGCAACTGTTTTTCGGCAAAAATGTAATTGCGACGGGAAAACTTGCCTATAATTTCATTTGCGGGCTTGTAGAAAAGGCAAAAAAAAGGTATAATAAACTAAACGCAGATGTTGTCATGATAGAAAATAATTTTTTTGGAGACAGTGTGACTGTTTCGGGACTCATCTGCGGACAAGATATAATAAACAGTTTAAAAGGAAAAGATTACGACCGTCTTTTGATTACAAAATCAATGCTCAAGGCAGAAGAAGATGTTTTCCTTGACAATGTAACAGTTTCTCAGATGGAAAAGGAGCTTGGACTCGAGGTTGTCCCTGTTTTAAATGACGGATATATTTTCTTAAAAGAGTTGCTTGGAAAGAGGTAGTAAATATGGCAAAACCGGTAGTTGCAATAGTAGGAAGGCCCAATGTGGGAAAGTCTACATTATTTAATAAAATAGTCGGGGAGCGCATTTCCATAGTTGATGATACCCCTGGTGTCACACGTGACAGAATTTATATGGAGGCTGAATGGCTAAGCAGGCATTTTATGCTGATTGATACGGGAGGCATTGAGCCTAAAAATGATGATGTTATTCTTAAAAATATGCGTCTTCAGGCAGAGCTTGCCATAGACCATGCAGATGTTATTATATTCATGGTTAATGTTTCTGACGGACTTGTTGCCGCAGACAGAGATGTTTGCACTATGCTTATGAAATCAGGCAAACCTGTTGTTCTGGCTGTTAACAGGGTAGATAACATAGGAGCACCGCCATTGGAGCTCTATGAGTTTTATAATCTTGGTATAGGAGAGCCGATTCCGATTTCCTCGCTTCACGGACTCGGTGTAGGAGACCTTTTAGATGAGGTTTTTAAATATATACCTTCTGATGATGGGCAAGAGGAAGAGGATGATTCAATAAAGGTTGCAGTTGTCGGAAAGCCGAATGCGGGAAAATCTTCCCTGATAAATAAAATTCTTGGCGAAAACAGAGTAATAGTAAGCTCTGTTGCAGGAACTACAAGAGATGCGATAGACTCAAGCTACTCGGACGGCGAAACGAAATATACATTAATTGACACTGCAGGAATGAGAAAACGAGGCAAAATTGAAGAAAGCATAGAAAGATATAGTGTAATAAGGTCGCTCACTGCTGTTGACAGATGTGATGTCTGTGTTATAATGATTGATGCAAAGGAAGGAGTCAGCGAACAGGACTCCAAAATCGCAGGATATTGTCATGAACAGGGAAAAGCTTGTATTATCGCTGTTAACAAGTGGGATTTGATTGAAAAAGACCATAAAACAATGGACGCATTTATTAAAGAGATAAGGTCTGAGCTTTCATTTATGCATTATGCACCTGTTGTGTTTATTTCAGCGCTTACAGGACAGCGTATTCCAAAGCTCTTTGATTTAATAAAATATGTTAACGAACAAAATCTTATGAGAGTAAGAACAGGTATGCTAAATGATGTGCTCACCGAGGCGACAATGAAAGTTCAGCCGCCGTCTGACAAGGGTAAGCGCCTTAAGATATACTATATCACACAGACGGGCGTCAGACCGCCGACATTTGTGCTTTTTGTAAATAACAAAGAGCTTGCACACTTTTCTTATGTGAGATATATTGAAAATCAGATAAGAGGAGTTTTCGGTTTAGAGGGGACACCTGTTAAATTTATCGTTCGCGAGAAGGGCGAACAAACGAAAGGAGAATAAGTATGGCGCTTAGTGTTTTATTATCGTTTGTTTTGGCATATCTTTTAGGGAGTATTAATACATCAGTTATTATAGGAAAATTAAAGGGTATTGATATACGAAAAAAAGGAAGCGGAAACGCGGGTATGACAAACACTCTCCGTGTTGTCGGCAAAGGTGCTGCCGCTTTAGTTTTTCTGTTTGATTTTTTAAAGACAATTATAGCTCTCCTTTTAGCAATTTATATAAGCAAAATATTTGTTCCTGATAACAAAGATGCTTCACTATATATGCAGTATGTTGCAGGATTTGGCGCAGTGCTCGGACATAATTTCCCGATTTATTTTGGATTTAAGGGCGGAAAGGGGATTGTTTGCTCGATTGCAGTAATCCTGTTTTTAGACTGGAGAATCGGTATTATAATTGCAACAGTATGTATACTTATTATGATTATTACAAAGTACGTGTCGCTTGGTTCGGTGGTGGGTGCTATTATATATCCTATATTTGTAATAGCATTTAACCCTGATTTTTCACAAGTGACAGTGCGTTTATATATTGCCATGTCGGTTGTAATTTCTCTTTTAGCACTTTACAGACACAGGACAAATATTTCAAGACTGTTAAAGGGCACAGAGTCAAAGCTCGGTCACAAAAAAGATTGAGAGTTTCCACATAATTACGTTAAAACATGAGTCAATTTGACTTTTGAAAGCGCAAAAAGGAAATGGGGTGTATTAATATGGGAGAAAAAATCAGTGTTATAGGCTCGGGAAGCTGGGGAACAGCAATTGCATCCCTTTTATGCAAAAACGGGCATGATGTTACATTGTGGTCATATACAAAGGAACAAACAGATGAACTTATAAAATACAGAGAAAACAAAAAGTATCTTCCAAAAACACTGCTTCCTTTGAATATGGCATTTACGTCAGACCTTTCTGAAGCTGCAGAGAATGAAATTATTTTTATGGTGACACCGTCTAGTGCGGTAAAAGAAACTGCAGAGAAAATGGCGCCTTTCGTTAAAGAAGGAACCATTATTGTAAATGCTTCAAAGGGGTTAGAGGAAAAAACTCAAAAAAGGCTTTCTGAGGTAATAAAAGAGACAATACCCAAGGCTCGCCTTGCAGTAATGTCGGGACCGTCTCATGCAGAAGAGGTTGCTCTTTTCCTTCCGACAACCAACGTTGTTGCAAGTGAAGATATAGAGATTTCTCGAAGATTGCAGAATATCTTAATGAACGATACATTCAGGGTTTATACAGGTACTGATATGGTCGGAGTTGAAATCGGAGGAGCATTAAAAAATGTAATTGCTCTGGCGGCAGGTATATCAGACGGTCTGGGATTTGGTGATAACACAAAAGCGGCGCTTATGACCCGCGGTATGCAGGAAATATCGCGCCTTGGGATAGCGCTTGGTGCAGAGCCTGAAACATTTTTTGGTCTTTCGGGCATTGGAGATTTGATTGTTACATGTACGAGCATGCATTCAAGAAACAGGCGCGCGGGAATTCTGATTGGAAAGGGTTATACGCCCAGTGAAGCAGTAAAAGAGATAGAAATGGTTGTTGAAGGATTTTATACAACTAAGAGTGCCTATATTTTAGCTAAGCGCGCAGGAGTTGATATGCCTATAGTAACAGAGGCATATAAAATTCTGTTTGAAGATAAGCCTGCCAAAGATGCCGTTTTAAATCTTATGTGCAGAGACAAAAAGCATGAATCAGAAAAAAATCTTCTTATATAATTTGATAAATGCCTGAAATTAAGGGGTGATAGTGTGCGGTTTAATTTTTTGCCAAAGAAAAAAAAGAATGAAGAAAATTCGGTTACTGCTGACATTGAGGCTGTAACAGAGGAGCTTTTAAGTGAACCTGTCCAAGAAGAAGAGTCAGGTGAAACGGAAGCTGCAGAGACTTTCAATGCAGATGAATATGCAGATGAAAAGGATGGGTTTTTTGCAAGACTAAAGAGTAGCATTTCAAAAACAAAGAATGCTATAACAGAGAGAATTGACGGAGTTTTTCAGAGCTTTAAAACTATAGATGACGACCTCTATGATGAGCTTGAGGAAGTTCTCATCATGGCAGATATCGGTGCAAATACTGCGGCTTTTATCTTAGATGAGCTCAAACAAAAAGCAAAGGCTGAAAAAATCAAGGAGCCTTCTGAATTAAAAGAGGCATTAAAAGTAATAATAAGCGATATATTAAAAGGTACAAACAGCGAAATTAATCTCTCGGGAAGTCCTGCGGTTATTGTTGTTATCGGTGTCAACGGTGTTGGAAAGACAACGTCAATCGGCAAAATGGCGGCGATGTATAAAGCTCAGGGTAAAAAAGTATTGCTCGCGGCGGCTGATACATTCAGAGCAGCGGCTATAGACCAGCTTGAAATCTGGGCAGAGCGCGCAGGTGTTGACATTGTAAAACATATGGAAGGGTCAGACCCTTCATCTGTTGTTTTTGATGCAATTGCATCTGCCAAAGCAAAAGGCGCCGACCTTGTTATATGTGATACAGCAGGGAGACTCCATAACAAAAAGCCGTTAATGGAAGAACTAAAAAAGGTTGCGCGTGTTGTTGAAAGAGAGTCAGGAAACAGTGAGTTTGAGTCGCTTTTAGTATTAGACGGCTCAACAGGACAGAATGCACTCATTCAGGCGAGAGAATTTGCAGCGGTTAGCAGAATTACGGGGGTAATACTGACAAAGCTTGACGGAACGGCAAAGGGCGGTGTTATCATTCCGCTTGCAAAAGAACAGAATATTGGTGTTAAGTTCATAGGTATAGGCGAGAAAATTGATGATTTAAGACCGTTTAATCCATCGCAGTTTGCAGAGGCTTTATTTTCTGATGAATAAAAAGAAGGGAGAAAATCCTTTCTTTTTATTTATAAACGATAAAAGGAGGCTACAATATGAATTTTAATAATTTCAGCTCGGATAATTATCAGGATTTTAAAAATGTGATACATGACCTTGATGAAAAGAAGAAGGGACGTTTAAAGAGACTGCTTAAAATCGGTGCTATAGCAATAGTGCTTATAGTGCTTTTATTGATTTTTGTCAGCTATCTTATGGAATACTGGCAAATCAGGGAGATTAATCCTGATTTTACAAGTGTTTTCTTTACAAATATAAAGGCTAAGGTACTGACAATGATAGCCGCATTTGTGGTATCATTTTTAATTCTTTGCACAAATGCCTTTGTTTTGAGAAAATGCGCCGTATTAAAATACTCAAAGTATAATTTCCTGAAGAAAAAATGGCTATATATAATCTTGAGTGCAGTTTTAGCCTTTTTTGCAAGCAGTATATCAGGTGGAGATTTATATATTAAGCTCCTTACGGCGATAAACGGAGAAAGTTTTAATATAACAGACAGCCTCTTTTCTCGCGATATAGGGTATTATATCTTCGTGCGTCCGTTTTTAACATCAATAATTGATGGAGTTAAGGGGTTTATTTTGCTCCAGACTATAGCAATAGCTGTTATTTACTATCTCACATTTGCAAGACAGGGATACAAAAATTTAAAAGAGATTGTTCTGACACAAAAGGGTGCTGTTATCCATGTTCTTGTCAATGTTTTAGTATTCTTTGTTCTTATAATGTTTTCTTACAGATTTACGGCAGAAGGACTTTTATACGGCAGCTTCTCATCTGATAATTTATTGGGTGCAGGTTTTGTTGAAACAAATATTTTAGCTAATTATTACACTATAGCACCGTTTATTATTCTTTTAGTGATTGTTTTAGCTATTATATTCCTTTATAAGAGCAAATATTTAGCAGTGCTGATTGTAATTGCAGTGGTCCCTGTTTCTTCAATACTTGCAAGTTTGGCGGGAGTGGCTGTAGATTCATTTGTTGTCAGTCCGAATGAGAGAAATGTTCAATCATCATACATTGAAAAAAATATAAATGCTACTTTAGAGGGTTTTAATCTTACAGATGTTTTAGACGTTGAATATAAAATTGAAAACAACATAACAACTGAGGATATTAAAGATAACTCAACTGAGATTGATAACATAAGAATAACCGATTTTAATTCATCTCTTACTGCATATAATCAGCTTCAGTATTTCAGGAAATATTACAGATTTAATGACATTGATGTTGTCCCCTATGAGATAGATGGCGAGCTTAATGCAATTTTCATGTCGGCGCGTGAAATGAATAAGGAAAACGCAGATGAGCCTGCTCAGTCCTATGCAAACAGAATGTTCAGATATACGCACGGATATGGCGTTGTAGCAAGTCCCATAAACAAAGTAACGTCTGAAGGTCAGCCCGAGTTCAGCATAAGAGATATTCCGCCTGTATCAGATGAAGGGTTGCCCCAAATCACTCAGCCGAGAATATATTATGGCGAGCTGACTAATGATTATGTAATAGTAGGCGGAGGAAACAAAGAACTTGACTACTCAGAAGGTCTCACTGATGTTGAATTTACATTTGACGGTAACACAGGTATTGAAATGACACCGCTAAAGAGACTTTTGTTTGCAGCATACTACCGTGATTACCGAATGTTGTTTTCAAGCAATATAAATTCACAGAGCAAGCTTTTAATAAACAGAAATATTGTAGAGCGTGTAAAGATGGCGGCTCCATTTTTGTCATACGATTCTGACCCCTATATAATAATAGCTGATGACGGAACCTTAAAGTGGATAATAGACGGATATACAACATCTTCAAGTTACCCTTATGCACAGAGGTATGACGGAATAAATTATATAAGAAACTCTGTTAAAGTTATTGTTGATGCATATACGGGCGATATGAAATTTTATGTGATTGATGAAAATGACCCGATTGTGATGACATACAAAAATATTTATCCTGAATTATTTACAGATGGACCGCTTCCTGAGGAGGTCATAGACCATATAACTGTGCCTGAATATATCTTTAAACTGCAAAGAACAGTTTATCAAAGATATCATGTAAAAGATGCAGGGCAATTTTATGATAAGGCAGATGTCTGGAGTGTTGCAACGGAGAAATATGCTGAAGGTGATATTGAAGTTGAGCCATATTTTAATGTAATGAGACTCTCAGAGGACGGGAACGAGGAGCTTGTTTTGACATCACCGTTTGTTCTATATGGAAAATATAATATGGTGGGCTTTTTAATGACAAGGACAACCGCGGACCACTATGGAGAAATGGTGCTATACAGAATGCCGAAAAACACTACGGTTTATGGCTCTATGCAGATAGAAAACAGAATTGATAATGACCCTGAAATTTCAAGAGAAATGACACTCTGGAATAGCGGTGGGTCAACAGTTATAAGAGGAAATCTTCTTGTTGTGCCGTTTAAAAACTCAATTTTGTATGTTGAGCCTGTTTATATAACAACGCAGAACTCATCATCACTTCCTGAGCTTAAGCGCATTATTGTTGCATATAAAGACAGTATTGCAATGGAAGCTACGCTAGAGGAGTCTTTAGCAAAGGTTATAAATATTGAAGGGGTGCCCTCAGGGGAGGTGTCGCAAGATGAGATTGTGACGCCCGAGGCACCTCTAGTGACAGATACTTCGGATAAAATAAGAAATGTTATTGAAAGCTATGATAAATTCCGTCAGGCTTCTAAAGATAATGATTGGGAGAGAATGGGAGACAGCTTAGCTGAACTTGATAAGTATATAGGACAGCTCAGATAAGGAAAATAAAAAATGCGTTGAACTAAAAAAGCTGTAGCAAAATGATTTCATTTTGCTACAGCTTCTTTTATTTTATGAAGATTATTTCCAGAGAATATCTTTTGCTACAACCTGAGCAAATGATTCGCTGTCTGCATAGAGAACGAAGTTCTCATGTGTTTTCATGATTGTTGCAGGAATTGTGTTTGTAACATCGTTTTTAAGTGTGTTTTCTATTGCATCTGCTTTAACAGCATAAGGAACACATGAAACGATGGTTTCACACTGCATAATCTGGTAAACAGTCATTGAAACTGCCTGCTTGGGAACGTCATCAACTGTAGCAAACCAGCCTTCGCCAACCTGCTGTTTTTTGCATTTTTCGTCTAAGTCAACAACGATATATGCGTCTTTAGTGTTGAAGTCTGCCGGGGGGTCGTTAAATGCGATATGAGCATTTTCTCCGATTCCTATTAAGCCTACATCAACCTTAGCCTTTCTTAATTCTTCAGTTAATTTAGCTATTCCTTCTCTTGTTCCATCAACAAAGTGAGCAGCCTTTAAATTCACCTTGCTTGTGAAACGCTCCTTTAAGTATTTTCTAAAGCTAGCAACATGAGTTTCCGGAAGGTCAACATATTCGTCTAAGTGGAACATCTCAACCTTGCTCCAGTCAACATCTGTTTCAGTTAAAGCTGTGATTGTATCAAACTGTGACGCACCTGTTGAAAGAATAATTCTTGCACTGCCTTTTTCTT
>SVJO01000035.1 GCA_015068935.1 Oscillospiraceae bacterium
CTTGAACACAAACATCAATATTATAGCTGGCAATATCATAGAATATGCGTACTTATGTTCACTGATGTTTTTTATAAAGCCTTTTGATATAGGTTTTAATTCCTGTACTTCTTTTGCCTTCATTTTTTCTTCACTTACCCCTCTTCTTTATTCTTATTAAAATTTTATCACATTTTCGGCTCCTTTGGAAGTCCTTTAGCCGATTTTTTTAGGTACGTAATATGATTATTTTTTAAATCGGATAACAAATATACACGCATGTCCCTTTGCCGTATTCTGATTCAAAATGAACATAAGCCGCATCTCCATAGTAGAGCTTAAGCCTCATAAATGCGTTCCTTATTCCGTATCCAAGCTCACATTTTTCAATATCATTTAAGTGCGCAAGTTTTTCAGCATCCATACCGCGTCCGTTATCTGCCACGGAAATGTTTATTTTGCCATTATCACGATAACACTTAATCCTTATTTCACAATCCTTTTTACTTCCTCCGAGGCCATGAATAATTGCATTTTCAACAAACGGCTGCAGGAGTAAATGAAGTGTTTCAACACTCATAAGTCCATCATCACAATCAATGTAAAGATTATACTTTTTATAGTGAGAAAGCTCATTTATTCTGACATATTTTGTGATAAGGTCAAGCTCGTCTGAAATCGTGCTGATTGTCTTGCCTTTATTGAGCACCTTCCTGTAATATGACACCATTGTATCAACAAAATCGACCATTTCCGCATCCTGACGTTTAAATGCCCCAAGCCTTATTGCAGATAATGAGTTATATAAGGTATGCGGGTCAATCTGACTCTGAAGAAGCTCAAACTCAAGTGTCTTCTTTTCCATTTCAGTATTATGATTAGAGTTTGTTATCTCATTAATTTGTGTGAGTAGCCTTGATATTGTTTCCTTTATAATACTTATCTCAGTTGCCTCGCCGCTTTTTATCTCAAGGTCTAACTCCTCGTTTGCTATACTGCTTGCATTAAGCCTTCCTATAAACTCGTTAATATCGCGTGTTACCTTGTCTGTTGTTTTCTGTGTGATATAATAAAGCATGAGTAAAATCATTACAGTGATAATTATCAGCACGGCATAAACCTGAAAGGCAATTGAAAAAATTCTGCCCTGAGAAACTCTGCCCACTGCATCAAACTGGGAATTTATGTTTGCTCTTATCCCCGAATATCCATCCTTCGGGTCTTCTCCGCTCTTTACTACATAAATATCCTCATCACTGTCCGGAATGTAAACCTTCCCTATTATAAAACAGCCTGAATTTAAAGGCATGTCTACATAAAACTGAAAATACTCCCGTCCGTTTCCGTCTTTAAAAACATCTTCCTCCCATAAAATATTTGTTTCAGATTCATCAAGTCTTTTCTGTATGGAGTCATATTCTTTCAAGTCATTTGCAGCCACAAAATATTTTCCCCCGTACAAAGTCTCATTTTTAAAACAAATTGTAAGACTGTCATCACTAAGTTCATATGTTAAATTATCAAGAAAAACCTTAACCTCGTCAAGATATATAAAAACACTGTAATGGTCCTTATAATCTGCATTTAGTCCATTATATACAAGTGGATACCTCGCGGTATTTTCCGTTATTGTTATAACCTTTTCAATTTCAGCATTCATGCTCTCTGCAAACTTTGAAACAGCAATTTCTGTCTCATGCGTTATATCCCTTTTAAAGCTGTCTGTAATTATAAAGCCTGCAAAAAACATTATTATAACAATCGGCACCATAACAATCTTGAGATTGCTGAGCAGCACCTTTTTAAATATACTTGTTTCTTTCATAACAAATATGCTTCCTCTTTTAAATATCATTTAATTCAGTTTATCATATAGCGATCTCCTTTGTCAATGAAAGTGTTGCTTTTTGCCATTAATTTTGTTATAATAAAATGGAATTATTTACAGAAAGGAACTTATTATGCTTTTAAAAGAATGGTCATTATTAAAAAATGGAAGTGATATCAGAGGTGTTGCATCAGAAGGCATTAAAGGTGCTGATATCAATCTGACAGACGAGGTCGTAGAAAGAATTGCCAAAGCCTTTGTGCTTTTCACATCAAAGCGCACTAATAAAAAACCAAATGAACTGAAAATTGCTATAGGTCACGACAGCAGAATTTCAGCAAACCGCTTGAAAAATGCGTGCATAAAAGCTATTACTGAAAGCGGAGCAAATGTTTATGACTGCAGCCTGTGCACAACTCCTGCTATGTTTATGATTACTATTGACTCCGAATACAGTGCTGACTCATCAATCATGCTCACGGCAAGTCATCTCCCGTTTAACCGAAACGGTCTTAAATTCTTTACAAAAGAAGGTGGCCTTGAGGGAGCTGATATTACAGAGATTTTAGAATATGCTCAGGAAAACAATTTTAATTCAATTGGCGGAGGAAAGGTAGACGCCTGCAATTATCTTAAAAAGTACGCAGAAGATACCAAGCGCAAAATTCAGTCAGACACAGGACTTTCTCTTCCCTTTGAGGGCATGAAAATTGCAGTTGACGCAGGTAACGGCGCAGGTGGTTTCTATGCTAGCGAGGTTTTGGCTCCGCTCGGTGCTGACGTAGGCGGAAGCAGATTCTTAGAACCTGACGGGAACTTCCCCAACCACATTCCAAATCCCGAAGATAAAGATGCTATGAAGGCTATTTCCGAGGCCGTTATTTCTTCCAAATCAGATTTAGGTGTTATTTTTGATACAGACGTTGACCGTGCCGCTATCGTTTCTGACACAGGTGAAGAAATTAACAAGAATGCTTTGATTGCCTTAATTTCTGCTGTTTTGCTTGAAGAAAAGAAGGGCACAATTGTTACAGATTCTGTTACATCAACAGGTCTTAAGGATTTTATTGAAAACAGTCTCGGCGGTGTTCATCATCGTTTTAAAAGAGGATATAAAAATGTTATAAATGAGGCAAAGCGCTTAAATGCAGAGGGAATATATTCTCCGCTTGCAATTGAAACAAGCGGTCATGCAGCGCTTATGGAAAACTATTTTCTCGATGACGGTGCATATCTCATTACAAAACTTTTAATTAAAGCTGTTAAACTGCGTGCCGAAGGAAGAAAACTCTCTGACCTCATAGCCGACTTAAAACAGCCCAAAATTGCAGTTGGCCACCGACTCAATCTCCTTTGTGACGACTTTAAGGAAGGCGGCATTAAAATTCTAAATGACCTTGAAAAAGCTGCTATGACAATCTCCGATATGGAGCTCGTGACTCCCAACTACGAGGGCGTACGTGTTAATACAAACGGAGGCTGGTTCCTTCTAAGGTTATCTCTTCACGATCCGCTGATGCCCCTTGATATTCAGTGTGACACAGAAGAAAGCCTGTCTTCAATATATAAGTTCCTCAAGAATTTTCTGTCGAATTATGACTATATTGATGTTTCTTCGTTAGGTTAAACCAAACAAAAAAGTTCCATGAGTATATCCCTCATGGAACTTTTTATTACTATCTAGTTTTTTAATCCCTGCAGATACTTATACGGTGTAACACCCTTTATGCTTTTAAAAACAGAGGAAAAATAGTTGCTGTCATTGAACCCGCACTTTTCCGAAATCTCTATCAGTCTGTATGTTTTTTCATGCAGAAGCTTTTCTGCATGCTTTATTCTTACAGATGTGATATACTCATTAATTCCCATCCCCATAACTTTTTTAAACTTCCTCGAGAGATGGCTTTCACTCATTGCAAAATGCCCGCTTAGCGACTTCAGCGACAGATTCTGAGAGAAATTCTCGCCAATATATTCAGCAACAGAAATCATTATTTTATCTGAATCACTGAGCTTTTCAGTCTCTCCCCTTTTCAGACGGCAAAGCTGAATTAAAATTTCAAGACTGTATAGTTTAATCATTTCAGTTTTGTAATTATCTTCCTTGCAATATTCCTGCTCAAGTTTATGGAAAAGCTCCTCTATTTCGTATAAACTGTTCTGCGGAATATATATAATTTTACGCCTTCCAAGTTCATCTAAAACAAATCTCGTTTTATCATCAAAAATATCGTCCGTTATTGTTACTAACATACGTTCGCTTACCATACAATCTTCACTGTCAGTTTTATGCCTTACTTCCTTTGGAATAAAGATGAAATCGCCCTTTTTCATATGATAAATTTTATCTTCGACATAATATGTCATTTTGCCGTTAATCAGATAATAAAGTTCATGCTCATCATGATAATGCATAGGTGTAATTTTTCGCCTGTCTATTACCTTTTCATGTGAAATCATCGGATTTTTATATGTATAGTTTCCCATGCCACTCTCACCTCTCATAATTATATTACCACAAAAATTTCCTGTTGTAAACAAGGATTTCCTATTTTAATGGCAACTGTTCACTGAAAGCCTAAGAAAAATTGTTTTTACGCAAAAAATTAGTATTTTGCTATAAACAAAGCAAATTTTTTAAGGAAAACAAAATATCATATAGTTATAATATAATTAAGGAAATAAAAAATATTAAATCTTTGATAATATTGGAGGTATGTAATATGTTCAGTAAACCTGAAAGAACAGAAAGAATAATCCAGTTTGGCGAAGGCGGTTTTCTTCGCGGTTTTGTAGACTGGATTATACAGCTTACAAATGAAGCTTCAGATTTTGATGCAAGTGTGGTTGTCGTTCAGCCTATCGAAAAAGGCATGTGCGATATGCTCGAAAAGCAGAACTGTGTTTATACACACGTTATGCGAGGAATTAAGGACGGAGTTCCTACAGTTGACAAAAAGAAAATAGATGTAATTTCAAGAACTGTTCAGCCCTATAAAGACTTTACATCATTTTTAGCTCTCGCTGAAAACCCTGATTCAAGATTTGTAGTTTCAAATACAACTGAGTCAGGTATTACATTTGTTGAAACAGACAAGATGGAAAATGCTCCTGATGTTTCATTCCCCGCTAAGGTTACACTTCTTTTAAAGAAAAGATTTGAGCTTGGCTTAAAGGGATTTATTTTCCTCCCCTGCGAACTGATTGACAAAAATGGTTCAAACCTTAAAAAATGCGTGTTAAAATATGCTGATATGTGGGGACTCAGTGACGAATTTAAAGCATGGGTTGAAAGTGATAATATTTTCTACAACACATTGGTTGACAGAATTGTTACAGGTTATCCTAGGGACGAAAAAATTGATGTGGGTTATGAAGATAATATGCTTAACACAAGTGAAATCTTCCATCTTTGGGTTATTGAAGGACCTAAGGAAATCACAAACGAATTCCCATTTGACAAAGCAGGTCTTAACATTATCGTTACAGACAACTTAGAGCGTTACCGTACACGAAAAGTAAGAATTTTAAACGGAGCTCATACTTCAATGATTCCGTATGCACTACTTAGAGGTGTTGAAACAGTTGGTGACTGCATGGAAGATGAAACAATGAGTGCATTCGTAAAAAAATGTGTTTACGATGAAATCATTCCTACTCTTGATTTGCCTGAGGAAGAGCTTTTAGATTATGCAGACAACGTATTTGAACGTTTCCGCAATCCATATATCAGACATCTCTGTTCTTCTATTGCACTCAATTCAGTAAGCAAATTCAAGGTAAGAGTTCTGCCTTCAATCTTAGAATACATCAAACGCAAGAACGAAATGCCTGACACTTTATTAACATCATTTGCAAAACTTATCGAGTTCTATAAAACAGATATGACAAATGATGACGCTAAAATATGCGAATTTATGAAAAATGCAAGTGTCGAGGAAATAATGGCAAACACATCTCTTTGGGACGAAGACTTGAGCTTCCTTGCTGAAGAAGTAAAAAGGAGAATGAAATAATGATAATACACAGACTTGATAACGTTGAGGTCAAACCTGAAAACGGACATAAATATGCGCTTTGTGACATCAAATGCGGTGAAAATATTATAAAATACGGAAACCCCATCGGTCACGCTACCTCAGATATTAAAAAAGGTGACCATGTTCACAGCCATAATATGAAAACTAACCTTTCAGGAAACTTAGAATATACATACGAGCCTGACTATACACCTTCTGCCAAGGTCGAAACTGACAAAACATTTATGGGTTATGTTCGTAAAAACGGCGAAGTGGGAATCAGAAATGATGTATGGATTATAAACACAGTTGGCTGTGTTAACAAAATTGCTAAACGTTTGGCATCGCTTACAGGCGCTAAGCATTTTGAACACCCGTTCGGATGCTCTCAGCTCGGCGATGACCATAAAACAACTCAGCTCATCTTAAAAGGGCTCATAAACCATCCAAACGCAGGCGGTGTTTTAGTGCTTGGTCTTGGTTGTGAAAATAATAATATTTCTGAGTTTAAAAAGGTTTTGGGTGACTACGACGAAAAAAGAGTGCGCTTTTTAAACACACAGGACTCAGAAGATGAAATTGAAGACGGAGTTAAAATTATTGAAGAGTTAAAGGCATATGCAGCTACCTTTGAAAGAACTCCTGTTCCCGTTTCAAAACTTATTGTCGGCTTAAAGTGCGGCGGCTCAGACGGCTTATCTGGCATTACTGCAAATCCGCTCGTAGGCTCTGTTTCTGATAAACTTATCACATATGGAGCAAGCTGCGTTTTAACTGAAGTTCCCGAAATGTTCGGTGCTGAACATCTTTTAATGAAGAGATGCCCGACAAAAGAGCTTTTTGACAAAACAGTTGATTTAATCAATAACTTTAAAGATTATTTCACTAAACATAATCAGGTTATCTACGAAAATCCGTCACCCGGAAACAAAGAAGGCGGTATTACTACTTTAGAGGAAAAATCACTCGGCTGTGTTCAAAAAGGTGGTTTAAGCGAAGTTGTTGATGTTTTAGACTATGGCGACAGAGTAACAAAAAATGGTCTTTCACTTTTAAACGGTCCGGGAAATGATATCGTTGCAATAACAAACTTAACAGCAGCAGGCGCTCATGTTATTCTCTTTACAACAGGTAGAGGAACTCCTGTAGGCGCACCTGTTCCGACTGTGAAGATTGCAACTAACAATCGCTTGGCTGAAAACAAGAAGAACTGGATTGACTATAATGCAGCTCCGCTTCTTGACGGAAAAGATTTGACAGATGACTTCTTAGAATATATAATCAAAGTAGCTTCTGGAGAGCAAACACGAAACGAAATTAACGGCTATGAGGAAATCTCTATTTTTAAAGATGGAATCGTACTGTAAAAAAGGGAGAGACAAAAAAATGGATAAAGAAAAGATTTTAACAAAACTGACGGATGCCGGCCTTGTTGCAGTTGTCCGTGCTAAAAGCGGCGAAGAAGCAATCAAAATTTCTGATGCATGTTTAGAAGGCGGTTGTCCTTCAATTGAGCTGACATTCACAGTTCCCGGTGCTCACAAGGTAATCGAGGAACTGGCAACACGTTATTCAGGCGGTGAGCTGCTCCTCGGTGCAGGAACAGTTTTAGACTCTGAAACTGCAAGAATAGCAATCCTTTCAGGTGCTAACTACATAGTAAGCCCTGGCTTTAATCTTGAAACTGCCAAGCTGTGCAACAGATACAGAGTGCCATACATGGCAGGCTGCATGACAATCACAGAAGTTATTACAGCAATGGAAGCAGGTGTTGACATTGTCAAGATTTTCCCTGCTGACTTATTCGGACCTACAATCATAAAAGACATTAAAGGACCGCTCCCGCAGGCAAAACTGATGCCAACAGGCGGTGTTGATGTTTCAAATGTTGACCAGTGGATTAAAGCAGGTGCAGTAGCAGTAGGTGCAGGTTCATCACTCACAGCAGGCGCAAAAACAGGTGATTATGCAAAAATTACAGCTACAGCAAAAGAATTTATTGCTAAAATAAAAGAAGCAAGAGCTTAAGTTTCATTATTTATAAGTGGCAGAGAGAAAATAGTGCATAACCAATGCTGTTTTTCTATATCGCCACATCAGAAAGAAAGGACGGATACACATGGCAAAGGTAGTAACTATGGGCGAAATTATGTTGAGATTATCAACGCCCGGTTTTGAAAAATTTATTCAGGCAGACGAATTTGACGTTTGCTACGGCGGTGGCGAAGCAAACGTTGCAGTGTCACTTGCAAACTATGGTCACGATGCAGAATTTGTGACAAAGGTGCCGAAGAATCCTATCGGCGAGTGTGCTATAGCGGCTCTTCGCAAAATGAATGTTAAAACTGACAACATCGCTAAAGGCGGCGAAAGACTCGGTATTTACTTTTTGGAAACAGGTGCTTCAATGAGAGCATCAAATGTTGTTTATGACAGAGCTCATTCTTCAATTTCAGAAGCAACAGCAGCAGATTTTGATTTTGATAAAATCTTCGACGGTGCTGACTGGTTCCACTTCACAGGAATCACTCCTGCCGTTTCAGATGCAGCAGCAGAGCTTACTGAGATTGCATTAAAAGCAGCTAAAGCTAAAGGTCTGACAGTTTCTGTTGACCTTAATTTCCGTAAAAAATTATGGTCAAGCGAAAAAGCACAGAAGGTAATGACAAACCTCATGCAGTATGTTGATGTTTGTATTGGCAACGAAGAAGATGCTGAAAAGGTGCTTGGCTTTAAGCCGGGTAACACAGATGTAACAAGCGGTGATTTAGAGCTTGCAGGTTACAAAGACATTTTCGAGCAGATGGTTGCTAAATTTAACTTCAAATATGTTATCAGCTCACTTCGTGAAAGCTATTCAGCATCAGACAATGGTTGGTCTGCTTGTATTTATGACAGAGATTCAAAAGAATTCTATCATTCTAAGAAATACAATGTAAGAATTGTTGACAGAGTTGGCGGCGGCGACTCATTTGCAGGCGGTGTTATCTGCGGATTCTTAGACGGCAAAAACTTTAAAGATGCTTTAGAGTTCGGTGTTGCAGCTTCAGCTTTAAAACACACAATTCCTGGCGACTTTAACCTCGTTTCACGTGCAGACGTTGAAAA
>SVJO01000036.1 GCA_015068935.1 Oscillospiraceae bacterium
ACCAACTGAGCTAAAGGCCCAAAATGGTAAAAAAAAAGTGGTGACCCGTACGAGAATCGAACTCGTGTTACCGCCGTGAAAGGGCGGTGTCTTAACCGCTTGACCAACGGGCCACATCAAAAATCATTGCATCATCGCAACGACTTAATTATTATATCAGACAAACTTTCATTTGTCAATACTTTTTTAAAATTTTTTTGTGCAAAAAAATGGCGGGACGACTTTAGTGCCCTCCCGCCTATTACACACTTAAAAACAATTAGGCGCTGACACTGTTTAATTTCTGTGCAAGCTGTGATTTCTTTCTAGAAGCTGTGTTCTTCTTAATCACACCTTTGCTAACAGCCTGGTCAATTTTCTTAACAGCAAGTTTAAAAGCAGCCTCTGCTAAAGCCTTATCGCCAGCCTGAGCTGTTACGTCAAACTTCTTTATATATGTTTTTAAAGCTGATTTAATCATTTTGTTTCTGAGAGTTTTAGTTTCAATAACCTTTACTCTTTTCTTAGCTGATTTAATGTTTGGCAAATCCTTCACCTCCAACTGTTTTAAACTGACTTAAACTATTTTAACATACTTTTTTTTAAAATGCAACTGTTTTTTTTATTTTTTTTAACTTTTTCTCCAAATTATCTTAAAAGTGTATTATCAGGGACAATTTCCCCAGTATACTCGCGGTTCCCGAAGAAATACTGATTAAAAATATCCCTTGCTATATAGGAAACATTACCTCCTGAACCGCCATGTTCAACCACGATAGCAACTGCAATCTGCGGGTTATCAAACGGAGCAAAGCCTACATAAATACCATTACTTGAACCTCGTGCAACCTGAGCGCTTCCTGTTTTACCGCCTGTCTTTATAGCAAAATCTGCAAATGCTGCACTTGCTGTTCCTTCTGAGGCAACAAGTTTCATTCCGTCTAAAACAGCTTTAAGATTTTCTTCTTTAATATTTATCTCATGTCTTATCTCAGGCGCCGTTGTTACTAATAATTTTTCATTATCGTTTGATTTAACTGCTTTTAAAAGATGCAACTTATAATTCTTTCCACCATTTACAATAGTAGAAACATAGTTAGCCATTTGAATCGGTGTAAATAAGTTATCCGACTGCCCTATTGCCGCCTGCAATACGTCACCTGGATACCATGGTTTGTTATGCTTTTCCCTGAGCTCAGGTCCTGCGAGCTGCCCTTTAACCTCTTCTTCAAGCTCTATTCCCGTATAATCACCAAGGCCAAGTATGGTTGAATACTCAGTCAGCTTTTCTATTCCAAGTTTGTCTCCCATTTCATAGAAAAAATAATTACATGAATGTTGGAGCGCCTCAGATACATCTATTATTCCGTGAGTGCCGCGGCTTGCTCTGTATATTGAACACATAAAATCGTGCCCGTAATATTCATATACACCCTTTGTGTTTATCGTAGTTTCAGGAGTAATTATTCCCTCCTCCAAAGCAGACAGCGCCGTTACAAGTTTATACGTTGAGCCCGGCTCGTATGTTCCCATAAGCGCTCTGTTTAACATTGGTGCATTTGGGTCAAGTGACAATCTCTCGTAATCAGCATTAAATTTTTCAGGGTCATATGTCGGGTATGATGCAATAGACAGAATCTCTCCTGTATTTAAATCAAGCACAACTGCTGCACCGCTTACAGCATCATGTCCGTTTCCATATGTCGAGGTTTGTGCAATTCTTCTGATATTTTCCTCAAGCGCCTTTTCAGTTGCCGCCTGTAAATCTCTGTCAATAGTCAGCATTACAGTATTTCCCGCTATAGGCTCTTTGGAAAATACAAGCTCACTTCCGCTGCCGCCAACACGTCTTTCAATACTGTCAACCCCGTCAGTTCCTCTCAAATAGCTTTCAAATGCCTTTTCAATACCCTGCTTTCCGAGGTAGTCGTTCATGCCGTACCCTTTTTCTTTAAGCTCTTCATACTCTTCTGGACTAATTATTCCTATTCGTCCTAAGATATGTGCAGCAAGACTCCCGCTTGTATATTGTCTTACAGGCTGAGTATAAACAGTGACACATGAAAAATCATCACTGCATTCTCTTATTCTTGTAATAACCTCAATACTTACATCTTCTGCAAAAAGATACGGATTATTGGCAGAAAAGTTTCGTTTTTCCATTTCATAACGCATTCCTGCCAGCTTTCTCACTTCCCAGTCGGTTAGGTTTTTGTCAAATTTATATTTATCTCTGTATTTATTTACTACCTCCTCTGCAGTGAGGTCCTGAGATAAATTTGCCTTTTTCTTAAACTGAGCTTCTTTTTCCTCCGCTGTCATATTATCATCACTTACAAAAGTGAATTCATATGGTTTGAGCTCTGTAACAGGGAGAGTCTTTTCATATTCGAGTCCAATCCCGTCAAATAATTTTATCAGATTTAAAGCTACATTATTAATCTCAGCTGTACTCTTTGTGGCTGAGATTGAAATTGAATAGGCTATTCTGTTCTGAACGAGCGGTTTTCCGTATCTGTCAAGTATTTCACCCCTCGGAGCTTTCACGGGAATATCTCTTGAAAGGCGGCTGTCGGAAATTATTTTATATTCGCTGCCGTCTATAATCTGAAGGCTGAAAAGCCTTCCTATTGCAATAATTAAAAACAATATTATTATAAAATAAATAATTCTGTATCGTCTTTTTAAGGCTTTTTCTTCCAACGTGCCACCCCCTTTTCCCCATTATTAATGTATCACTTCAAATATAACTCTTTTTTCTTTCTTCTTTTCTTTCTGGAGCCTGAAACTACTCTGCGTGTAATAGGGTATAAAAAAATCGATGCCACTGTATTATAAATCATTTCGGGAATGATTTTTCTCAAAAGAGCAAACCATACAGCATTTTCTCCCCATATAAGAAAATTTGTTATATATACGACTGATGCGTATAAAGCCGTAATCACAAAAGTTATAATTGCTGCTACAATTTCATTGTTATTATAGAGCTTATCGCATATCAGGAGTATGCCAAGTGCTGTATACAAAAAAAGCAACGTGTTTATTCCGACCAGCCTGCCTCCCGTTATGTCAAGCAAACTGCCACATGCAACAGCAAAAACAATTCCTCTGTAATCATCGCATATCAAACAAAAACAAATGGTTGCCGAGAGCAGAAGATTTGGTATTACCCCTAATATTTTTGTATAACTGAGTATAGTTGTCTGTATTATAATAAGAAAAAAAACATAAAGCACGACAGCAAAAATTCTCCAAACTTTTCCCATGCTCATGTTTTTTCACCTCATTCTTCCGATTTAATTACTATTACTTCTCTTATTTTTTCAAAATCGACTGCCGTTTCAATTACAGCATAGCGTGTATAACCCGAACTGTCATTTTTTATTTCAGAAACAGTCCCGATTAAAATACCTTTTGGATATACTCCGCCAAGCCCTGATGTCTCAACTGTGTCACCTGCAACCAGGCTTAAATCGCTTTTAATATAGTTCAAACGGCATTTTCCCTGTTCTGCAAGAGTCATATCCCCGTCTGCTATTGCTATATCCTGCGTTCTTGAAATAATAGCACCGACTGAACTTTCAGAGTCAATTATTGTCGTAACCTCTGCCCATGAACTGCCTACATCAGACACCTTCCCTACTAAGCCCTGATTTGTCATAACAGCATCATCTTTTTGTATTCCGTGATTTGTTCCTTTATCAATCGTAAAAACATAAAACCAGTTTCCCGGTTCTTTGCTTTTTACTTCGCTGACTATCATACGGCTTTCAGCATCCTGCAATTTCAAATCAAGAACACTGCGAAGTCTTTCGTTTTCTGCCTTGAGCGAGCTAAGTTCTCTTACCTCGCGTTCAAGTCCTGCCACTCTGTCTTTTAAGTCAATATTTTCCTCTTTGTATGTTTTCATATCGCGGATATAAGTAAAGAAATCTTTCGTTCCTTCGCCCATTGCCGTAAACATCCTCTGAAAAGGACTGAGAATCACATTTACAGCATTGTTCACAGCCCCGCTATCACTTGTTGCAAAGGTTATACCCATGAAAGCAAACACTAAAACAGTAATACATAAAACTATAATAATCAGTTTTCTTTTCTTATCCATGAGCACCCCCCATTATATTTTCCTTATATTATTTATTTCCATCTCTTTGTTCTTGAGCTTAAAATTCCCTGAGCATTCGGGTCATCAAGGGCCGCAAGTGACAATCCTGTACCAAGTGCAACACAGTCAAGTGCATTTTCAGCGATATATACAGGCACTTCAGTTTCCTCTGCTATCAATTTGTCAAGCCCTCTTATCATAGCTCCTCCGCCTGTTAATACTATACCTCTGTTCATTACGTCTGCCGCAAGCTCCGGCGGAGTCTGCTCAAGTGTTGTTTTAATAGCATCAACAATAGCAAAAATCGATTCAGAAATTGCGCTTCTGATTTCTTTGCTTGAAAGCGTTATTGTGCGCGGAAGTCCTGTAAGCAAATCTCTTCCCTTAACTTCCATTTCGCCTTCGCCTTCATATTCAAAAGCTGAGCCAATCTTGAACTTGATTTCCTCTGCTGTCCTCTCTCCCACCATGAGATTATATTCTTTTTTAATATAATTCACGATATCAGCATCGAGCTCATCGCCTGCAATGCGCAAAGATTTACTTGCAACAATACCGCCGTATGATATAACGGCAACCTCACTTGTTCCGCCACCGATATCTACAACCATACTTCCTGTAGGCTCACTAACGGGAAGTCCTGCACCGATAGCAGCTGCCATAGGCTCTTCTATTAAGTATGCATTTTTACCGCCTGCAGAAAGAACTGCCTCCTCAACGGCATGTCTTTCAACCTCTGTAACACCATATGGTATACAAACAACAACTCTTGGCTTAAAGAAACCTCCTGGATATGCTTTTTTTATGAAATATTTTAGCATAGCCTGAGTCTCATCAAAATCAGCTATAACACCATCTTTTAATGGTCTTATTGCAACAACATTTCCTGGTGTTCTTCCTATTAATTCCTTAGCCTCATTACCAACCTTTAAAATCTGACCTAATGCTTTATTCACAGCAACAACAGAAGGCTCTCTTAAAATGATACCTTTTCCTTTCATATAAACAAGAGTGTTTGCTGTTCCCAAATCTATTCCGATATCTCTGCATAGTGCCATAATTATTCCTGCCCTTCTAAAATTATATTAATATCAAATTCATTTTTTAATTTTTCACAAAGTTTACATACGGGTAGACCTACCACATTGAAATAATCACCGTCAATTTTTTCAATGAACAAAGAGCCTATCCCTTGAATTCCGTAGCTTCCTGCTTTGTCAAGCGGCTCGCCCGTTTTAATGTATGCTCTGATTTCTTCATCTGTTAAGTCCTTAAACTTTACATCTGTTTTTTCATAAAACGTCTCGCATTTAGCATCACTCGTTCTCATAATCGAAACACCCGTCATAACGCTGTGAATTCTCCCTGAGAGCTTTCTAAGCATTGCAAACGCATCCTCTGAATCCTTTGGTTTAGTCAGGATTTCATTTTCGAAAACTACCACCGTGTCTGCACCTATTACAATTTTTTTCTCGTTTGCAAAATATTTGGCAGATGCTGCACATTTTTTCATTGATAGCAGCATCACGGCTTCAGCCGGCATTATTCCGTCTTCTATATATTCGTCACAGTCAGCTGTAAATATACCAAACTTTACACCTATGTTTGAAAGGATATCCCTTCTTCTTGGAGACGCAGATGCTAAAATTATCCCAATATTTTCATTTTTTATAATAACACGCCTCCTCTTTACCTAAAATTTGGTCACGTGAATTTATTTTACCAAAATTTTTAAACAATTTCAATAGGAAATATATTTTATTCACTAAAAATTCTTATCTTCCTGTTGAGCCAAAACCGCCTTCACCTCTGTCGGTGTCGCTGAGGTTATCGCAAACCTCTGTTTCTGCTATTAATACGGGGCTAAATACCATCTGTGCAATTCTGTCTCCGCATTTTATAACATAGTCTTCTTTACCGAGATTAATGAGTCCTACCTTTACTTCTCCTCTATAATCGCTGTCAACTACTCCGACGCCGTTTGCAAGCATTATTCCGTGTTTGATTGCAAGCCCGCTCCTTGCATAAATATATGCAACAGAAGAACTGTCAGGAAGCGCTATCGCTATCCCCGTAGGAATTAAAACGATTTCTCCCCTTTTAAGAAGAATATCTTCGTCGATGCATGCAGTAAGGTCCATGCCTGCAGCACCCACAGTTGCATATGACGGTGCAGGAATCTGCTTTCCTACCTTTTCGTTTAAATATTTAATCATCACCTTATAGCTCATATTTACCTCCTTTAAAATGTTCCTCTCAAGAAATGTCCCCTTGTAAATTCACAGTCACAAACAGTTTCTTTTCCCTCCAGCGCATTTTGATATGCCAAAACCACTTGTTTTGTCTCTTCTTTACTTTCTGTTGTGAAAACCAATCTGTTAGCGCCCAGTTTCATATTCATTAAGTCACCGGGCTTATCTGCCATAAAAGTAGGTCTTGAGTTTAAAAGCACATTTCTGCAGTTTTCAGTAATTATAGGAAACTTAATTCCTAATCTGTCTTTTAAGTAAAATTCATTTTCGTTACACTTACAACCATATGCGCTTTTAATTACACAGTTTTCCATATACATAAGTCTCTGTCTTCCATAGACCATGGCTGCCTTTACTGACTCATCTGTGCCTATATTTTTAATTTCGTTTACTGTGAGTTCTGTTGAAACTGTAATCTCCTCTGCACCAAGTTTGCATAGCGCTGAAAATGCTGCTGAGTTTGTAATATTCATGCTGTAACCCGTGTAAATTTTTTTACCTTTACAGAGTGCAAACTGTCCTATATTATTTATTTCAACTTTTTCTATACCTTCTAAATCCACCTTGTCTGAGTCCTTTAAAATTGGCGGAAGAACACAGACTGCGTTTTCAGGCTTTATTTCTTTATACAATTCATACGGCATAAAAATCTCGCCGATACTTAAGCCTCTTACCGCATCATATTGCTCTTTTGTTTTTACCTCTGCAGTAAGGTTAATGGGATATGTTTTATCATTTTGCTTTTTCCTGTAGAAAGTCTTTATTTTCTCTCGTTTCTTTGACATGCATATTTTATCTTGAAATTTTTCTATTGCGTCACGTCTGAGTGCGTTAATTGCCTTAACAGGCACAAATCCCCCATCTGTGACAACCTCAATATATTCTGCATCAAACGGAGTTTCACCAAGTTTTTTGAGCTGTTCTTTTATTCTTTCTTCATCAAGCGGCCTTGATTCTGCCTGTTCCATAACATCGCCGAAAACAGTCACACTTTCGCCTTTTTCATCTGATATGGTGAGCATGATTTCTTCTCCAACAGCTCCATAAAAGAACATATTTATGGGAATTTTCACATTTTCGCCTTTAAAACTCCTTTTAGCTTCAAGCATTGTTTCTCTGCTCGCTGAAATTTTACTTCCGTCCTGATAGCTCATCTGGTCGGCAAACGTTCTTCCGTAAAAATAACCTTTTGAGCTCCCTGAACGTGAAAAGATTGATATGAGTTTTTCTATTTCTTCTCTGTCTGCACCGATTTTTTTTGCCTCACTATATACCTTTGTTGCTTTTGCAACATATTCAGGGCTTTTCATTCTTCCCTCGATTTTTAATGAATCAATCCCAAGTTTGTTAAATTTATATATTTCATCAGCCAGACATAAATCCTTAGGACTTAAAAGTGGGAGAGTTTTGGTAACCTCTTCTTCGCCTTTTATTAATGTATACGGAAGTCTGCAAGGTTGGGCGCACGAACCACGGTTTCCGCTCCTTCCGCCCAACACGCTCGAAAATAGACACTCACCTGAATAACTCATACAAAGCGCTCCATGAACAAAAACCTCAAGTTCAGTTTTAGTGTTATTTCGTATTTGTGCTATTTCATCATAGGAAAGCTCACGCGAAAGCACTACACGCTTTACACCGAAGTTATCTGCCAAAACATTAACTCCATCTAAAGTATGCACAGTCATCTGAGTGCTTGCATGGATAGGAAATCGAGGAAACTGCTCAGCTAAAAGGCTAACCAGCCCCAAGTCCTGAACAATAACTGAGTCTGCTCCCATCTCATAAATTTTTGCCAGAAACTCAAGGGCAGAGTTAAGCTCCTGTTCTTTAATCAGCGTATTACATGCAACATAGAGTTTAACTCCTCTCAAATGACAATAGTCAATTGCGCTACCAAGCTCATAATCATTAAAATTTTTCGCACTTTTTCTCGCGGAAAAGTCACTTCCGCCGACATAAACTGCATCTGCACCATTCTGCACTGCAGCTATAAGCGACTCAAAATCGCCTGCAGGTGATAATATTTCCATGTTATTCTCCCAAAAGTTTGTTATCTTGTCCATAGGCTTAAGTTAACCTATGAAAAGCAAAAAGCTGTCATAATTTATCCTTATTTATCTATATCCCACACATTGCTATATGTGAAAGCACCGCTATAG
>SVJO01000037.1 GCA_015068935.1 Oscillospiraceae bacterium
TTAAATTATTTTCAGTTAAAAATTTTTAGTACTTAATAAAGAATATTAGGGGGAATTTAAAATGAGTTTTGTAAGTTTTGATTACTGGTTGCTTTTAAGACTTCTTACTGCAGTCATTTTAGGTGGTATTATAGGACTGGAGCGAGGCGGAAATAACCATGAGGCAGGTCTTAGGACGCACATGATTTTATGTCTTGGTGCCGCACTGGTAATGCTCACAAGTGTTTGCATGTCTGAGGCATATAACGTTCCTCAGGAGGTTATGCGTATGAGTGCACAGATAATCTCGGGCATAGGCTTTTTAGGTGCAGGAAGTATTATCGCAACAGGCAATAAGATAAGAGGAATAACAACGGCGGCAGGTATATGGACAACTGCGTGCGTTGGTCTGACTGTAGGTGCAGGGTATTATATTCCTGCATGCTTTACTGTTGTTTTAATGCTTTTTATTATGATAATATTAAAGCCAATTACAAAAAGGCTAAAAGCAAACTCAAAGCAGCACAGGTTTGCCTTAGAACTTACAGGCAGAGAGGTTATGCATAAGCTTGTTGATGAAATGGCAAAGACAAATATTGATATACGTGATTTTAACTTTACTAATCTTCCTAACGGAAACGTTATGGCTGAAATAGAAGTTAAATTTGTTAAGAGAGCATCTTATAACCCATTTATAGCAAAACTTGCAGAGCATGAAGAGGTAGTGGGATTTAAAGCCTTGGAATAGTATTTATTCTGCATAAAGACTTTATGTATAGAATATTTTGTTTTTAATTTCATGCATCTTATAAAAATTTTATAAAATGACACCGATTGTGCAAAAAAAAGGACTGATATTGATAGAATAGCTTTTTTTAATATGATATAATTAATAAATAATGCTCCATATTTATAGAGGACATAATTATTACATACAGACTTAAAGAGCTTTAAAAAGAGCTTTAAAATATTTTTACATATTTAGGAGGAAAAACCATGGAAACATTAAAATTTGGTGTAATCGGATGTGGTAGCTTTGCTGAAAAGCATTTAACCGCTATGCAGAGAATTGACGAAATCGAAGTTGTTGCTTGCTGTGACAATGTATTAGACCTTGCTAAAGCACAGGCTGAAAAATACAATATTCCGTCATACTATGCTGACTATAAGGAACTTTTAGCAAGAGATGACATCTTTGCAGTAACACTTCCGCTTCCTGACCAGGTTCACAGAGAAATCGCAGTTGCTGCCTTAAAAGCAGGAAAGCATGTTTTCTGTGAAAAACCGATGGCACTCAATTTAGAGGATTGCCGTGCTATGATGGATGCAGAAAAAGAATCAGGAAAACAGCTCATGATTGGTCAGATATGCCGTTATACACCTGGTTTCAAACTTGCAAAAGAGCTTGTTGAAGCAGGCGAGATTGGTGAACTTTTCTTTGTTGAGTCAGAATATGCTCATGACTACTCAAAATTAAGCGGTGAAGGCGGTTGGAGAGTAACTCCTGAAAGACATCCCGTTATCGGCGGCGGCTGCCACGCAGTTGACCTTCTCCGTTGGATTGCAGGCGACCCGACAGAAGTATTTGCTATCGCTAACAATAAAGTATTGGTTGATTGGCCGATTAATGACTTTACAGTTGCAGTTATGAAATTCCCGAACAACGTTTGCGGTAAGGTTATGACATCAACAGGCTGTAAGAGAGAATATACAATGAGAACAGTTCTTTACGGAACAAAGGGTACAATTATCACAGATAACACAAGCCCATCAATCACTCTCTACAAAGAACAGTTTGAAAACAAAGATGAATACAGAGGTATTGAGCAGCAGTTAATTGCTATGAAACTGCCGATTGAAATCAATAACCACAACGTTCAGTCTGAAATTCAGGACTTTATTGATGCAATAAAGGAAAACAAGAGAGTAAGCACACCTGGTATGGAAGGTGCAAAGACTGTTGCAGTTTGCCGTGCTATCGTTGAATCAGCACAAAAGGGAGATAAGGTTAACCCTGACTACAACTTCTAATTGTGACGATATAATTATTGAAATAGTTGAAATTCGCAAAAGTTTTTTGCGAATTTCTTCTTTTTTTGCCTATAAACCATTGAAAAAAAACATGACTTGTTGTATAATATATTAATATTGATAATCTTATGCGATTTTTTAATAATTTGAGTATAGAAAGAGGAAAATATTTATGTTCGATAAGCTGTCATTCATAGAAGACCGATTTGAAGAGCTCAGCTCAAAAATCAGCGACCCTGAAATTATTGCAGACCAGGAAAAATGGAGAAGTTTGTGCAAGGAACATTCAGGAATTGAGCCTATTGTTGAAAAGTACAGAGCCTACAAAAAGGCGCAACAGACACTTTCTGAATCTAAACAAATGCTTCAGGAGACTGATGATAAAGATTTTCGTGAGATGATAGAGGCTGAAATAAAAGAGGCAGACGAATCTATAGTAAAGCTCAATGAGGAGCTTAAAATTCTGCTTCTTCCAAAAGACCCTAATGATGATAAAAACGTAATTGTTGAAATAAGAGGCGGCGCAGGCGGAGATGAGGCAGCGCTCTTTGCAGGCGATTTGTTCAGGATGTATTCAATGTATGCGGAAACTCAGCGCTGGAAGGTTGACATCATGAACTCAAACCCGACAGACATAGGCGGATATAAGGAAATATCTTTTAGCATTGAGGGTGCAGGGGCATATTCAAGGCTTAAGTTTGAAAGCGGTGTCCACCGTGTACAGCGCGTGCCTGAAACTGAATCAAGCGGAAGAATTCATACGTCGACTGTAACTGTTGCTGTTCTTCCTGAAGTTGAAGAGGTAGAAGTAGAGATTAATGCAAATGACCTTCGTATTGACGTTTTCAGAGCGGGCGGTCCCGGAGGACAGTGCGTTAACACAACTGACTCAGCCGTGAGAATTACGCATCTTCCCACAGGTCTTGTTGTTTCATGTCAGGATGAAAAATCACAGCATAAAAATAAAGACAAAGCTATGAAAATTCTGCGTTCAAGACTATATGAGCTTGTTCAGAGCCAGCAGCATGAGGAGATTGCTCAGGAAAGAAAGAGTCAGGTTGGAACAGGTGACAGAAGTGAAAGAATAAGAACATATAATTTCCCACAGGGACGTGTCACAGACCACAGAATAGGGCTTACTCTTCATAGGCTGGAAGGAATTTTAAACGGTGATATTGACGAAGTAATCGATGCGCTTATTACAACTCACCAGTCAGAACTGTTAAAAAACGGAGAGGGCAACTGATTTCTGTTTATTAATTCTGCAAACAATTTTAAAAAAAGACATTATCAGAACGAAAACAATAAATAATTTGATTTACAGGAGAAAAACTATGTTGACAAGCAAACAAAGAGCCTCGCTCAGAAAACTTGCAAACGGCATGCCTTCTATATTGCAGATAGGAAAGGGTGGCATTTGCGATAATCTTTTAAAACAGATAGATGATGCGCTTTCGGCACGTGAGCTTATTAAAATCTCTATTTTGGAGACTGCGCTTTTAGATACGAAGGAGACATGTAACGAAGTTGCAAAACTGGTCGGTGCCGAGCCTGTTCAGGCAATTGGGTTTAAATTTGTGCTTTACAGAAGGTCTCCTGATGTAAAGAATCCTATAGAAATATGAAGAGAACAGGACTTTTTGGAGGCACCTTTGACCCTGTCCATAAGGGGCATATAATGGTAGCTGAGATTGCAAAAAAGGAAATGGACTTGGATGAAGTCATCTTTGTTCCTGCAGGCAATCCGCCTCATAAGACAGATAAAAAAATTGCAGACGGTAAAGACAGGCTGAATATGCTTTTGCTTGCTACTGGGGACATACCATATTTTAAGGTGTGCGATGCAGAGATTAAGAAAAAGGAAAAAAGTTATTCTGTTGACTTAATAAAACATTTTAAAGAAAAATTGCAGGAAACTGAGCTGTTTTTCATAATAGGTGCGGATTCGCTTTATAATCTTCCCACGTGGTATAATTATGAAGAACTTATGCAAATGACAAATTTTATAGTTATATCCCGCCCTGAAACCAATAAATCAAGTCTGCTTGATAAATTTTCAGGAAACGAAAAACCAATGAGGGCATTTTTCATAGATGATGTTTCTATTGATATTTCGTCAACTGAAATAAGAAAAATGTTAAAGAGCGGTGCAGATACAGAAAAATATCTGGATAAATCAGTTTTAAATTACATTAGAGCAAACAGGTTGTATTAAGGCAAACTGCTTAAGGAGAGTATATGAATATTCATCAGATGGAAGAAAAGCTTAAAAGTGTTCTTTCCGAAAGACGCTTCAACCATTCAATTGGCGTTATGGAAACGGCAGTTAAAATGGCAGAAACCTTTGGTTGTGATGTGGAAAAAGCCAGACTTGCAGGGCTTTTGCATGATTGCGCAAAGGAGATTGATAAAGACGAGGCAGTAAGGCTTTTAGATGAGATGGGGATAGAGATTGATGATGAAAAAAGAATTCAGAAGGGACTCCTCCATGCAGACCTCGGTGCAGAACTAATGATTAAAGAATACGGCATTTGTGACAAGGAAATTTATGATGCAGTTAAGTGTCATACCATGGGGAGATGCGGTATGACAGAGCTTGATAAGATTCTTTATCTTGCTGATTTCATTGAGCCGACAAGACGCGAGTTTGACGGACTTGATGAGCTTCGGAGCCTCTGCTTTTGCAATCTGGATGAGGCAATGCTTTTTGCTATTAATCTTTCCATATCATTTGTTTTGGGAAAAGGAAAGGTTTTGCATAAACAAACAATTGAAACAAGGGAATACTTTACAAAATTGATAGAAGGAAGGAAGGCGGTTTTATGACATCTACGGAAAAAATGCAGGTAATAACGAAAATTTTAGATGAAAAAAAGGCAAATAAGATTAAGGTTTTAAAGGTTTCTGATTTGACTCTTTTAGCGGATTATTTTGTTATCTGCTCTGCAAACTCAACTACGCAGGTCAAGGCGCTTTCTGATAATTTGCAGGAACAGTTGGAGGAAAAACATAATGAAGAACCTGTCAAAAGAGAAGGAAATCAGGGGCTTAATTGGATTTTGCTTGATTATTCAGATGTAATCGTGCATATTTTCTATCAGGAAACACGTGAATTCTATAGTTTGGAAAAACTTTGGGCAGATGCAGAAGAAATAGATTTAGAAGAAATAATTAAGGAGTAGTAAAAATGGATTATAATTTCAGAGATATTGAGAAAAAATGGCAGAAATACTGGGAGGATAATAAATCCTTTGAAGCAAAAACCAACTCGGACAAACCTAAGTTTTATGCTTTGGTAGAATTTCCTTATCCGTCAGGAAGCGGTATGCACGTAGGTCATATCAAGGCATATTCAGGTTTAGAGGTTGTTTCACGTAAAAGAAGACTTGAGGGCTACAACGTGCTTTTCCCGATAGGCTTTGATGCTTACGGTCTTCCTACTGAAAACACAGCTATCAAGACAGGCGTTCATCCCAGAACTGTTACAGATAATAACATAGTTAAGTTTACAAGTCAGTTAAAAAGAGTAGGTTTTTCTTTCGACTGGTCAAGAGTTGTTGACACTACTGACGAAGGCTACTATAAGTGGACTCAGTGGATTTTCCTTAAAATGTTTGAAAACGGACTTGTTTTCCGTGATACTACACTTGTAAACTATTGCCCAAGCTGTAAGGTTGTTCTTTCAAACGAGGACTCTCAGGGCGGTAAATGTGATATCTGCCATAGCGACATTGTGCAGAAAACTAAAGAAGTTTGGTACCTCCGAATAACAGAGTATGCAGACAAGCTCTTAGAAGGGCTCAAAGAAGTTGACTACCTTCCCAATATCGTTCTGCAGCAGAAAAACTGGATAGGTAAGAGCGAAGGTGCTTTCGTTAACTTTTCTATTAAAGAAAATGATGAAAAGCTCCGTGTTTACACAACACGTCCTGACACACTTTACGGTGTAACATTTATGGTTATCGCTCCTGAGCATCCGATTATTGAAAAATACAAGGATTCTATAAAGAATTTTGACGAGCTTGATACATATAAGAAAGAATGCGCTAAAAAGAGTGAGTTTGAACGTACTCAGCTCGTGAAAGATAAGACAGGCGTTAAAATTGACGGACTTACCGCAATTAACCCCATCACAGAAAAGGAAATTCCGATTTACATTTCTGACTATGTAATGATGGGCTATGGTACAGGTGCAATTATGGCGGTACCCGCACACGACACACGTGACTACGACTTTGCTAAAAAATTCGGTATTGATATTATTGAAGTTATCAAAGGCGGAGACATTTCAAAAGAAGCTTACACAGGCGACGGCGAAATGGTAAACTCAGGTGCTTTAGACGGCATCAAGACAAAGCAGGAAGCAATTTCTAAAATGCTTGAAGTTTTAGCCCAAAAAGGCTGTGGCGAAAAGGGTGTTCAGTATAAGATGAAGGACTGGGCATTCAACCGTCAGAGATATTGGGGAGAGCCTATTCCGATTGTGCATTGTCCGAAATGTGGAATGGTTGCTGTTCCTTATGAAGAACTTCCGTTAAGACTTCCTCCTGTTGACAACTTTGAACCGGGTTCAGACGGAGAAAGCCCCCTTGCTAAAATTGATTCTTTCGTAAACTGCACTTGTCCAAAGTGTGGAGGAGACGCAAAGAGAGAAACAGATACAATGCCTCAGTGGGCAGGATCATCCTGGTATTTCCTCCGTTATTGCGATCCTTATAATGATAAAGAATTTGCTTCGCAGGAGGCACTTAAATATTGGATGAATGTTGACTGGTATAACGGCGGTATGGAACACGTTACACGTCATATGATTTATTCTCGTTTCTGGCATAAGTTCTTATATGACCTTGGACTCGTTCCAACATCTGAGCCTTATGCTAAAAGAACTGCACAGGGACTTATCTTAGGACCTGACGGCGAGAAAATGAGTAAGAGTAAGGGAAATGTCGTAGACCCTAACGATGTTGTTGATGTTTACGGCGCTGACGTGCTTCGTGCTTATGTCTTGTTTATGGGCGATTATGAGCAGGCGGCTCCGTGGAGCGAAAACAGTATGAAAGGCTGTAAGAGATTCTTAGACCGTGTCTGGGAGCTTCATAATATGTTAGTTGACGGCGACGAATACAGAGACGAGCTTGTGACAATTATGCACAAGACAATTAAAAAGGTTTCAAACGATATTGAAAGTATGAAGTTTAATACTGCAATTGCTGCACTTATGACACTCGTAAACAAATTCTACGAGGTAGGCAGCATCAATAAGGCAGAGTATAAGACACTCTTAACACTTTTAAATCCGTTTGCTCCTCATTTAACAGAAGAGCTTTACAGCAAACTCTTCGGTGAAATCCTTTCAAACGGAAGCTGGGTTTCTTACGATGAAGCTAAAACAGTTGACGACGAAATTGAAATCGTTGCTCAGATTAATGGTAAAGTTAAAGCAAAGATTATGATAAAAGCGGGCATTTCTAAAGAAGAAATGGAAAAAACAGTTTTAGAAATGGATTCAGTTAAGGCACTCGTTGAAGGTAAGCAGATTGTAAAGGTAATTTGTGTTCCGGGCAAACTTGTAAACATTGTTGTAAAATAGTTTAAGTAAATAAGACTAAACAGGCGGCAGGCGTAAAGCAATGCCGCCTGATTGCACTGAGCCTATAGCGGTGCTTTCACATATAGCAATGTGTGGGATATAGATAAATAAGGATAAATTATGACAGCTTTTTGCTTTTCATAGGTTAACTTAAGCCTATGGACAAGATAACAAACTTTTGGGAGAATA
>SVJO01000038.1 GCA_015068935.1 Oscillospiraceae bacterium
AAAAAAAGTTGCCGGTGGCAAGTTTTTTAGTTTTTGGGTGCGCAGTCCGGTACCGAAAGGCTCTGCCTTTGGGTGGACAAGCAGGGAAGATGCAAAGCATCTTCGCCCCCGATGGTGTACCAAAAAAAGACTATTCAAAAGAATAGTCTTTTTTCGCTGAAATTTACTTACGGCAAACGAAATACACTCTGCATGTAAAATATTACTATATAATACGAAATATGATTAAAAGGTAAATTTTATTTGGAATCTTTTCGTGGGTATGCCTCTTTTTCATCAGTTAAATCTGCTAAATAATCCATACTGGTATCAAGAGCTATTGCAAGCTTACGACACTGCTCAAATGTAAAATATCTTTTTCCGTTTTCTAATTTAGAATAATCACTCTGGTCAATGCCTGTTAGCATTTGCATTTTAATCTGCGTATAGCCTTTTTTTATACGAAGTTCTTTTAATTTATTCATTCTTGCATCACCAATTAATATTATGGCAAAATTCCCTATTGAAATTATGGTTAAATTGACCTATAATAATAATGAGGTGATATTATGGCTGAGTTTTGTTTAGAGTGTTGGAATAAAATAAATGGGACTGAAGGCAATGAAAGAAAATATATTATATCGAAAGATTTAGATTTATGCGAAGGTTGTGGAGAATTAAAGCCTGTAATTATTATGGAACTCAAGGAGTATATTCATAAATTCAGATATTTTATTCTGCCAATTAAAATTATTTACAATATTATATCTTTTATATGGAGATTAATGCTACTTCCTTATTTAATATTTAAGTATAATAAATCTAAAAATAAATGCAAATGATAATTCTATGAAATATAATTACATCTATTTTGAACGCGAAAGTAAAAAAGCAGATATGCTATTTGGGCATATCTGCTTTTTCTTCCACCCCAAAAGGAGCTATAGCAAAATGATTTCATTTTGCTATAGCTCCTTTTCTCTTATTCCCTTAAATTTTATCTTTATATAAATCTTATGTATGTATAAGTCTTACTGAATCACTATATCTATTTTCTTCCTGAATTTATCACATAATCTGAAAATTCTATAATTGCAAGTTTTTTGTTAAGCGGAATTCCCGACAAATCAATTTTGTCACCCGAAGACGATACCCTCTTTAAAATATCATCATAATCTTTTATGTTTTCCTTTTTTATTGGTACTTCTATGCTGTCAGATGTTCCCACAAGATAATCGACGAAAACACCAAAATAATCCGCCATTTGTTTTATTGTTTCATAGTCGGGATATCTTGTCTTATTCTCGTAATTTGATATACAGCTTCTTGAAATACATAGTGCTTCTGCTAATTGTCCCTGCGTAATCCCTTCTGCACTTCTGAGCTTTTTGAGTCTCTTGGCAAAATTCTCACTTTTATCTTCATAACTCCAATATCTGTACATTACAAAGCCCCCGCTTCCAATTTAATCGTACTTTATAATGTATATTATAATCAATACTCATTTGAAAGTCAAGCCTTTTTGTTTAATATTTTTACAAAAAATCAAACAATTACCAATTTAATTGTAAATGCTCACTACCTAATATTTGCTCTTTGTTTTCTTTTAATCTACACGAACAGAGAGTTTTAGTCTGTATAATATTAAAAACACTCAAGCCTTAATCATTTTGATATTACTCTCATATGATAAAACAGATATTGCTGTGCATATCCTCCATATTCACCAAATCTTTCCTTGACAAAAGATGAAATATCCATATCCCTCATCTGGTCTTTATATAGTGTTTCCATAACACGTTTTATCCACACATCAACAGGAAAAGCATTCTTCTTCCCTGCTCCAAAAAGGAGTATGCAATCAGCTACCTTATTTCCGATTCCCTTAATTTTCATTATCTCCTTCTTGGCTTCATTATATGGTGCTTCTTTAATGAATTTTAGATCAATTTCTTTTCTGTTTACCTTCTCTATTGCATCAATCAGATACTTATCCCTGTATCCTGCGCGAAGAGATTTTATGTCCTGAATTGTTATCCCCGATAACTTTTCAGCGCTAGGAAATGTATATAATTTTTCACCGCCGAAATTGATTTCATCACCAAACCGCTCGCAAAAAATTTTAATAATTCTCTTTATTCTCGGTATATTATTATTTGCAGAAATAATAAATGAAATAATGCATTCCCACAAATCCTGATTTAAAATTCTTATACCCTCACCGCTTTTAATTGCCTGCGCAAGCACTTCATCTTCAGAAAGTGTTTTTTTTAGTTCGCCATAATCAAAGTCTAAATCCAAATATTTTGACCAAAACTCTTCAAATTCTGCCTTCGTTGTATTTTTAATTGTCACACAGTCACCGTTTTTTGAAATGTTAACAGCTTTTCCGCCTGCAACTCCTGTATAGCTTCCGTCTTCTGACACATCCCATCTAAAGCATTGACCGCAGTCAAAAATATGCACAGGCTCAAAATCCTTAACACCCTCCAAAAAAACAGAATTTTCTCTTTCTTCTATTTTCATAAAAGGTCAGGCTCCTCTCTGCCCGAGAGTTCACCTTCTGTCCAAAGCCCTTTAAAACCAATCTGCCTAAGCGCCTCATAAAGCACTATTGCAACAGAATTTGAGAGGTTTAACGAACGCGCATCTTCCGTCATAGGAATACGAATACATTTTTCATAATTTTCCTTTAAAAGAGTTTCATTTAATCCTCTTGTCTCTTTTCCGAAAACAAGATAGTCCCCATCAGAGAAGCTGACTTCACAATATGTATGCTTTGATTTTGTAGAACAGAAATAATAGTTACCGCCCTTTGTTTTCTCAAAAAAATCAGAAATGTTTTCGTAATATCTTATATCAAGCTCATACCAGTAATCAAGTCCTGCACGTTTAAGTTTTTTATCATCAATTGCAAATCCCATTGGTTTTACAATATGAAGCACACTTCCCGTCGCCTTGCATGTCCTCGCTATATTTCCTGTATTCTGCGGAATTTCAGGCTCTACAAGCACTATATTCATCGCCATAAGCTCTATGCTCCCTCTATTTTTAAGAGAGTCAGCAAAGTCTGACTCTCTTACATTTTATTTTTTATTTACAAATTTATCTATTCTATCAAGCGCTTCCTTTATATTTTCTATACTGTAAGCATAAGAACAACGTATAAACCCTTCTCCGCTCTCTCCGAAAGCATTTCCAGGAACAACAGCAACTTTCTGTGAATATAAAAGTTTTTCTGAAAATTCCTCTGACGAAAGCCCTGTCGAACCTATAGATGGGAATACATAGAATGCTCCCTCAGGTTCAAAGCATGAAAGCCCCATTTTTCTAAATCCATCTACGATTACTCGTCTTCTGTAGTTATACTCTTCTCTCATTCTTTCTATATCTTCATCGCCATTTTTTAAAGCTTCAATAGCTGCATACTGGCTCGTTGTAGGAGAAGACATTATAGCATACTGATGAATTTTTGTCATTATCTCAATAATCTCTTTGGGTCCGACTGCAAACCCAAGTCTCCAACCTGTCATAGCATATGTTTTTGAAAAACCATTAACAATTACTGTTCTATCCTTCATTGAGGAAATATTTGCAATAGATACATGCTTTCTTCCGTATGTCAGTTCTCCATAAATCTCATCAGATAAAACAATAATATTAGTATTTTCTAAAACCTTTGCTATTTCCTCCAAATCTTCCCTTGTCATAATTCCGCCGGTGGGATTATTGGGGAAAGGCAACACCAATAGCTTTGTTTTTGGTGTTATAGCTGCTTTTAATTCATCAGCCGTCAGCTTAAAATTATTTTCTGCTTTTGTCACAATCGGTACAGCTTTTCCCCCCGCAAGCTCTGCGCACGGTTTATAGCACACAAAGCTCGGCTCAGGCACCAAAACCTCATCCCCTGGATTAACTAAGGCCCTGATACATAAATCTATCGCCTCACTGCCTCCGACCGTCACTATTGCCTGATCCTCGGGTCTGTAGGAAAGCCCATATCTTCTTTCCATATAATTCGCAATCTCGCGTCTCAGCTCAATGAGTCCTGCATTTGAAGTATAATATGTTCTTCCCTTTTCAAGAGAATACACTCCTTCGCTCCTAATATGCCACGGCGTTACAAAGTCAGGCTCACCAACACCTAGTGATATTGCATCCTTCATCTCGCTTACTATATCAAAGAATTTGCGGATGCCTGATGGTTTAATCGACTTAGCACGTTCAGACACCAGGTTTTCAAAATTCATATACTGATAACCTCCCTGATATCTTCTTTTTTGGTATCAACAACCATTCCGCTAACTTTATAATTTTTAAGTACAAAGTGGGTTGATGTGCTTATAACTTCATCAATAGTTGCAAGCTTTTCGGAAACAAAAAGTGCAACCTCTTTCATAGTCTTTCCTTCAACCTTAACGCAGAGGTCATAAGCTCCTGACATTAAATAAAGGTCTGAGACTTCTTCATACTGATAGATGTTGGAAGCGATTTTATCATATCCCTCGCCCCTCTGCGGAGTTACCTTAAGCTCTATAATTGCAGAAACAACCTCATCAGGTGTTTTTTCCCAGTTAATAACAGTCTTGGCGCCTATTATAACGCCCTCTTTTTTATATTCATCTATGGCGGCTTTTACGGCGGCTTCATCAATTCCAAGCATAACCGCTATTGTTTCCGGTGTAAGTGTGGCATCCCTTTCAAGGAGCTTAAGTATCTTTTCCATTTTTCAACTATCCTTTCTTATATAAGACTATTTTCAAGGCAACACGCCTTTAAACACAAACGTAATAAATTCGGGTCTGCTTTTATTCTTCTATTACACACCCATATATGTATTCCCAGAAATTTTCTGCACCCTCTTGATTTTTTGTTGTAAACGGTATTAAAACATCTCCCTCTTGAAGCCTGAGTGTATCTATAATTACATCAAGATTTTTTTCAAGCTGTGCTTTAGAAAGCTTGTCTGTTTTAGTGGCAAAGACAACAGCATAATCTGACCTGTATCGCACCCAGTCAAGCATCATTTTATCATGTTCTGTGGGCTTATGACGAGAATCAACCAAAAGCACAACCTGCATCAGCTGCGCTCTCGTGTTTAAATATTCATCAATCATTTGCCCCCATTTTGTAATTTCTGATTTTGACCTTGTTGCATAGCCATAACCCGGAAGGTCCACAAGCATTAATTTCTCATCGATTTCATAAAAATTAATAGTAGCTGTTTTGCCCGGAGTGGCACTGACATGGGCGAAATTGCGTCTGTTTAGAACCTTATTAATCATTGAAGATTTGCCCACATTTGACCTGCCTACTAAGGCTATCTCCGGGATAGCAGTTGCAGGGTACTGCTCTTTTTTTACTGCAGATATTAAAAGTTTTGTTTTATTTGTATTGATTTTCATATTACCATCTCCAGAATTTCAACTCTCTCTTCATTTGCAAGCACCTCTCTTGCACTGCAAAGATTTGTTGCAGGTTTTGATGTTGTAATACAGCCTGCACTTGTCCCAAGGCGCGCCGTTCTTTCAAGAGTCTCACCGTTTGCTATCGAATAACAGATTGCGCCAACCATCGAGTCCCCTGCTCCTACAGCGCTTTTAAAGTTAATATCAAATGCTTTTGCGCGCACAATCTTTCCGTCTTTTGCAAAAAAAGCGCCCTTTTCTCCCATGGAAACTGTTATCATGCTTGTTCCGTCTGATAAAAGTTTCTTAATCATTTCAGTTATTTGAGCATCATTGTTAAGGGGTCTGCCTGCAAGTTCTGAAAGTTCGTCAATATTAGGCTTTATTGCATATGGTTTTTTTAAGAGAGCTAGTTTTAAGGGCTCACCGCTTGCATCTAAAACCGTTTTGATGCCTTTTTCATTTGCCTTATCAATACATTTAGCATAGAAATCTACATCTATTCCTTCAGGCAGGCTTCCCGTCAAAACCAAAATATCAACGTCTCTAAGACACTTATCTAAAACTTTTTCAAGTTCAGCCTGCTTTTGTTTATTAATGTTAAACCCCTGACCGTTTACCTCCGTCACTGAGCCTTCCTTTTTATCTAAGAGCTTAAAGTTTGTACGTGTCACGCCTTCAATAACGACAAATTCATTTTCTATATCTGCTTCTTTAAGCATGCCCGCAAGCTCAGCCTCTTCATCTCTGCCAATAAAACCCGTTGCACAGACAGAAAGTCCAAATGACCTCGCTACAAGGGAAACATTCAGACCTTTTCCTCCCATATGCCGGATGCTCTCTTTTACTCTGTTTGTTTTTGTCTTTATAAACTCGTCAAACTCCAGCATTATGTCAACTGAAGGATTAAGCATTAATACAGCTATTTTCGCCATGTATTTCCCCTCACAATCAGTTAATCAACAATAGCCTCATTTAATACATCATTCATGCTCTCAGCAGTGATGATACGGACATTTTCTTTTACTACATCTTCTAAATCATCAATATCCTTTTTATTTCCTGCAGGAATTATAACAGTTTTTACTCCTGCTGTATATGCCGCAAGAGTCTTTTCCCTAAGACCTCCTATAGGGAGAACTCTTCCCCTCAAGGTCACCTCGCCCGTCATTGCAACATCATGTTTTACCGCCCTTTTACTGAGCGCCGAAACAAGGGCCGTTGCAATCGTTATTCCCGCCGACGGGCCATCTTTTGGCGTTGCCCCCTCGGGCACGTGAATATGAATGTCGCTGTCTTTATAGAATTCCTTGTTTTCTACCTTCAATATATCAGAATTTGCTCTCACATAGCTTACGGCAGTTTTTGCAGACTCCTGCATTACATCACCGAGCTGACCTGTCAGTTCTGTCTTTCCGCTTCCGGGCATAATATTGACCTCAACACTCAATGTGTCTCCGCCGACCTGAGTCCACGCAAGTCCTGTAACAACACCGACTTCATCTTTTGACGAAACCTTTTCCTGCTCGTATTTTCTCTTGCCAAGGAATGTTTCAAGATTTCTCTGGTTAACATTTACTTTAACATCTGTATCCTGAGCAACATTAACTGCTACTTTCCTGCATATTTCAGCTATTTTACGTTCTAGGTTTCTAACTCCTGCCTCACGTGTATAAAAACTTACAACATCATGGAGTGCTCCGTCTGTTATCCCCAAGTTTGATTTTTTCAGACCATGCTCTTTCATCTGTTTTGGCAGAAGATGTTTTTTTGCTATTTTAAACTTTTCTTCTGCGGTGTAGCCCGATATTTCTACAATCTCCATTCTGTCAAGAAGTGGCCTCGGAACTGTTTCCAAAGAGTTTGCAGTCGCAATAAAAAGCACATTTGACAAATCAAACTCATGCTCAATATAATGGTCTCTGAAATTTCTGTTCTGCTCACTGTCCAAAACCTCAAGCATTGCAGCAGCAGGGTCTCCATGATAATCGGAGTTCATTTTATCAATTTCATCAAACAACATAAGAGGATTTTTCGAGCCTGCAGTTTTCAGTGCATTTATGATTCTTCCCGGCATCGCACCTATATACGTTTTTCTGTGTCCTCTTATTTCGGCCTCATCACGCACGCCGCCAAGAGATATTCTCACATATTTTTTGCCGAGACTTTCTGCTATAGATTTAGCTATAGAGGTCTTACCTACACCGGGAGGTCCAACCAGGCACAAAATCGGTCCACCCAGATTTCCTGTCAC
>SVJO01000039.1 GCA_015068935.1 Oscillospiraceae bacterium
AAAATTTTTGTAAAATATGCCGAAGAGCCAAAACCGCATTTCCATGCAATTTCATTAATGCCATATTTTGTGGTTAGTAAAAGGTCTTTAGCCTGCCTCAAACGATAATATATTAAAAACTGATGGAGAGTCTTTCCTGTCTCATTTTTAATTATGTTACTGAGATGATATGGGTGATAGTTGAAATTTGCGGCAATGTCCTCGTTTGTCAGTGTGGATAACGCATAGTTTTCGTGAATATATGCAAGTACATCCTTACACAACTGTGAATGAACAATTTTTAAATTGTCTTTTAACAATTCGAGAAGACATAACTTTAAAAGCGCAGAAGCATTTTCTCTGTAAAAATCATTTTTTATAATAAAACAGTTTGTACATTGAATGAGCATGCGCTTAATATGGGCAAGGTTGTGAATTATCGGGAGATTAAACTCATTAGGCATTTCGTAGGCGGGAACAAGTGACTTGTTGAAATTACTTTTAGTTGCTGTTCCGATGGAGTTTTCAATATGTTCATTCTCATTTGTCAAGTCGAAATTGAACACGATAAAGGAAGGGTTTCTTCCGAATGATAAATTAAGCTTATATTCAGTTTCAGGCGGCAGAAAAACTGCTGTTTTATTTGTAATTTCATATTCTTCGTTTTTTATAATAATGGAGCCTGAAATATTATCAAAATAAAACAGTCTGCAATCATAGCAGATGCTCAGTTCCGTCTGCATTTTAAGGGCTGTTTCATGAAGTCTCGCATGTCTGATGTGAGGATTGAGATAAGACAATTTCATATTTATACTCCTTTGTTTTGTTATATTTTTTATTGTTTATATTATACATTATAGTTAATAAATATGATATAGTCAAGATGAAAAAAGTTAGTGGAGGATGAGTGATGAGATTTGCAGTCGGTTATCAACTGTTCCAAGATGACTATTTAATTAAAAATATAATAGAAAGAAAAGAAAATATTTCAGAGGTTTATTTTTCATGGGGAGATTTCCCGAATGGACGTAATAATCAGTTAAAGAGAGCAGATATGACTGAATGGGAAGCGCTTGAAAAGCAAATGGAGGACCTAAAAAAGCTGACAGAAGAGAAGATTTCACTTAATCTGCTTTTGAATGCCACTTGCTACGGAAAGGATAGCCAGTCGAGAGCTTTTTTTCAGAAGGTGGGCGACACGGTTGATTATGTTTTAAATAATTACATCTTAAAATCCGTAACAACAACCTCTCCGCTCATTGCAAAATTTATAAAAACTAATTTTCACGCGCTAGATGTCCGTGCATCTGTAAACATGGGAATAGGAAGCGTAGAAGGCATGGACTATGTTGAAGATTTTTTTGACAGTTTTTATTTAAAGCGCGAATATAACCGCAATTTCAAAAAAATCAGGGAATTAAAGACGTGGTGTGACGAAAACGGCAAAAAGCTTTATATGCTTGCAAACAGCGGTTGTTTAAACAATTGCTCAGCGCATGGTTTCCACGACAATCTCGTTTCTCACGAAAGCGAGATTTCAAAAATGGATAATGGATATGAATTTTCGGGGGTTTGCCATGAATATCTTAAAAAGCCCGGCAAGCTCAGCACCCTTTTTGACAACACAGGGTTCGTAAGACCTGAAGACATCTATCTTTATGAAAAGCTTTTTTCTTCTGTGAAGCTTGCGACAAGGGTTAATGCTAATCCTGTGATGGTGATGAAGGCATACATAGATAATAAAAAGCACATAGGCAGTGTTTTCGACCTTTTAGAGCCTAATCACACAGTGGCAATTTATCCGAAGTTTGTTGAAAACAGCCGCATTGAAGCGGTGGCAGATGATGATGAGCTAAAATATATAAACATAGAAAAGGCATTAATTAATGTGGAGGATAAAGTATGTTATCAAGTGAAATGATTAAAAAAGCAGCTCTTGAGGCGGGAGCCGACAGCTGCGGTATCGCGCCCATTTCCCGCTGGAATGGCGCACCAAAAGAAATGAATCCTAAGTTTCTTTTCCCAAATGTCAAAAGCTGCATAGGCTTTGTGTTCAGAATTCCGAGAGGGGTTCAGAGGGGGATTGAAGAAGGGACGCAGTTTTATCAATATCCATCAATGGCATATGGCGGAATAAATGAAATCTATGCCCCGGCTGTGCTTCACCATGTGGGCAGAGCTATTGAAGACGAAGGCTATGAGGCATTTATCTATAGAAATACAGGGGCAAGAGGAATCGTGTCCGACATGGACGGAAGCCCGGGGAATTCCCTTTCTCCTGAAGAGCAGATTGAAGTCAGTAAACATGCAAAAGGAAAGACTGCGCACCACAGAAGCGTTCAGTTTACCCGTGAGGCAGGGGAAGGAAAAATTCCGCCAGATTTGCAGTTCCAATTCAGAATTGCGGCTGTTGCTTGCGGTCTCGGTGAGATTGGCTGGAGCAAAATGCTCTTAACGCCTGAATTTGGTCCGCTTCAAAGAGTGGCATTCATTTTTACAGATGCAGAATTTGATGTTTATGACGAAATGTATAATGGAGAGCCTTTGTGCAGAAAATGCGGTGCGTGTGTCAGAGAATGCCCCGGCGGATGCATACCTGAAATGAATTCAGGCAAAACAATCAGCATCGACATTGACGGAAAAACATGTGAGTGGGGCGATATTGATATGTGGAGATGCTATGCTTTTTACACTCACGGTGGCAGATATTATAATCCGTTTGTGCCGAAAGAGGTTTTTGACGAAAATGAAGGAGGGGCTTTAGACCTTCTTGAAGGCGTGACAGATGTTGCAAACGAAAAAGAGATTATGAAGGTTTATGGTGCCTTAGAAAAATATTTCCCGAGTTGGGTGGGGTATAACATGGCAAAATGCGGTGGCTGTATAAGAGCATGCGTGTCTATGCTTGAGAAAAAAGGCGGTTGTATGGAAGGCAGATTCAAAGAGCCCCTGCGCACCAAAAAGGCATGGAGGCTTGACAGATGATAAAGGAATATGCCAAGGAAAAAGCCGGATTTAACATTGTGATGAAATCTGAAGGTTGGCAGATGGCAATAGTCACATATGACGAGCAGTATGATGCTAAAAATCAGATGAAAATTGCGCGACATATGACAACTGACGAGGCGTTTGTGCTGATAGAAGGTAAGGCGACGCTTTTGGCTGTAGATGAAAACGACAGACGCGAAGAAATCAGTTTGATGAAAAATAAGATTTATGTTGTCGAAAAAGCCACATGGCATTCGCTTGTTTTGAGCAGAGACGCTGTTTTGATAGCGGCAGAAAATGCTGATGTAGTGTGTGAAGATACGGAAAGGAAGGTGCTTTAATGATAACTGCTGAAATGATAAAGGAAAAAGCAAAAGAACTTGGAGCTGTGCTTTGCGGAATTGGTGACATCAAGCTTTTTGAAGGTGTTAAACCTGAGCACAATCCCTTAAGCATATTGCCAAATGCAAAGTGCATAATCGGTTGTGCTCTGCCCGTGCCAAAGGGATTTTATAAAACGATGGAATCAAAAACCCAATATTATACATACACGAGTCTTGGTGTGAAATATATTGACGAGACATTTGCAGAGATTTTCCTCTTAAAGTTAGGGGCAATGATAGAAAACGAAGGATATGACGCTTGTCTTCAGAGAAATGTGCCGGGGATGAGAGTGAACGGAGATATGAGCACAAACCCTGAAGTTAAGAATGTTTATGAGCTTAAATTTTCTTCTTCAGTTGATGGGAAAAAGCCTGCTCCTGAGGTCATAATAGACACAGAGCGTGCAGCTGAAGTGTGTGGTCTCGGAAAAGTGGGGCTTCACGGAAAAATCATCACGCCCGACTATGGCACATTTTTGAGATTTGTTTACATAGTCACAGACGCTCCTTTAGAACTCGATAAGCCGTTTGAAGGAGAAATCTGTGACGGATGCGGAGAATGTATTAAAGCCTGCCCCGGAAAAGCGGTGTCAGCTGACGGACTTGACACTTGGCAGTGCAGCGTATATTACAGAGGAGCTCATAAGTCAAACCCATTTATGACAGATGAGTTTTTGAAGGATAATCCTGAAAGAGAAGCAATCATAAATGGTGAAAAGCGCTTTGACAGAAACAGCGCAAGAGAGCTTTATCCTGATTTGCGCTTTTTGCCTGAGACTCATTTTGGCTATGTGCCATGTCTTTGCGGCAAAAAATGTGAGCTTGCGTGCGATAAACATTTGAGGGAGGTGAGGAAATGAGAGAAGCTGTTATCAAATGTGCAGAAAAATATGATGCTGATGTTGTGACATTCACTTCAGCTTCGAGCTTTTCTGAAGATGATGCCATATTTAAAATCTATCCTGAAGTCAAAACTGTCATAGCCCTTGGCTTCCGTGTGCTCCGAGGTCTTTACAGGGGCGTTGAAGAAGGCACGGTTTACTATCAATACACAACAATGGGCGTTGAAAATTTAGAAGAAACAGTCATGCCTTTTGCTATGCTCCGCGTTTCTTCTGTGATAGAAGCAGAAGGCTTTATCGCAATTCCTCAGCGTCGTCATCAGCTCATTATGGAGGAGAAAAACAGCACAAATCCCGAGGTTGATTATTCTGATATTTTCCGCGGAATAGCTGCAGAAAATCAGATGGATTTTGAAAAAGCTGCTGAAATATGCGGCATCGGAGAAAAAGGTGTGGGCGGAAGAATAATAAATAAAGACTACGGCCCGTTTATTCGTTGGTGTTTCATCCTGACAGATGCTGAAATCGAACCGACGCCAAAGGAGAAGTACAATCTTTGCGATAAATGCATGGAGTGTGTAAAGGCGTGTCCGGGTCATGCAATTGAAGAAGACGGAACGCTTGATCCGTGGCAGTGCGCAGTTTATTATAACGGAGCAAACGGAAGCAAAAATCCGTTTATGCCGCCTGATGCCTACATAGGCTTCGACAACAGAATGGACATAATCACAGGAAAAGCCAAGGTGGATGAAAAAAGCGCTAAAGAAATCATAAATAACACATATTTCTACCCACCGGCAAAGCATTTTTATCGCACATCAATCTGCGGAAGAGCTTGCGACAGAGCGTGTTATATTCATCTTGAAGAAAAAGGTTTGCTCGGCAAAAAGTTCAAGAAAAAGTTTCGCGAAGGTGAAGACTGGCATCTTGACATGAAGCAGTTTGAAACCTTGAAAAGAGAAAAAGAGTGGGATTTCACGAGCAAGAAGTGAACCCAATTTTAAAAACATGGAAGTGATATATAATTAAAAAAAGAAAGGAAGATGTTAAAATGTCCGCCAATAAAGAAAAAATTAAAATTGCAGTCATCGGCTGCGGCAGATTTGCAAAAAACTTTGTTAAATTGTTTAAAGCTCATCCGTTTGTGGAAAAGGTTTATGTTTGTGACCTCATAGCTGAGCGTGCAGAACAATATTCAAAGGATTACGATGTTGAGATTATTTCAAGCTTTGAAGAAGCTCTCTCATCAGATAAGGTCAATTCTGTTGCAATTTTTACACAACGATTTAAGCACGGCGAGATGGTTATTCAGGCTCTAAAAGCAGGAAAGCATGTCTATAGCGCAGTTCCTTGCTCAATCAGTATTGATGAAATCAGGGAAATTGAGGAGCTTGTCAGAAAAACCCGTCTTACATATTCTATGGGTGAAACAGGCTTTTACCGTGCACCTGCAATTTTCTGCAGAGAGGAATTTGCTAAAGGTACATTTGGTAAATTTACATACGGTGAAGCTCAATATAATCACGATATACGTAATATGGAGCAGAGTTTTCGCAGTTCAGGCGGAGAGGACTGGAAGAAATTTGCAGGAATTCCGCCTATGTTCTATCCAACTCATTCAACATCTATGGTGCTTAGTGCAATGCCTGGTGTTTATGCTAAAAAAGTGGTTGCTTTTGGTTTTGCGGGAAGTCCCAGAACAGACATTTACGGAACAGACAGACAAAACCTATATAACAATCCTTTTGCAAATACTTCAATGCTTTTAGAGCTTTCTAACGGGGGTATTTGTAGAATTAGTGAAAATCGTTGTGTGGGTTGGAAATCTCCTGAAACATATATTTCCCAGTTTTATGGAACAGACGGCGGATACGAGTTCTCTGTTGCAAGACACCATCTTGCAACATGGAAGGAAGAAGACTCTCACAAAGTGAATATGATAGATGTAACACATAAACTTCAGCCAAAATCAATTTATGAAAAAATCTGTGAAAACTATGATGAAGCAATTCAGGCTATTTCAGAGGCAGCAGGCTTTACGGAAACTGCTCCTATTCAGCCTGTTGAAAGACTTCCCAAAGAATTTGAGGGAATCCATAATGCCCATAACGGAACTCACCATTTCCTCATAGATGATTTCTGCCGTGCATACCAGACAGGAAAGCTTTCACCAACAAACATTTGGCAGGTTGCAAGATGGAACATACCGGGACTTTTAGCACATCAGTCTGCAATTTCAGGCGGAAAGACAATTGATGTACCTGACCTCGGCGAGCCGCCTGCTGATTGGGAAGTTCTCAACTGGAAATAAAGTTGTTTATAATGATTTTCAGAAAAGCCTTGCTCAGCAAGGCTTTTCTTTATGCCTTTTAAAATTATTCTTTATTTTTTTAAAATTAACTGATATAATGGTAAAAGATGAGTCAGGGGGGAGAATATGGAAAAAGCTAAAACAGAAAGAAACTATGGAATTGACCTTTTGCGCATTTTTGCAATGATGATGATTGTTTTGCTCCATGTTATAAATCAGGGTGGAGTTTTAAATGCAACAGCCGGAAATGTTGTTAACCATTTGATTGCAAGATTTCTTGTCACAACAGCATACGGAGCAGTGAATTGTTATGCTCTCGTTTCGGGATATGTTGGAGTATATTCAAAGCACAGACACTCAAGTTTAATGCAGCTATATTTGCAGGTGATTTTTTATACCGTGGCTATGACTTCTGTGTTTTATTTTCTGAGTTCTGATAAAATTGGCATGAGAAGTTTTTTAAATGCCTTTCTTCCTGTATCAAATGAGAGTTACTGGTACTTTACGGCATATTTCGGTATGTATTTCTTTGCACCTTTTTTAAATAAAATGATACTATCACTAAGTAAAAGAGAGGCAAAAACGCTTATTATTACTATAATTATGGTTTTATCCGTAATTCCTTGCGTTTTCCAAAAAGACGTGTTTAAATCAGCTTGGGGGTACTCAATGATATGGCTTTGCGCCTTGTATCTTTTTGGCGGTTGCATTAAAATTACAGAATCTGAGAGAAAAATAAATAAGAAAACTGCATTTGTGATTTTTATTATATGTATTTTCATAACATATGCAAGTACATTTTTAGATGGAATAAACAAATACACTTTTTTGCTTACATATACATCGCCTACTGTACTTATAAGTGCAGTCGCACTGCTTGTTTTATTTTCACAGCTGAAATTTAAAGAGGGTTTTAAAAAAGTAATATCATTTTTCTCTCCGCTTGCATTTGGTGTATATCTGATACATAC
>SVJO01000040.1 GCA_015068935.1 Oscillospiraceae bacterium
ATTAAATTGTCAAATTTTCAAAAACCCTTATTTTATCGGGGTTTACGAGCAGTTCTGATGGTCAGAACGGCACAATATTTCGAATGATTTCGAGTGCGCCCCGTTATGACCACTTCGATACTTCTCCTGATTTTATAAACTTATATTAAAAAAATATATCCAAGGAAACCTTTGAGAATTAAATTTAACTGATACTATTTGATTCTATATGGATCACTGGATTTTCTTAATTTAGATTCTTGCCAATTTAATCATTTGGGTACATATCATCATTAATTCATTCTACAATAAAATAGTTTTTTTGTCAAGTGGCACTCCTTTGAAACTCCTCAAAATATATTTAATTTTTTATATATGTTTATACTAAAATGGAAATGCAGGCTCGTTTTTATGGATTTTTTGAAAGTTAAATGAAGTATTTGCCAAAAGGAAGGAAAACAACCTGAATTTTTCTCATAAAAGTGGAAATAATATACAAAAATGTTGTTTTAGTAAAACTTATCTAAACAAAAAGAAAAAATATTTTGTTAATTTGATAAAATTTTAACTAAATAATACTTGCAACTTTTGCCAAAATCTAATATAATATATACGTTAATGTTTACTTATATGAAAATAATTTTAAGAGGTGAATAGAAATGGCTAAAAAAACTGTTGACGATATTTGCGTTAAGGGTAAAAGAGTTTTAGTAAGATGTGACTTTAATGTTCCGATTAAAGATGGAAAAATTACAGATGAAACAAGAATTTTAGGAGCACTTCCTACAATTAAGAAATTAGTTGCTGACGGCGGAAAGGTAATTCTCTGTTCGCATATGGGTAAACCCAAAGGTGAGGTTGTTCCCGCTCTTAGTTTAGCACCTGTTGCCAAGAGACTTTCTGAGCATCTTGGAAAAGAGGTAGTTTTTGCTGCTGATGACTGTGTAGTAGGAGAGAATGCTAAAGCGGCAGTAGAAAAAATGGCTGACGGAGATGTTGTTTTACTTGAAAACACAAGATACAGAAAAGAAGAGACAAAGAATATTGAGACGTTCTCTAAAGAACTTGCAAGTTTAGCAGAGGTCTATGTAAATGATGCTTTTGGCAGTGCTCACAGAGCTCACTGCTCAACAGCAGGTGTTACAGATTATATTGATGTTTGCGTTTCGGGTTATCTTATGGGTAAAGAGCTTCAGTTCTTAGGAGGAGCTGTTGAAAATCCTGAAAGACCATTTGTTGCAATCTTAGGCGGAGCTAAAGTTGCAGATAAATTAAATGTTATCTCAAATTTAATCGAAAAATGCGATACATTAATTATCGGCGGAGGTATGTCATACACCTTTGCTAAAGCAAAAGGTTTAGAGATTGGTAAATCACTTGTTGATGATGAGAAAATTGATTACTGTAAGGAAATGATGGAAAAAGCTGAAAAATTAGGAAAGAAACTTTTACTTCCTATTGATACAGTTATTTCTAAAACTTTCCCTGACCCGATTGATGCACAAATTGAGGTTGAAAACGTTGATGTTGAAAAAATTCCTTCTGATATGATGGGGCTTGATATCGGCGAAAAGACAAGAGAGCTTTATGCCGAGGAAGTGAGAAATGCTAAAACAGTTGTATGGAACGGACCTATGGGTGTTTTTGAAAATCCGATTTTAGCTAAGGGAACAATTGCTGTTGCCAAGGCTTTAGCAGAAACAGATGCAACAACAGTTATCGGCGGTGGTGACAGTGCTGCAGCTGTTAATACACTTGGATTTGCTGAAGACATGTCACACATTTCAACAGGCGGCGGAGCAAGCCTTGAATTTCTTGAGGGAAAAGAGCTTCCTGGTGTTGCATGTTTAAATGATAAATAAGATTTGCGAAAGGAATTTTTGTAATGAGAAAAAAGGTTATCGCAGGAAACTGGAAAATGAATAAGACCCCGTCTGAAACAAAGGCTTTGATTGAGGAGCTTATTCCACTCGTTAAGAATACAGATGATACAGTTATTGTTTGTCCGACTGCTGCTTGCTTAGCTGCTGCAACTGAGACAGCAAACGGCACAAACATCAAGGTTGGCGCACAGAATATGTTTTATGAAGAAAGCGGTGCTTTCACTGGAGAGATAAGTGCAGATATGCTCCTTGATTTAGGTGTAGAATATGTTATATTAGGTCATAGCGAGAGACGCCAGTATTTTGCTGAGACTGATGAGACAGTTAATTTAAAGGTTTTAAAAGCATTTGAAAAAGGACTTTTACCTATTATCTGTGTAGGTGAAAGTTTAGAGCAGCGCGAACAGGGAATTACAAATGATTTAGTGAGGATGCAGACAAAAATTGCTCTTAAAGGTGTTTCTTCTGAAAATGCCAAAAAGGCAATTATTGCTTATGAGCCTATTTGGGCGATTGGAACAGGAAAAACTGCTACAACTGAGCAGGCTCAGGAGGTTTGCAAAGCTATTCGTGACTGTGTTTGCGAGATTTATGGAAAAGACGTTGCTGATGTTATTACAATTCAGTACGGAGGCAGTGTTAAAGCTGCAAACTCAAAGGAACTCTTTGAGGCAGGAGATATTGACGGTGGTCTCGTTGGCGGTGCGAGCCTAAAGGCTGCCGATTTTGAAGGTATAGTAAACTATAAGTAATTGTTAATTGGAGAGTTTTTAATGAAAAAACCACTTTTATTATGTATAATGGATGGATTCGGCATTAATTCTGCCGAAAACGGAAATGCAGTTAAAGCAGCTAAAACCCCTAACCTTGACAAGATTTTCAGCGAGCATGCGTTTACACTTTTAGATGCAAGCGGAATGGCAGTGGGTCTTCCCGATGGTCAGATGGGCAATTCAGAAGTAGGTCACACAAATATTGGAGCAGGAAGAATTGTTTATCAGGAGCTGACAAGAATAACAAAGGCTATCAAAGATGGGGACTTCTTTGAAAATCCTGAGTTTAAGGCGGCTGTTAGAAACTGTAAAAAGAATAATTCTGCGCTTCATGTTATGGGACTGTTGTCAGACGGCGGTGTCCATAGTCATAATTCACATATGTATTCTCTTTTTGAGCTTTGTAAAAGAGAAGGACTTTCTAAAGTTTATCTTCACTGCATACTGGACGGAAGAGATGTTCCTCCGTCATCAGGCAAGGATTTTGTAAGTGAGGCAGCAGAAGAACTTAAGAAAATCGGTGTCGGTAAAATTGCGACTGTAATGGGAAGATACTATGCAATGGACAGAGACAATCGCTGGGACCGTGTTGAAAAAGCATATGAGGCTCTTTCTCTTGGAAAAGGCGTAATAGCTGAGGATGCAGAAGAAGCTGTAGCTCAGTCTTATTTGGGCGAGGTTACAGATGAATTTGTTGTTCCTGTCGTTATTTGTGAAAACGGCGCTCCCATAGGCAAAATTGAAGAGGGAGACAGTGTGATTTTTGCAAACTTCAGACCTGATAGAGCAAGGGAAATTACAAGAGTTTTTGTTGACCCTGAATTTGATGGTTTTAAAAGAGACTATAAAAAGGTTTTCTTTGTTTGTATGACTCAGTATGACAAGACGATGCCCAATGTTTCAGTTGCATTTAAACCGCAATCTCTTAATAATACGTTGGGAGAATACTTAAGTAAGCTGGGTATGACTCAGCTAAGGATTGCAGAGACTGAAAAATATGCTCATGTTACATTCTTCTTTAATGGCGGTGTTGAAGCTGTTTCAGAAGGTGAGGACAGAGTTTTGATTAATTCACCGAAGGTTGCAACATATGATTTAAAACCTGAAATGAGTGCTTTTGAGGTAACAGATGCGGTAATTCCTAAAATTAAATCAGGGGCGTATGATGTTATCATATTAAACTATGCAAACTGTGACATGGTTGGCCATACAGGCTTTATGGACTGCGCTATTAAAGCAGTTGAGACTGTTGATGAATGTGTGGGCAGAGTCTATGCTGCTGTTAAAGAGGCAGATGGAATTATGCTTATTACTGCTGACCACGGAAACGCAGACCAGATGACAGACCCACAAACGCAGGAAACGTTTACTGCACACTCAACAAATCCCGTTCCGTTTGTAGTTTGCGGAAAGGATGTTGAGCTTAAAGAGGGAGGATGCTTAGCAGACATCGCTCCTACAATGCTTAAGATTTTAGGTGCCGAAAAGCCTGAAGAAATGACAGGTAAAGCACTGTTTTAATCAGTAAATTTTATATTAATAAAGTTTAAAAAATATTTAAATAAACAGGAGGAAAAACAATGAAACAGTACATTGAAATTATCGATGTAGTTGCAAGAGAAATCTTGGACTCAAGAGGTAATCCTACAGTAGAGGTTGAAGTATTTACAGAGGACGGCTATGTTGGCCGTGCTTCAGTTCCGTCAGGTGCATCTACAGGTGCTTTTGAAGCAGTAGAGCTTCGTGACGGTGACAAATCAAGATACCTTGGAAAAGGTGTTGAAAATGCAGTTGATAACGTAAATGGCGAGATTGCAGAAGCAATTATCGGTATGAACGTATTAAACCAGATTGAAATTGACAAGACAATGATTGCTTTAGATGGCACACCGAATAAAGGAAGACTCGGTGCAAACGCTATCTTAGGTGTTTCACTTGCTTGTGCTAAAGCTGCATCTGAGGCTTTAGGTGTTAGTCTTTACAACTACATCGGCGGATGTAACACAAGAATTCTCCCCGTTCCGATGATGAACATTTTAAACGGCGGTAAGCATGCAGATAACTCTGTTAACATTCAGGAATTTATGATTATGCCTGTTGGCGCTAAATCATTTAAAGAGGCATTAAGAAGCTGTGCAGAAGTTTTCCACAACTTAAAGAGCGTTTTAAAATCTAAAGGCTACAGCACAGCTGTTGGTGACGAAGGCGGATTTGCTCCTAACTTAAAGAGTGACGAAGAAGCTATACAGGTTATCTTAGAGGCAGTTGAAAAAGCTGGCTTCAAACCGGGAGACGACTTTAGAATTGCTATTGATGCTGCTGCTACAGAAATGTATGAAGAAGCTAAGAAAATCGGCAAAGACGGTTACTATTTCTGGAAGACAGATATCTTCAAGACAAGAGACGAAATGGTTGCATATTGGGAAGACCTTGCAAACAAATATCCGATTATCTCATTAGAAGACGGTGTTGCTGAGGAAGACTGGGATGCTTGGAAAATTCTCACAGACAAACTCGGTGATAAGATTCAGCTCGTTGGTGACGACCTCTTTGTTACAAATACTGAAAGACTTAAAAAAGGTATTGACCTTGGTGTTGCTAACTCAATCCTTATCAAAGTTAACCAGATTGGCAGCTTAACAGAAACATTAGAAGCTATTGAGATGGCTAACCGTGCAGGTTACACAGCTGTAACATCACACAGAAGCGGTGAGACAGAAGATGCTACAATCGCTGACATTGCAGTTGCAACAAACTCAGGTCAGATTAAAACAGGTGCACCTTCAAGAACAGACCGTGTTGCAAAATATAACCAGCTCCTTAGAATCGAGGAAGAACTTGGCGAATATGCTCAGTATCCAGGTATTGATGCATGGTTTAACTTAAAGAACAAATAAGATTAAAAACATAAGTTATACGCGTGCACTCTATAGTGCACGCGTACGCATTTTAAAATATATAAAAAATAAGCTTTATGTATTTCAAAATGCGTTCTTAAATATATATTAATTGCTGCAATAGGGGGTTTTTTATGATATCACTTGTAATTCCTGCATATAATGAAGAAAAGCGAATAGGTAAAACTTTAGAAGTGTTTTATGAGTATATGAACAGGACCTTTTCAGACTTTGAAATAGTTGCGGTAAATGATGGCAGTAAGGACAGAACCGTAGATGTTTTAGAAATGTATAAAGAAAAGATGCCAAGACTTAAAGTGCTTACATATGAAAAAAACAGAGGAAAAGGCGGAGCGGTAAAATATGGTGTGGAAAATGCGATAGGTGACTATATTTTCTTTACTGATGCGGACATGCCTTACCCTATAGAAAACGTAGAGCATGCAGTTGATATTTTAGAAAAAACAGGGGCAGATGCCGTTTTAGGAAAAAGAAAGCAGATAAAAAACGGGGAGAAATATCCGTGGTACAGAAATGTTATTTCAAAGGGATTTTCATTTTTGGTTAATATTGTGCTTAAAATAAATACAACCGATACTCAATGCGGTTTTAAAGGATTTAAGAAAGAAACTGCAGAAAAGATTTTTTCAAAATCAAGGCTGACAGGTTGGGGATTTGATGTAGAAATTTTCTTCCTTGCAAGCAAATATGAGATGAAAACAGAGCGTATTGAGGTGGAGCTTTTCCATGATAATGATGGCTCAAAAATCAGTGTTGTGACTGATAGTATAAAAATGTTTAAAGAATTAATCAAGGTGAGAAAGAATAATAAACTAGGCTTATATGACTAAAAAGGGTGTAGCAAAATGCACACACCACACAAGGCGAGAAAATCGCATAATAAAGCCATTTAATTAAAACAAAAATTGTGAAATGAAGGAAAACTTAATGTTAAAATTCGTCGTTTGACGAATTTCTGTCAAAAAACGCCTTGTGTTTTGAATAAACTTCTCCTCTCGCTGTATACACATACAGCTTCGGGAAACCTGACAATACCTATGTATAGGTATTGTCAGCTCAGTTTGTCCAATCTGTGCTATTTTTCGTCCACCCCAAAAGGCGCTGTAGCAAAATGAAATTATTTTACTACAGCGCCTTTTTATTATTATATTTTTAATCGTTAAGCAATTTTGCAAATATTCCGTTTTCTATAGCCGCAAGCTCATCAAAGGAGCCTTGCTCGACAATTTCTCCTTTGTCAAAAACCATGATTCTGTCAACGTTTTTTATAGTTGAAAGTCTGTGGGCAACAATTAAAACTGTGTGGTCTTTCATAAGTGTTTCCATTGCCTGCTGAATATGACGCTCGGAAATATTGTCTAAAGCTGAAGTAGCTTCGTCAAATATCAGAATATCAGGGTTTCCTAAAACAGCTCGGGCAATTGCTATTCGCTGTTTCTGTCCGCCTGAAAGATTGAGACCTCCGTCACCGATTACTGTGTGCCAGCCCTTTGGAAGTTCATTGACAAATTCGTGCACATGAGCGATTTCCATAGCATTTATAATATCAATATTTTCACAATCGGGACGTGCAATTCGGATGTTATCCATAATTGTACCATGGAAAATAAACGGATTTTGCGGCACGACTCCAAAAGACATTCTCAGGTCATGCAGATGATAGTCTTTAACATTTCTTCCATGAATTTTAACCTCGCCCTTCTGGACATCATAAAGGCGCATGATAAGTTTTGTAAATGTACTTTTACCGCTGCCTGATGAGCCTACGAGACCAATACTTTCATTGTATCCGATAGAACAGCTTAAATCTTTATA
>SVJO01000007.1 GCA_015068935.1 Oscillospiraceae bacterium
GCTCTACTCCGTCTTTATCGCCAAGTTCTTCCTCTATAACCTTCATCTGTTCTCGAAGAAAATATTCTTTTTGGTTTTTATCTATATTCTTCTTAACTTTCTGATTTATAACTTTATCAAATTCTAATATTTCTGTTTCTCTTATAAGAATTGAAATAAGCATTTCCATACGTTCTTCTAAGCATACACAGTTTAAAAGTTCTTGCTTATCCTGGATTTTAAGCTGAAGATTAGCTGCAACTGAATCCGTAAATTCTGAAAAGTTTTTCATGTTTTCAAGAGGCAAAATCATGTCAGGATTAACCCTTTGATTATTCTCAGAATATTTTTGAAATTCTGCCACAATTCTTCTTTGTAGCGCTTCATATTTTATATCATCGTCATCTTCGTCATCACAGCTGAGTTCTGATACAATCGCACGCAAATATGGCTTTTCCTCCTGCATTTCTATAATCTGCGCTCTGGAAATACCTTCAATCAATACTCTGACTAACCCGTTCGGAAGTTTTACAACCTGCTTAACACGGCATATTGTACCAACAGACTCTAAATCCTTAAATTTCGGCTCTTCAATTCTTATATCTTTTTGCATGGACAAAAACACAATCTGTCCATTTGCCATAGCAGTCTCTAAGGCGGCTATCGATTTTTCTCTTATCATATCAAAATGCATAAGAGTATTTGGAAATACAACAAGACCTCTGGCTGCCACAGTCGGCAGACACATCGTCTTTTTCATGACTAAATTATTCATTTACTCCTCCGCTTTGTGTTTTCATAATCTTTATTATTATATCAAAACACACAAAATAATCCAATCTTTTAACTTTTTTGTTTATATTTACTCATTATTCCCTTCCATTTCAGCTTGTTTTACTGCACAATAAAGTGCACACTCTACTCGTTTTCTCTGGAGTTTGCATGTAAGCTCTAAGGGAGAATTTATATCACCGTTATATATATATGCGTTAGCAGGGCACGAGCCGCTGCAATAGAATTTTGCAAAGCAATCCTTACATGACGGCTTTGTGTATATGTTGGACTTTTCAAACATTGTTTTAATATCATTGTCAAGTCCTTCTTCTTTGACATTACCCATTTTCATTTCGTCCATGCCCACAAACTGATGGCACGGATAAATGTCCCCGTTTGGTGCAACAGCAACATATTCATGTCCCGCACCGCAGCCCGATAATCTTTTAACAACACAGGGGCCTCCGTCTAAGTCAATCATAAAGTGGAAAAAGTTAAATCCCTTTCCCTCTTTTTTCCTCTTTATATATAAAACGGCAAGGTCTTCATACTCTTTATTTATTCTTTCGATGTCTTCATCTAAAAGTGCATAGGGCATCTTTTTATCTGCCACAACAGGCTCAACAGAAATCTGTTTAAAACCGAGGTCTGCAAGGTGGAGAACATCCTTTGCAAAATCAAGGTTATAGCTTGTAAATGTTCCGCGAACATAATAATTATCCTGATTTCTTGATTCTGCCATATCTATAAATTTGTCGCAGATTTTATCATAGCTTCCGCTTCCGTCAACACGTTTTCTTACTTTATCATTAATTTCTTTTCTGCCATCTAAACTCAAAACGATATTGACCATGTTTTCATTTATATATTTCTTCTTTTCTTCATCAAGCAGCAAACCGTTAGTTGTTATTGTAAATCTGAAATTCTTTCCTGCATCCTTTTCGACTTTTCTTGCATACTCTACAATCTCTTTAACAACATCAAAATTGATAAGCGGCTCACCGCCAAAGAAATCTATTTCAATATTTTTTCTTGCCCCTGAATTTTTAATAACATAATCAATAGCTGCTTTTCCGACTTCAGCACTCATCACTGAGCGCTCACCGCCGTATGCCCCTGTATCTGCAAAGCAGTATTCACATCTTAAATTGCAGTCATGCGTTATGTGAAGACACATCGCCTTGACGACAGATTTTTTATTCCAGTTTGCAGCAATATCAGCATATGAATCTTGTGAAAAAAGCATGTCCTCTTTATACAACTGTTTAATATCCTCATATGCTTCACAAAGTGCCTCCAGGCTAAATTTTTCGCCCAGTTCATCTTTTATGTATTCGGGAAGAGTCTCACTTTTGGGGGGATTATCTCCCATAACTTTAAGCATCTCAGCCGCAGTATCATCAGTAGTATGCACAGCGCCGCTATAAACATCCAAAACAATATTTGTATCATCTATTTTAAAAACGTGTACCATTTCTTTCCTTCCTGTTCTCAAAAGCTCCCTTGCACAAAAGTTTTACAAAAAGCTTTTTATAGCAATAAGCAAATTTCTCTAATATGATAAAAACGCAACAAAGCAGACGTCTATCCATCGGAGAGGCGAACTGATTGCGGTTTAAAAAGTTAGACTCTCCGATAGCTAAACGCTGCATTGTTGCGATTCATGTTTTCACGAAAGCACGTTTTTATGCTCTTTCACACTTCTGGTTTGCAACTGTGCAAGATGTTTTGCAAGCTGACTGACATGATGTCTGACATTCACCGCAACCGCCTGTTTTTGCTGTCTGTTTCAATGTTTTTTTGTTTAAAGTTTTAATGTGTTTCATTTTATCCACTCTCCATTTAATTATTTATCACAAGGCTAAAGCCTATCGTTTTCTCTTTCCTCCCGAGTTAATTCCGATTATTCCCCCGAGAGCCCCGACCACTATGCCAATAGCAAAAAGCACGGCAGTGTGGGCAGTAAAATCAATTCTTTCACTCAGCAAAGAAGCTATTATATAAAGAACCGCTATATATACCCCGCCGCAAAGAGCACCGTTTAAATATCCACGGCTTAGAGCTTTCTTTGCTGATGCTATACTTCCCAAAGCAATACTTATCACAGCACTTGCAAGCGATACTACAGGAATTACATTCTCGCTTACCCCTGTATATGTAATGATGAGCGACGCGGCTGTGAGCAAAATCAGGGTGACGGCAAATGAAATTATAATCCCCTTAGTCAGCCCGCCAAAACCTGAATCCCAAAAACCGTAAGTCTGCATCTTCTTATCTTCGTTATACATAAATTTTACCTCCTGAATTGAAAAGCGTTAATATAACCTATTCAATTCAGGAGTAATTTATGAATTATTCGTCGTCTGATACTTTTTTCTCTACAGACTTGATAGCCCAACGCTCAATCGTAATCTGATGAGGCTCTTGTTTAGGACCTGTTTCAAACATAACCTTTTCATCCTTAATTTTTGTGATTGTGCCAACCATTCCGCCGATAGTAGTGATTTTGTCCCCTACTTTTATTGCAGAAAGCATATTCTGAGTCTCTTTCTCTTTCTTTCTCTGAGGTCTGATTAAAAGAAAATAGAATATTGCAATAATTACAATAAACGGCAGGAACTGCATAACTAAAGCGAGCCACTCAGGCTGAGCCACTGCTTCAGGAGCTGTTGTTGCTGGATTCATGTGTTTTACACCTCCGAATAAATTGTCATGGTGCAGTTTAGAGTGCTACAATATGCAACACAAACTACAGCACATTTTATACCATATATTATAACCTCAAAAGCAGATTTTGGCAATAGTTTTTTTGAAAGTTCATCAAATTGTTATAAATTCTTTAATTCCTTCCTCCTCTTTCTCCTGACTCTGTTTATATGCCGCTCAAAATCCCCGCTTGAAATCAGTTCAGCTAAAACGTATTGCTCAAACGTGGGCACAGAGCATGAGTAAAATCCAAGCCTTTCATTATATTGCCCGAGCAAACGTTTCGGCAACACCATATAGCCTACTCTCAGGGAAGATGAAATTGTTTTTGAAAATGTATTTAAATAAATAACATTTTCTCTCCCTGAAATCGAGAAAAGTGTTTCCTCTGCTTTATGCGAAAGGGAAAACTCTGACTCAAAGTCGTCTTCTACTATGTAACGGTCTGTTTTATCTGCCCATCTTATATATTCATGTCTTTTAGATGCCGTTGCCGTAACACCGCTCGGAAAGCTCCTATACGGAGTGATGTGAAGAATTTCTGCTGATGTTTTTAAAAGCTCCTGAGAATCAATTCCGTCAGGTCCAAGTGAAAGCATCTCGCATCTCACTCCCGATGATAAGTAAACCTGCCTTATCTTTTCATATGACGGCGATTCAAGACCATAAATTCGCTCTCTTCCCAAAAGCTCGACAATAAGTCCGTAAAGATATTCTGCTCCTGAACCTATTACAATCTGCTCAGGAGTCGATTTTATTCCTCTGTTCCTTTCCAGATACTCAGAAATGGCAACACAAAGTTTCTGGCATCCCATATTAGGTGCTCTTTCCATAATAGCCTCACCGTAATCTGTTAAAACCTTCCTCATTGTCTTTGCAAGTACCGAAAATGAAATATCTCCCGAGCGGTCTCCCGATGCCGATACGTCATAATCAAAGAAAACACCAGAATTTTTTGTTGCAGCGGCAAAAAAATCATCGGTCCTCAGTGCCACAAAGTAACCGCTTCTTTCTTTTGCCTCGACATATCCTTCGTCGCACAAAAGGGCGTAAGCATGCTCCACGGTCACAGTGCTTATTCCCACCTCATCAGCAACAAGCCTCTTTGACGGAAGCTTCTTCCCAAAATGGTATATCCCCTCTACTATATCTTCCCTGACCTGTTCGTATAGCTGAATGTACGCCGGTTTTCTGATTTTTTTATCAATAAAATATTTCATCTGATATTATAAAACTCCTATTAATTAATATGTTTTGCATCATCAGACTTATTATACACCATATTACCCTTATATGCAAGAAAAAGCGTACTGAAAATCAGCACGCTCAAAAATATTTATTTATATTGTTTCTTCATCTGTAAATCTGTCTTCAATCTTAGAATATATAATTCTCTGTTCCTTATACAGACTGAATCTTCCTGACATCATGTAGCTGATACTGGAAGCAAGAGCAAACATTAAAATACTGTCTGCACCGAAAACCTCAAGCGCAAGAATTATAGAAGCAATAGGGCAGTTTACCACACCGCAAAAAACTGCGACAAAACCAATGGCGGCGGCAAAGCCAGGGTCCATCCCCAAAATAGCGCCTGCTAAACAACCAAAGGTTGAACCTACAAAAAACGCAGGAACAATCTCTCCGCCCTTAAACCCTGCGGAAATGGTAATTGCTGTGAATATTATTTTTATCATAAAAGCCTCAGGTCTTGCAAGGCCACAGATAGCATCTCCTATAATGTCCATTCCTGCACCGTTATAGTCATATCCGCCTGAAAGAAGGGTCAACCCTATAATCAGAACACCTCCGATTGCACCACGCAAATAACTATTTGGAATAAGCTTACTCATATAGTGCTCACATTTTTTTATCGCTACACAAAATAATATACTTACAAGACCGCACAAGAGCGATAAAATCATAACTTTTACAAACATTGCAGAAGAAAGTGGGAAATTTTGCACCAAATCAAAATGAACAGGGTGCAAACCGAAAAGGATTGCTAACTGCGAGCTGACAATTGCCGCAATCATACAGGGAACAAGCCCTGAATAATATTTAACACCAACACTTACAACTTCCAATGCAAATATAGCCGCCGTCAGAGGTGTGCCAAAAAGGGCTGCAAACACTGCGCTCATACCCGTCATCACGACAATATGCAAATCCTTTTTATTAAGCCTTAATATTTTTCCCAAGTTATAACCAATACTTCCTCCGAGCTGAAGTGCAGCTCCCTCTCTTCCTGCCGAGCCTCCCACAAGGTGGGTTATAACTGTACTTACAAAAATAAGAGGTGCTATAACAAACGGAACATTACTTTCCGTTTTAACAGCCTTCAGAATTCGGTTTGTGTCAAGTGCCCCTAACCTTTTTAAGCACGCATATAAGCCTGCAATTAAAAGACCTCCTAAAGGAAGCAGGTATATTACCCACGTGTTTTCTGTCCTGTACTCTGTGACGATGTCAATGGCAATATGAAATAAACTTCCTGCTACACCGCCTGCTATGCCTACAATTAAAGCAATAAATACCCATTTTAAAAATGCTTTTATATATTCAATTGGTGCTTTTAAATCTACTTTTATAGTTTGCATAAATTATTTACTCCCTATTAAAAATCCGACCGTCAAAGGTCGGATTTTTAATACAATCTAATTTTCAGATTTATTCCTTACCTCTTCCAGTTTTGTCTGACGACGCATCTTAACGTCATCTGACATAGGCTTGATTTCTCCTGCAGCCTGAAGTGCAAGTTTAGTAAGAAGCGGACCTATAAGCTCATAAATAAGCACTGCAAATAATGTAATATTTCTTATCATCGGACCATCTCCCGGGAGAGCGGTTGCTGCTATTGCGCACATTCCAAGCGCGACACCCGCCTGCGGAAGAAGAGTAATTCCAAGATATTTACAAATCTGCGGCTCGCATCCTACAGCCTTTGAACTGATAAACGTTCCAGTATATTTTCCGAGTGAGCGGAAAAGAATATAAACAACACCGATTACAACAATTGCCCAATCTGCAAACACACTGAGTTCCAACTCTGCACCGCTGATAACAAAGAAAAGCGCAAAAACAGGAGATGTCCATTTATCTGCAGCCCCCATCAAATCATCAGAAAGCGGACAGATATTACAGAATATTGTACCAAGCATCATACATACAAGAAGTGACGAAAATCCAATATGCACTAGACCCGCCTCAAATTTTATCATCGAAAGCGCAACAGTCGCCAGAACAAAAGCAATCGTCATATTTAATCTGTTTGTGTTTGAGTTGAAAAGTTTTTCGAACTGTGTTAAAATCCAACCCATCAACGCACCTAATCCAAGTGAGCAAATGATTTCAACAATCGGATTTACTATAATCGAAACTATATCTACCTGGCCAGAGACAAGAGTTTTAGCTATACCGAAGGAAACGGCAAAAACAATTAAACCTACGGCATCGTCTAAAGCTACAATGGGAAGTAACAGCTTTGTAAGCGGACCTTTTGCCTTAAACTGACGCACAACCATAAGTGTTGCAGCAGGCGCTGTCGCTGTTGCTATTGCACCCAGTGTAATAAGCTGCGGAACAGAAAGTTTATCAGGCATAATCAGATGTACAGCAAAAAGGGCAACATCGACAAAAAGTGTTGCAACCAGTGCCTGAACTATTCCTATAACAGTTGCCTGTTTGCCTGTCTTTTTAAGTTCGGAAAGTCTGAACTCACTGCCTATGGAAAATGCAATAAAGCCAAGGGCAACATCAGCAATTATTCCTAAAGCTTCAACTGCCTCCATTGACTCAAAACCAAGCCCGCCTATGCCGAGTTTTCCCAGACAATACGGTCCAATCAACACTCCGGCAATAAGATAAGCCGTAACTGACGGTAATTTAAGCGGTTTAAAAAGTCTTGTCATTAAAAGCCCTGCAAGCAAAGCTATAGAAACTGATAAAAGTGTACTCATGGTTTTCTCCCCCTGAATATTAATTTTAGTGCAAAATGGAACATATCCGTTTTGCAAACATTATAAAAGACATGCAAAAGCATGTCTTTTATGGCATGTTCGAATTCGCAAATTAAATTTTATTTATAAAGTCTTAGTTATACTAGCACAAAATATATTATTTGTCAATACTATTTTATTCTTCTCGCCTCTGTATAGAATCTCTTGTCGCATGCTTCACCCATCGAGAATGTTTTTCTGGGAAGCGCGCCGTCAATTATAACTGATTTATATAAATCTGATTTATCCATTGCATCAAATATAATACCGAAGTTGTTTTTATCCTCACAAAGCTTTAAAACAACATCTTCTCCATGGATATAGTCAATTTCTCCTTCGCATTTTTCAAAATATGAATCCATAAATTTCTGTACTGTTGCAACAGTCAGAAATTCTTTTGGATTTGTAACTGTCAATTTTTGCTTTTTACCGTCAAATACAAATATAAAGCTCTGACCTTTAGCATCTTCATCTCTTTTTACATTGTATTCCTTTTCAAAGGCATCCATAAATGCTTTTCCGCATGCGCCAAAAACAACTCTGTGGATTGCCTCAAACTCAAGCGATTTGTCGTGGAGATTTACAAGTTCACAAAGTGCAAAACGCGCAGGTGAATTTTTAGCTGCATCTTCACCGATTTCTGTCTTTAAATTTTCATAGTATGCTTTAGCAGTTGCAAGCGAATGGTTTCCGTCTCCCATAGCATAAATGAGCGGAGAATTTTTTTCCACTCCGTATTTTTTATTGAATTCGTCAAGATTATCAAGTGCAGAGAGTTTTTTGTCTAAATCATCCATAGCCTCCCGTGACATTTTATAACCTGTAATATGACCTGAATTCTGCATCAGGTCAAAATCATAAACCTTTTCAAACTCAGCTGTTCTTTCTGCATTTGACTCAATTATTTCGCAAGTCGTATCATCAATCAGCATCATAATATGCGGAAGCTCAACAGGGGCATCCTTTCTCACTTTAAGTCTTGGCGGAATTCTTGAAATTACTGTCCCTTCAGTTGCACGTATTTTTGTCTGTGACTCTTTTGAATAATCATAATCCTCTAAATCAACAGCGCCTACGACACCAAGTCTTTTCACACCATTTTTGAGTGTTCTTTCGACAAAAATATATGTATCCTTATATTCTGTAAATATCTCTGATTCCATATATGCAGACATAGCTTCATTAGTCCTTTTAATTCTCTCGTCAATGTTAGCATCGTTTAGGTATATTTCAGGAATAGTAAGACGAAGTGTTGACGCACTATCCCCTACTACCTTTTCCGTCTCATCCCAGTATTCAGGCTCAGAAGTGTACTGGTCGCACGCAACAACACTCCACTTCTGCATTTTTTCGCTGTCCTTTGAAAATGCAGGCAAAAGTATATCTGCTCTTTTAAATGTCATATAAAATCAATCCTTTAAAATAAAATAACAGGTATTATTATAAACCAATCTATGCTTTGTGTCAAATGAAAAAATCATATTATTAAATCGGAGTGATTTATTTTTATATTTTCACTTGATTTTTCCCTATTATAATAGTAAAATGATAAAGTTAGTTTCTTTAATGGGGGATATTATGAAAAATAGCTGGATTTTATTAATATTTATATATGCCTTATTGAAAGGCTCGCGTGACGGAATGAAAAAGGCAGCTCTTAAAAAGAGCAGTTCGGGAGAAATCTTATTTTTTTATACTTTGTTAGGGTTTATACTTACAATCCCCTTTTCTCAGGGTGCTTTTTCCTTGTCTCCTTTATACATTCTATTCGCTTTTTTAAAAGCAGGAGTAGTTTGTACTGCATGGATGTTCTCTCTTGTGGCACTAAAAAAGATGCCTGTAAGTCTCTTTGGTATTGTTGATTTATCAAGAATGATTTTCTCTACATGCTTCGGTGTTTTCATTTTAGGTGAGAGCTTCACTTTAGGGAAAGGAATCGGCATTTTCCTTGTAATCACAGGACTTTTACTCGTTAATATAAAAAAAGAGTCAGGCTCAAATGCTACTACTATTCCCATACTCGTCGCCGCTCTTTTAAACTGCTTCTTCAACGCACTCTCAGGAACAATGGACAAGGTTTTAATGCAATACATGGAAGCATCTCAACTCCAGTTCTGGTATATGCTCTTTATGACATTAATTTATGGTGCTGTTCTTTTAATACGCAAAGAGAAAATCTCCGTAAAAAATTTAAAAACAAATTATTGGATTCCGATTATGAGTATTTCACTTGTAATTGGCGACAGAATTCTCTTTGTTGCAAATGCACATCCCCTAAGCGAAGTGACCGTCATGACAGTTATAAAACAAGCCTCTGTAATTGTCACAGTTTTAACAGGCTGGCTTGCCTTTAAGGAAAAACATATTTTATATAAAATTATGTGTACGTTAATAGTGCTTGCGGGTATATTTATTGCAGTATTTCTATAAGGATTGTAGCATAAAGGGTGCAGCAAAACGAAATACATTTTGCTGCACCCTCTGTCTTTTCACTCGTTTTCATATTCCAGCAAATCACCTATTTTGCAATCTAATACAAAACAAGCCTTCGCTAAAAAATCAAGGTCAAACCTTTCAACGTTTTGAGCTTCATAGTATCTGTCAATAACTTCGTACTTCACTCCCGTCAACGTACGCATTTTATTCCTTGTAATATTCTTTCTGTCCATAACCTCAGCAAGCTTAATTTTTATTTTCCCATACTGTTTTATATCGATAATACTGTTTATTTCATTCATTGCAACCCCTCCAACATTATTTTAACAAAGGATTACCCTCTTTACATTTCCCCTTTTTTAGTTTATCCTATAAAGAGTAATATATAATATACTGGAGGAGTATTATGAGCCTTGCAAAAAGTATGCATCTTAAAATACCCTGTTACGAAAAAACACCACTTCAAGTTTGAAGTGGTGTTTTTGAGTTTATTTAATTAGTTTAATTCTTTGATTCTTGCCTGAGCCGCAGATAATCTCGCAATCGGAACTCTGAACGGTGAACATGAAACATAATCAAGACCAAGCTGGTGGCAGAACTCAACAGATGTCGGGTCGCCGCCGTGCTCGCCGCAAATACCGATGTGGAGTTTCGGATTAACAGGCTTACCAAGTTTGATTGACATTTCCATAAGCTTACCTACGCCTGTCTGGTCAAGTCTAGCAAACGGGTCATTCTCAAAGATTTTTGTATCATAATAAGCATCTAAGAACTTACCTGCATCATCACGTGAGAAACCATAAGTCATCTGTGTTAAGTCATTTGTACCGAAGCAGAAGAAATCAGCTTCTTTTGCGATTTCGTCGGCAGTGAGTGCAGCACGCGGAATTTCAATCATTGTACCAACTTCGTACTCTAGGTCTGCGCTTGCAGCTTTGATTTCTTCATCAGCTGTAGCAACAACAATGTCTTTAACAAACTTAAGCTCTTTAATTTCGCCAACGAGCGGAATCATAATTTCAGGAACTAATGCCCAGTCAGGATGAGCCTTCTTAACATTGATAGCAGCACGGATAACAGCCTTTGTCTGCATTCTTGCAATTTCAGGATATGTTACAGCAAGACGGCAGCCACGGTGTCCCATCATTGGGTTAAATTCGTGAAGCGATGCGATAATAGCTTTAATCTGTTCAACACTCTTGCCCTGAGCCTTAGCTAAAACCTCTATGTCTGCTTCCTCAGTCGGAACAAACTCATGAAGCGGCGGGTCTAAGAATCTGATTGTTACAGGATGTCCCTCTAATGCTTCATATAAAGCTTCAAAGTCGCTCTGCTGATAAGGAAGAATCTTATCAAGAGCTTTTTCTCTCTCCTCAGCTGTATCTGAACAAATCATTTCTCTGAATGCTGCAATTCTGTCAGCTTCAAAGAACATATGCTCTGTACGGCAAAGACCGATACCTTCAGCACCAAGCTCGCGTGCTTTTTTTGCATCAGCCGGTGTATCAGCATTTGTTCTTACTTTAAGTGTTCTGAATTCGTCTGCCCATGCCATAATTCTTCCGAATTCTCCTGCAATTTCAGCATCAACTGTAGGAATGATACCATCATATATGTTACCTGTTGAACCATCAATTGAGATAAAGTCGCCTTCAACATATGTTTTGCCTGCTAAAGTAAACTTCTTGTTTTCTTCGTCCATGTTGATTTCGCCACAGCCTGATACACAGCATGTTCCCATACCACGTGCAACAACGGCTGCATGGCTTGTCATACCACCACGAACTGTTAATATGCCCTGAGAAGCCTTCATACCTGTAATATCCTCAGGAGAAGTCTCAAGACGAACTAAAACAACTTTTTCACCCTTAGCATTCCAGTTTTCAGCATCTTCAGCTGTGAATACTATCTTACCGCAAGCAGCACCTGGAGAAGCACCAAGGCCTTTACCAACAGGTGTTGCAGCTTTTAATGCTTTTGCATCAAACTGTGGGTGAAGAAGTGTATCTAAGTTTCTCGGGTCAATCATTGCCACAGCCTTTTTCTTATCAATCATGCCCTCATCAACGAGGTCACAAGCAATTTTAAGAGCAGCTTTTGCAGTTCTTTTTCCGTTTCTTGTCTGGAGCATATAGAGTTTTCTGTTTTCAATAGTGAACTCCATATCCTGCATATCTCTGTAGTGGTCTTCAAGTTTTGCACAAACCTTGTTGAATTCATCAAATGCTTCAGGGAACTTGTCCTTCATTTCAGCAATCGGCATAGGTGTTCTTACACCTGCAACAACGTCTTCACCCTGTGCATTTACTAAGAATTCACCCATAAGTCCCGGCTCGCCTGTAGCAGGGTCACGAGTAAATGCAACACCTGTACCGCAATCGTCGCCCATGTTACCAAATGCCATCATCTGAACGTTAACAGCTGTGCCCCATGAATAAGGAATATCGTTATCACGGCGATATACATTGGCTCTGGGGTTGTCCCATGAACGGAATACTGCCTTAACGGCACCCATGAGCTGTTCTTTAGGTTCTGACGGGAAATCTGTTCCGATTTTATTTTTATATTCAGCCTTAAACTGTGAAGCGAGTTCTTTTAAATCGTCAGCATCAAGCTCGATATCCTGAGTAACGCCTTTTTTCTCCTTCATCTCGTCAATTAACTGCTCAAAATATTTTTTACCTACTTCCATAACAACGTCGGAATACATCTGGATAAATCTTCTGTAGCAGTCCCATGCCCAACGAGGGTTGCCTGATTTAGCAGACATTGTTTCAACAACATCTTCGTTTAAACCGAGGTTTAAGATTGTGTCCATCATGCCTGGCATAGAAGCTCTCGCACCTGAACGGACAGAAACTAAAAGCGGGTTTTCTTTATCCCCGAATTTCTTTCCGCAGATTTCTTCCATTTTTATGATGTTTTCCATGATTTCGGCTTCGATATCCTCATTTATTCTCTTGCCGTCTTCATAATACTGTGTACATGCTTCTGTAGAAATTGTGAAACCCTGCGGAACAGGAAGACCTAACTTAGTCATTTCAGCAAGGTTTGCACCTTTACCGCCTAAGAGTTCACGCATAGAAGCATCGCCTTCGCTAAATAAATAGACGAATTTTTTACTCATATTCTATTCCTCCTAAATAATTTACATTAACTGAGATTAATTATTATACCATATTTTTCTTGTAATGTAAACTTTTTTCTGAAAATTTTTTATTATTATTGAAAATTCCTTATATTTTATGCATAAAATATAATATTTGTCTGGTTTTATTTTATGCCGTAACCTTTCTTTAAATACATAACAATTAACGCAAAAACCGCCATGCCCCATCTGACGGCGGGGCATGACGGTTTTTACGTTAACAATTTTACTTAAGGCGGAACGATTCACAATCAGTACACTGAACAGCTGTCGGATTTACTTCATGTGTGCCGACAGATATGCAGTCGAGTGTGCAATAGTTCTGGTCCCCGCAATGATGCATACACTGCTGTACACTGCAGGCTATTGAATGATTAGCTTTGTTTTCCATTATATTTCGCCTCTTTCGTTATTTTCGTATGGAGTTTAAACTGCCATTTCCCATACAAATTTATTTTGTCTTGCCTAGAAATTTTTATTCATTTTAATTCAGACTGTTTTCAAGATTGTATCAAGAGCATATAAAGCTCTGTCAATTTCCTGTTTTTTATTAAAAAAACCAAAACTGAAACGTATCGTGCCCCCGTCTATTGTGCCAAGCGTTCTGTGAGCCTCAGGTGCACAGTGGAGTCCGCTCCTTACAGCTATATTGAATTCATCAGACAGTTTTGATGCAATAATGTTAGAATCTTTTTCGTTAATCGAAATAGATACTGTACCCGTTCGCTCCTTTGGATTTTCTGTTCCGAAAACATTTACTCCTCTTATTTTTTTTACTTCATTTACAAAATAATCAGAAAGAAATTGTTCATGCTCTAAAATTGTGTTAATTCCCACTTTCTTTACAAACTCTACACCCATTTTAAGAGCCGCTAAGGAAGGCATATTCTGTGTGCCGCATTCGAATTTATCGGGCATAATATCGGGATGGTATAAACTTTCTGAGTTAGAGCCTGTTCCACCCTCGATAAGTGTTTTCACATTTAAACCTTCCCTGATGTAAAGCCCGCCTGTTCCCTGCGCACCCATGAGTCCTTTATGTCCTGAAAATGCGAACATGTCTGCCATGTCTGCATTTAGTTCTACAACACCTGCCGTTTGAGCGCAATCTGCCATAAAGATTATTCCCTTTGATTTTGCCATGTTGTAAACAGGCTCTATATCATATATGTTTCCACAAACATTTGAGGCATGCGTCATAACAATAAGTTTTGTTCTGTACCTTATCGCCTTTTCCAAATCATTCAGTGATATTTCGCCCCTGTCATTTCCTTTTACTGTTGTATATTCTATTATCCCACGTTTTTTAAGCTCGGCAAGAGGACGCAAAACTGCATTATGCTCCATTGATGTTGTGACAACATGGTCGCCCCGCTCTAAAACGCCTTTTATTCCTGTGTTTATTGCGTGCGTTGCATTTTGAAAAAAAGCAAGTCTTTCCATATTGTTTATACCGAAAAGCTCACAAAGCTTTTCTCTTGTTTCATTTATAAGCTCTCCCGCTTTAACTGAAAGACTGTGACCGCCCCTTCCTGCATTTGCACCATATTTTACCATATTTTCATATATTGCCCTGTAAACCTCACTGGGCTTTATATAGGTTGTTGCTGCATTATCAAAATATATCATTAAAATTCTTCCTCTTTTTTACGGTATATAAACATTATATTCACAAAAATATTTTATGTTAATCAGTCATTTAATTTAATGCAGATGAATATAATGTTAATGGCAGAAAAATTTTAAGGAGAATAAATATGCTTGACAATAAAATCAAAAAAAAGCTTGAGAAAATGCTTGATGGTATTGATGCAGATAAACTAAGGGAAATGACTGAAATGTTAAAATCAGGTGATAATGTTGAAAAAAACTTTGATTTTAATAAGGCATCTGCGATTTTAAAATCATTAAATCTTGAAAATGAAATTACACCTGAAATGATTATTCAGGGAATGAATACGCTTAAAAACAATCCCGATATTCTTTCAGAACTTAAAAAGAAATAAGGAAGTGCTTTAATGGACGACGAAAAAAGCAGATTAATTGAGTCCTTGGCTGAAGCGATTTCAAGCAACCCGCAGGCAGAGGCAATTTTCAATGCACTTATTCCCGATGAGCCAAGGGAAAATGAAGAACAGAAACAAGACAGTGCTGAACAAAACTCAAAAAATTCTCTTGATATTTCCTCACTTTTTAAAATGCAGAGTGTTTTGTCAGCCTTAAACTCAACACAAGATGATGACAGAAGCAGACTCCTTTTATCAATCAGGCCTTTTTTAAGTGAGGAAAGACAGTCCCATGTAGATTCTGCTATAAAACTTCTAAAAATAGCCTCGATTTTAAAACTTTTAGAGGGTCTTGATTTATTTAAAGATTTCAAGTTATAAGGTGATTTGATGGAAACAAAATATTACAACAGGAGCAATAACTTTTCAGCTCCCATAAGGAGAGAACCAAAGCCATATACTCCACAGAACTTATATAAGGAAGAGGAAATAAAAAAAGAGTGTGTTTTATGCGAAGAAAAAGAATATAAACCAAACGAAATCAAATCTATTCTCAGTAATTTCAAGAGTGATGACCTCCTGATTTTAGGAATTATTTTCCTGTTGCTTTCAGATTCAAATACTGATATTTTACTGGTTTTTGCACTGGGGTATATTTTTTTAAGTTCTCATCGCAAATAAAAACAGTGGTGGCAAAGGCCACCACTATTTTTATTTTATATTGCGTTTTTCTTTTCTTCTTCTCGTTCAAGCTCTCTGTAGGCTACCTTGCCGACAAGAGTTTTAGGCAGTTCCTCACGAAATTCATATTCTCTCGGAAGCGCATACTTTGCGATACTCTTCTCACAATGAGCCTTAATTGATTCCTTAATTTCATCAGTAGGAGAATACTCAGGCTTTAGAACTACAAATGCTTTTATTCTCTGCATCCTATAGTCATCTTTAACTCCTATTACAGTGCTGTACATTACAGCATCGTGTGAATCAATGACATTTTCAACCTGAGAAGGATATACATTATATCCGCTTGTTACAATCATTCTTTTTAATCTCTGAACAAAATACACAAATCCGTCTTCGTCCATATATCCAAGGTCTCCCGTATGGAGATATGTCACTCCGTCATCATGCACACGCAGAGTCTGTGCCGTTTCCTTTGGATTGTTGATATATTCCTTCATAAGAGTTGGCCCAGCAACACAGATTTCACCCATTTCCCCTGATGGAGCTTCATCATTTGTGTTAGGAATAACTATTTTATAATATGTATCAGGGAACGGAATACCAATGCTTCCTTCGCGGTAATAATCAGGAGGTGTCAGGCAGCTTGCCGTTACGCACTCTGTTGTTCCATAGCCTTCTCTGACCTGAATTTTTGCGCCTCTTTCTCTTAGGAATGCATCGACCTTTTTCTTAAGTTCAACAGAGAGCGAATCACCTCCGCTAAACATTCCCTTAAGGCACGAAAGGTCAACATTTTTCATGTCCTCATTTCTCATCATCGCTTCGAAAAGGGTTGGCACTCCTGCCATATAATTCGGTCTGTATTTTCTAAAAAGCGACGAAAACTCTGCTACCTTAATCTGAGGTACTAAAACACACTTGCCGCCATATGCAAGCATAGTGTGTATTCCTATTCCCAAACCAAAGCCATGGAAAACCGGCATAACCGAAAGCATCGTATCACCTGCTGCAAGACAGCCCGATGCTGCTGCAGTCTGCATAGCTAATGCATTAAAATTTAAGTTTGTCAAAAGTATTCCTTTAGAGGTTCCTGTTGTGCCTCCGCTGAACAAAACTGCCGCGGCATCATCTCCCTTTGAAGGCGATGCAATTTTACCTTTGAATTCTCTGGACGAATTTAAAAAATCTCCCCATGATATAACCCACGGGTCAGTCGGAACTTTAGGTTCTTTTCCTATAAATTTGTAAATAAGGCCTTTAACCTTGGGCAGCGCCTCTTCAATTTTTGTAACTATAACCTTTTCAACGGGAGTTTTTCCCTTAAGCCCTTCAAATTTATTATAAAACTGGCTCAGTGTCACAGCAAGTTTGCTTTTACTCTCATTCAGATAAAATAATATCTCATTTTCCGCAGATAACGGATGTACCATACTCGCTATTGCACCTATTTTATTTATTGCATAAAACATTATAATTGCCTGCGGCACGTTGGGAAGACATATTGTAACAGCATCCCCTTTTCTTACTCCGTGTACCGTCAGAGCTTTTGCGGCAATGTCAATTTCCTCAATAAACTTATTGTAAGAAACAGCCTTTCCCATAAAATCATATGAAATATACGAGCCGAAATTATCTTTTGCCTGTTTGACCATATCGTACATAGAAATATCAGGATAATCAAGTGTTCTTGGTATATCCCCGTAGTATTTAAACCATTTAGCATCAGAATTCAAAATCAATTTCCTCCCCTAATGTTTTATCAAGCAATGCAGGATTTTTAAAGAGATGTTTTATGAGCTTTAACGAACGTGCAAAATAAAAACCGTCTGCAATACGTTCATCAAGTGTAACACCTATGTTTATAACATCACGTATATCCTGATTTCCGTTTTCATCAATCATCATTTCTTTATGGATTTCGCCTATTGTTATAACAATTCCGTTTGTTCCCATATTATTTAGATGATGATACACGGCATCGCATTTAATACTACCGAGATTTGACAATAAAACAGTGCAATAATTTGTGTCAACACTGCTGAACGATTTAGGCATCAAACCGTGGACGTCCGCAAAATTTATAAATGCCATAAATAGATTCATCAGAGGTTTCGGCAATTTTTTTACGATATTTAAAATATCATCAACGCTTTGTCCTTTATTCTCTCTCTTTGCTTCTGTCACCTTAGGAGAAATTCTGTCTGTTATAGCACAAAGATTTTCGCTGTCTTTGGGGCGGTAAATCATAAGGGTTTCTTCTGAATGGTCTGAGAATTTTTTCTTTATTGTAAAACCCATTGAGATTTCATGTCTCATATAATATCGCTTTCCCGAAATGTATCTGTTTAAAAGCGGTCGCATTTTTATTGTTCTTGCAACAGCCGCTATTATGCAATGAAAAAGTGTTACTTTCCTTTCCCCGGACTGATTTTTTTCTTTTATGTATGAAAGTAATTCTGTTACATCTATTTTTTCGTTAATATACACCTCTGCCTCTGTTCTTTTGGGCATGAGGTATGCCATGTAAAAATGAAGTCCGTCAATATCACGAATACGATACGCATCGTATCTGTCCCCCCATTTTCGCACCATATCACTCCCTCAATAAAAATAATATGAACATATTTTTATTCTACCACAAAAAAAATATAAAAGCAAATATTTTGTCGATTTTAAGTAAACTATTAAACAAAAGAGGAGATTGCATACCTGCAATCTCCTCTTTTGTCTTTAAATTTGCTATTAGCTAAAAACAAAAAGTGCGCTAAAGCGCACCTTTAGTTATCTTATTATTCTTCTTGCTGTGTAATAAACATTATTATAGTTTCCCGAAACAATACTTGTATATTTCACAACGTCACCTGTCTGAGGTGAATGAATCATCATTCCGTCACCTACATAAATGCCTACATGGTGAACGTAATTACTTCCCGGGCGCTTAAACATTACAATATCACCAGGAAGAAGGTCGCTTTTCTCAACCGGAATACCGTTTGAAAGCATACCGTCAGCTGTTCTGTTTAATGTATAACCAAGCTGTTTATAAACGTAATAAACAAGACCTGAACAATCAAACCCAGAAGGACTTGTTCCGCCATAAACATAACGTGTTCCAAGATAATTTTTAGCAAGCTCTGCCGCTCTGCCACCGCCATATGAAGCAGCCATTCTTGAAGCAATTTCTGCTGTTCTTTCGGCTACATATGATGCAAACACGTAAGCAGATGTCTGCGGACTTGTTCCTATTCTGTACCAGTCTCCGTTCTTTTCATAAACATCAACAACAACACCGCGACTTACAGAACCTTCTATTTCAGCATCAAGTCCAGGAGCAGTTCTAATATTAACATTATCTCCTGTGATAATACCCACAAAAGGATATCTCTCAGCAGAAACTACAAAACATAGTCCTGAAATTATAAAAACAAATATCAAAAGGAATGAAATTCCTGTTTTCTTTAACAAACTCATTACAAAGTATACCCCCGAAAAAATAAATGTATTACGAAGTTGTTACAAATATATTATAGCGACTTAATATTTATTTGTCAACCTTTTTTTCGAATTTTTTAATAATTTTGTAATATTTTAATTTTTTCTCTCGTTTTGTATATAATAAATTAAAATAATATTATAATATAAATCACTTGAAATATTTTCTTAATGTGGTATAATTATGTAAAAATACACTCTTTAAAAATACACATTAAATAAATACAAGGAGAGATTGTTTTATGGCAGAAAAAAGCAAAGTTTTAGCATTTGATTTCGGTGCATCAAGCGGCAGAGCTCTTCTTTTCACCCATGACGGAAAAAAACTTGAAGTAGAAGAAATGCATAGATTCTCAAACGACCCTGTTATGATAGGAAAAAGTTTTCATTGGGATATCTTAAGATTATTTCATGAAATTAAACAGGGTATTTTAAAAACAATTAATGCTGGACACAGTGACATCCTTTCTATAGGTATTGATACATGGGGTGTTGATTTCGGTCTGTTTGATGAAAACGGAAAAATGCTTGGGAATCCATACCACTACAGAGACGAAAGAACAAACGGTATGATTGAGCTGGCAGACAAAATAGCAGGAAAAAAATATATTTTTGATAAAACAGGTATACAGTTTAACTTCTTCAACACTCTTTTTCAGCTCATGGCAGCAAAAGACGATCCTTCATTTAAACTTGCTAAGAAGGCTTTGTTTATCCCTGATATTTTCAATTATTTTCTGACAGGTGTAATGAAAAATGAATATACTGAGGCCTCAACATCTCAGATTTTAAATGCAGAGGAAAAAACATGGGATAAAGAACTTATGGCAAAATTCGGTATAGGCGATATTTTCTGTGACATAATAAAACCAGGAGAGATTGTTGGATATCTTACAGACGAGCTTTGTGAAGAACTCGGCTGTCCTAAAATCCCTGTAATTGCAGTTGCTTCGCATGATACAGCTTCTGCTGTTGCAAGCCTGCCTGTAACAGATGATTACAACTATGCGTTCATCAGCACAGGAACATGGGCTCTTATGGGAACAGAAAGTACAAAAGCGCAAATAAACGATGTAACTTTTAAATATGACTTTACAAACGAAGGCGGAGTCTGCGATAAGTATTGTTTCTTAAAAAACATTATGGGATTGTGGATTGTTCAGGAAAGCAGACGTCAATGGGGCAGAGAGGGAAATCTCCTCTCTTTTGATGAGCTCGAACAGGCGGCAACAGCGAGCACTCCTCATAAATCATTCATTGACCCAGATTACCATGATTTTGCAACACCCGGAAATATGCCAAAGAAAATAAGAAATTTCTGCGAGCAGACAGGTCAGCCCGTTCCCGAGAGTCAGGGCGAAATAATAAGATGTGCCCTAGAGAGCCTTGCGTTTAAGTGCCGTATGGTTGTGGATGCTCTTGAAGATATCGGGCAGGAAAAAATTGAAGTTATTCATATGCTCGGCGGCGGAATTAAGGACAAAATGTTCTGTGGTTTTGTAGCTAATGCAACAAAGCGAAAGGTTATTGCAGGTCCCGTTGAGGCAACAGGTACAGGCAATGCTTTAGTTCAGCTAATGGCCCTTTCAAAGGTTGCTGACTTAAAAGAAGCAAGAACCGCTGTTAAAAATTCTTTCCCAATCAATGTTTATGAGCCTGAAAATAATTCTGAGTGGGATGCTGCATATGAAGAGTTTAAAAAATATGCAAAATTAAGTTAAAACAAAATAACAGACATTTAAGGAAGGCATAAGAGTAACCTCTTGTGCCTTTATTTTTTTTAGAAAGGATTTCACTATGAATTTTGAAATGATGCACCCAAGCGAGCAGATTGTAAAAATCATGAACAGAATTTACCGCTATGGAATGACAACAACATCGGGAGGAAATCTGTCAATCATGGATGACAGAGGTGATATCTATATAACTCCAAGCGGAATTGACAAAGGAAGCCTTACAGAAAGCGACATTATGAGAATAACTCCTGACGGAGAGATAATCGGCAGACACAAACCGTCTATTGAGCTACCATTTCACAGTGCAATTATGCGTTCAAGACCAGGAGTCAAAGCCGTGCTTCACGCTCACCCTCCTGCACTTGTCGCCTTTAGTATTGTCAGACAAAATCCTAAAACAGACATAACAACTGAGCTCTATAGGCTCTATGAACGCGGCGGAATTAAGATGGCTAAATATGAAATTCCAGGAAGCGAGCTTTTAGGCGACAGAATTTTAGAGGCATTTGAAAGAGATGTCAATACTGTCATGCTTGAAAACCACGGTGTTATTATAACTGCAGAAAATATTTTTGAAGCCTTTAAAATTTTTGAGACACTAGAATTCGGAGCAAGGCTTGAAATTAATGCACGTCTCTTAGGTAAACCCCAGTCGCTTACAGATAAAGACTATGAGGTAGCAAAAAATACACAGACTCCTCCGGAGCTTAAAGACTATGATGACCACATCCCCTCAAGCTATGAAAAGCAGGAACGCAGACAGATGTGCCGTTATGTCGAAAGGGCATACAAACAACGTCTTTTCAGCTCAACACAGGGCACATATTCAAGACGTATTGATAATGAAACGTTTATAATTACACCATTTGATAAAGACAGAATGTATCTTGAGCCTGATGATATTGTTGCAATCAAAAACGGTTGCAGGGAAAAAGGCAAAAATCCCAGCAGAAGTGTTCAGCTTCATATGGAGATTTATAAAAAGCATCCTGATATAAATTCTGTTATAATAGCTTACCCGCCTAATGTTATGGCATTTGCTATAACCGATGCAGAATTTGACTCAAGGACAATCCCCGAAAGCTATATTATGCTGCGCGATATTCCCAAAATCAGTTTCGATGAGGCTTACTCCAAACCTGAAACTGTTGCAAACACCATTGACTCAAGCACCCCCGTTGTTATGGTCTCAAACAGCTGTATTATCACAACAGGAGACAGTATGCTAAAGGCTTTTGACCGCTTGGAAGTTGCTGAATTTTCTGCAAAGGCTCTGATATTTACAAAACAGCTTGGCGATATTGTGAGAATAAATGAAAAACAGGTTGAAGAAATAAACAAATCCTTTAACCTTAATTAATAAAGTACAAGGAGCAGATAAAATGATAAACAGAATGATTTTAAATGAAACATCATATTTTGGTCCCGGAGCAAGAAAATCCATTGCAGACGAAGTTAAAAAGAGAGGCTTTAAAAAAGCCCTTCTGGTAACTGACAAGGATTTGATAAAATTTAATGTTGCAACAAAGGTAATTGATGTTTTAAAAGAAGCCTCCCTGCCTTATGAGGTATTTGATAATATAAAACAAAACCCAACCGTACAAAATGTAAAAGACGGCGTAGAGGCTTTTAAAAATTCAGGCGCAGATTACATCATTTCTGTCGGCGGTGGCTCATCTATTGATACAGCAAAGGGAATCGGAATGATTGTTGCCAATCCTGAATTTTCAGATGTCGTTTCATTAGAAGGTATGGCAGATACAAAAAATAAAAGTATTCCCCATATTGCTGTTGCTACAACGGCAGGAACAGCGGCAGAGGTTACTATTAACTATGTTATAACAGATGTTGAAAACAAACGAAAGTTTGTATGCGTCGACCCCGGTGATATTCCGATAATAGCTATTGTGGACCCAGAGCTTATGGCAAGCATGCCAAAAGGGCTAGCTGCTGCAACGGGAATGGATGCCCTTACTCATGCCATTGAAGGCTACATTACAAAAGGAGCATGGGCTCTTACAGATACACTCACTCTAAAAGCTATCGAAATGATTGCAAAAAGCCTTAAAAAAGCATGTGACGGTGATAGCGACGCAAAAAATGAAATGGGGATTGCACAGTATGTTGCAGGAATGGCTTTTTCAAATGTCGGTCTTGGAATAGTACACTCAATGGCTCACCCGCTTGGTGCTTTTTATGATACACCTCATGGTGTTGCCAATGCACTCCTTCTCCCATATGTTATGGAATATAACGCAGATTCCACAGGAGAAAAATATATGCATATTGCTAAAGCATTTGGCGTAGAAAATGCATGCAATCTCTCACCTTCGGAGTACAGAAAAGCTGCGGTTGATGCTGTAAGAAATCTTGCAATAAGCCTTGATATCCCGCAGAAGCTTTCTCAAATCGGCGTAAAAGAATCTGATTTGGAAAATCTTGCACAGGCGGCATACGCCGATGTCTGCACAGGCGGCAACCCCAAGGAAACCAGCGCAGAGGAAATTCTTGAAATTTACAAAAAGGCTTTTTAATTAGTTTTTCGTAATCTTTTCTCTTCATATAAATAAAGGAGCTGTAGCAAAATGAAATCATTTTGCTACAGCTCCTTTATGCTAAGTTTCTTTGCTTTAATGCCTTTTCAATTCTTCTCTCTGCGTCTCTTTTTGCCATATCCTGACGCTTATCATAGTTTTTCTTACCCTTACATAGACCGATTTCTACTTTAACCAAGCTACCCTTTAAATAAACCGAAAGCGGAATAACTGAATAACCATCCTGCTTAACTGCGCCGTAAAGTCTTGCAATCTCTTTTTTATGGAGCAAAAGTCTCCTTTCACGGAGCGGGTCCTTATTAAAAATATTCCCCTTTTCATAAGGCGAGATATGCATACCTAAAACTCTTGCCTCGCCTCCTCTGAATGATACGAAACTGTCCTTTAAATTCACAGTTCCCGCACGCACAGATTTGACCTCTGTACCAAAAAGCTCAATACCTGCCTCTATTGTTTCTTCAACAAAATAGTCATGTCTTGCTTTTCTGTTTGCCGAAATAATCTTCTTTTCTTGTTTATCCATAATCTATTTCTCCTCTGCCTTCCTTGGAGTAACATAAACTGTATTATTATCAGTATAAATTACAAATCCCGGTTTTGCTCCTGACGGTTTTTTTACAAATTTTATTTTTGTATAGTCAACAGGAACATTTTCAGAATTTCTTGCCTTTGAATAAAACGCAGCAAAACCTGCTGCTTCAAGTATTGCATTATCCGTAAACTCTCTGCCCTGTTCGTACCTCATAACCACATGAGAGCCGTGAATATCTTTAGTGTGAAACCACAAATCATTATTATGCGCCATTTTACATGTCAGAAAATCATTTTGCTTATTATTCTTCCCGATAAATACACAAAAACCATCAGTTGTCCTTGTTTCCTGCGGCATCGCCTGTTTGTTTTGTTTTTTCTTTTTTTCCTTTGTATTGCGTCTTAAGTATCCTTCTTCATAAAGCTCTTCTGCAATTTGAGAAAGAGCCTCTGCTGTTTCAGCTTTTTCTATTTCTTCCTCAACACTCTCGAGGTATAAAAGCTCTTCTCTTGCAATCTTTAATTGCTTTGCAAGTTCAAGCTGCGCCGTTTTCGCCTTTGAATACTTTTTAAAATACCGCTGTGCATTTTGCGCAGGAGTAACAGATGTATCTAAAGGAATAGTTACCTCGGGCATGCCTTCCTCATAATAGTTTTCAAGGCATACTGTTTTATCGCTCTTATTTATTTTATAAATATTTGCGGTAATCAATTCTCCCCATATTTTCCATTGTTCCTTTTTTTCTGTATCAGCAAGCTCTCTAGTTTGTCTTTCTATCTTTTTTATACATCTTTCAATATTGTTCGTCACAACTTTCATAAGCTCTGCGTTACGTCTTTGTGCACGCTCCTTTTTTCCACGCTCTTTATAATATTCATAAACTAGCAGTGCAGGAGAGTCAAAAAACTGAACTTCTGCGAGATTTTCATACTGCGTTATATGAAAAGCAGAAAAGTCAATATGTTTTTTTGTTTCTCGGCTTACGAGATAACACGGCGCAAACTCTCCGTTTAATACAGCCTGAAAAAGCTTGTACCCTTCTGTTGCAATATCAAGTTTTTTAGACATTGACAATTCAGAAACATAAATTTCCGCTATACCAATGCCCCTATATACAATTTCCCTGGCAACAAGCGGACTTACTCCTTTAAATGTATCTAAAATACACTTATCGGCTTTTTTATCATTATCTTCAAGGCACTTTAAAAATTCACCCACTCCGCAGGAAAGAGGATTTTTTTTGCCCTGAGATGGAGGATTTTCATATTTGAGACCAGGCAGAATTTGTCTTAGAGAGCTGACTGAAAAATCAACGCGCTTTATGCTGTCAAGTATTTTTTCATTTTCGTCAAGAAGAATGATATTTGAATGTCTGCCCATAATTTCTATTACAAGTGTTTTAACAGTCAAATCACCGAAAGCATTTATTGATTCTATCTCAAATCTTATAACACGTTCAAAATCAGGCTGAAAAACCCTTATAATCTTTCCGCCCAATAGGTGTTTTCTCAGGAGCATACAAAAAACGGGCGGCTCGCTTTTGGACGATTTCTCATCTTCTTCAATATATGCTCTGGCAATAGATGCGTTTGCGCTCAGACAAAGCTTAAAACTGCCGCTTTTTCCATGTAAAAGAAGCAATAACTCATCATGCTCAGGCTGATATATTTTATCTATCCTGAGCCCTGTAAATTTTTCATTGAATTCTTTTGTCAGAGCATTTATGAACACACCGTCAAGTGCCACATTTTACACTTCCTTATCTTATTTCAATTGCCTTACCGCACTTCTCTGCCATTTCAATCAGTCTTTTTAATCTGTGATTAACTCCCGATTTGCTAATGGGAGGCTCGAGAAGTTCACCAAGCTCTTTAAGACTTGCTTCGGGATACTCAATCCTCACAGCAGCAAGCTCTTTTAATTGGTCAGGGATATTAATACTTTTATCTGCCATCAGTTTTTTGATTGCAAAAATCTGTTTTGCGGCAGCATCACCCTGTTTTTTAAGATTTGCTGTCTCGCAGTTTACCTGCCTGTTTATATTATTTTTATAATCTTTTTCCATTTTAACATTTAAAAGCTCAATCATTGCATCTGTTGCACCCATAAGAGCTATAAGGTCCGCTATAACTTCACTTTCCTTTATGTAGATAACAGAAAGTGATTTTCTTGTTACAGTTTTTGCATCTATATCCATATCTTCTAAAAGCTGAACCAAATCACGTGACAAGCCCTGATAATGCGTCTCCACCTCAAAATGATAGCTTTTTTCAGGAGAGGTAACTGAACCGCCGCCTAAAAAAGCACCTCTTAAATATGCTCTTTTACAGCATTCCTCCTGAACAATAAATGGATTTATATTAAACTTTATAATTTTATTTACTAAAAGGCCGAGTTTATTTGCAACACTGAAAAGCTGGGAGGCTTCATATATATACATTGTAAATGTACTACCCCCGCGTCTTTTCGCGCGTTCTGTTATATCTATATTGTATCCGAACACCAGATTAAATAGCCTTTGTGTACGTTTTGCCACATTAAAGTTTTCCGTTCTTATTCTAAGAGCACTTCCGTCAGGTCTTGTCACAATACTTCCGCAAAAGGAAACAATCGCAGCAAGTTCTGCTCTGTTGCAGCATGTACTTTCCACACCGCATTTACATAACTCTTCTTTTACATCAGTTGAAAAAGACATATCACACCTCTTTAACTACTTTGTATCATACCAGCTTCTTCCCACTTGCATATCAGTCTTAAGCGGGACTGCCATAGTGCATGCATTTTCCATTTCAGTTTTTAAAATATCCTTGACTATTTCAATTTCACTGTCCTCTGCCTCAACTATAAGTTCGTCATGTACCTGTAAAATCAGGCGTGACTTCAAGTTATTTTCTTTGAGCTTATTGAAGACTTTCACCATAGCCAATTTTATTATGTCAGCGGCGCTCCCCTGAATTGGTGTGTTGAGAGCGGCGCGTTCCCCGAAAGAACGAAGCTGGAAATTTTTCGACGCAAGTTCAGCTATCACGCGTCTCCTTCCAAACATTGTTGTAACATAGCCCTTCTCATGAGCAAAAGCTACAATATCTTTCATATATTTTTGAACATCTGGATAACTACCTAAATAATCATTTATATATTCCTTTGCCTCTTTCATGGAAATATTAAGGTCTTTGGCAAGCGAAAATTCTCCTTTTCCGTAAATAAGCCCAAAATTAATTGCTTTTGCGGCAGTCCTCATGGCAGGTGTAATATCATCTTCTTCGCACGAAAAAATTCTGCACGCAGTAGATGAATGGATATCCTTTCCGCTTTTAAATGCATCTGTCATATTTTTGTCGCCTGCAATATGAGCAAGAACCCTCAGTTCAATCTGAGAATAGTCAGCCCCTACCAAAGAAAAACCTTCTTTTGCTATAAACATTTTTCTCATTTCTCTGCCAAGTTCTGTTCTTACAGGAATATTCTGTAAATTAGGCTCTGCAGAGCTTATTCTGCCTGTCTGCGTAACTGTCTGATTAAAATTGGAATGAATTCTTCCTGTTTCTTTATTTATTTCATTCTTCAGCCCCACAACGTAAGTTGAATTTAATTTTGTGAGCTGTCTGTACTCCAGAATTTTCTCGATAATCGGATGTTCTCCCGCTAATTTTTCAAGTGTCTCAGCATTTGTTGAATACCCCGTTTTCGTTTTTTTAACAGCCTTCAGTTTCAGTCGTTCAAAAAGCACCTCACCAAGCTGTTTCGGGGAATTTATATTAAACTCTCCTTCTGCTAAAGCATGTATCTCTTTTGTCAGATTATCTATTTTTGATGTAAGCATTTCGCCAAATTCAGAGAGCTTTTCAGAGTTTACCAAAACGCCTGTCATCTGCATATTTGCAAGAACAAATACAAGAGGCATCTCAATCTCATAAAAGAGTTTTTCCTGCTCTGTCTGTTTTAGTTTTTCTGTTTCATAGTTCTCAAGTTTCAAAAGTGCCGCGGTGAAATCATGGAGATATTCCTTATCCTCTTCTTCGCCTTCTAATGAAAGCTGCACGGCCCCACTCTCTGAGTTCTTTAAAAGAACTATCCCTAAAAAATCAAAAGCAAGTTCCTCTATTAAATAGCTTTTTCTTGACGGCTCAATCAGATATGCTGCAATCTCTGTATCAAATACATTATTGAATTCTTCTATTCCCGCTTTAGAGAGATAAATTATATCCTCCTTAAAACTGTGGGCAATCTTTTTTATCTTTTCATCGGCAAAGAATTCTTTAATATAATTACTTGTTTCATCATTTATGTCAATAAAATAGCATGTATCTGCTTTTTGGGCAAAATAAAGTCTTTTATTTTTAGAATCTATTATATATGCAGTCTTTTCCCCGTTTAACATAATCTCGCAAGTGTTGCTGCTATCAAGCTCTTTTAGCTCCGTCTTGACTGTTTCTTTTTGTTGTTTCTCATCTATATATGTTTTGCTGAGCTTTTTTAAAAAGCTTTTGAACTCAAGCCTTGTAAAAATTTCAAACAGAGATTCCTCGTCATATTGTTTTACTTTTGCATCAATACACTCAAAACAAATGGGTACATCAACATCAATCGTTGCAAGAGTTCTGCTTAAAAATGCCGTTTCTTTACCTTCTATGAGTTTTTGTCTCATAGATTTTGTTATTTTATCACTGTCTATGTTCAAATAAATATTTTCAAGATTTTTAAACTCAGAAATAAGGGCAAGCGCACCTTTTTCCCCTATTCCCTTTACTCCAGGAATATTGTCAGATGTATCTCCCATGATAGCTTTAACATTGACAAACTCAGCAGGTGTTACACCATATTTTTCAAGCACCTTTTCTGAGTCAAAAATTTCAGTGTCAGTGTTGCCCATGCGAGTCGTAACAAGATATATTTTGTTTGTCTCTGTAGCAAGCTGCAAATCGTCCTTATCACCTGTTAAAATGTCACACTCAAAGCCCTTTTCACTGCATTTTCTTGCAACAGTTCCAATTATATCATCAGCCTCATAGCCTTCCTTTTCAAGAACTGTTATATTCATTGCAGACAGAACTTCTTTAAGAAGCGGCACCTGAACTGCAAGTTCTTCAGGCATACCCTTTCTTGTCGCCTTATATCCGTCATACATTTTGTGTCTGAATGTTGGTGCTTTTAAATCAAAAGCTGCTGCTATATATGAAGGATTAATCTCTTCAATATACTTAAACATGATATTTAAAAAGCCATAAACAGCATTTGTATAAGTTCCGTCTTTTGTCGTAAGAAGACGCACCCCGTAAAATGCCCTGTTTATTATGCTGTTTGCATCAAGTATTAAAAATTTCTCTCTACTCATTTGAATACCTCTGTTTTGCAGATTTTATGCCGTCTTAATTAAAGACATCTCCATAAAGAAATTCATAAATTCTCCTGTAATTTGAAACCTTGCTCACATATTTTTCCGTTTCGGGAAACGGGATTTTATCTAAAGTTTTCCCATCTTTTGACCATTTGTCATTTAAAAGCCAGCTGTCCACATTGTTAAACCCTGCATTATACGCTGCAAGTGCACACTTTTCTCTTCCTGAATACATGCTAAGGAGATAATCCATATAAAAACAACCCATTTTAATATTTATTTCAGGTGAGATTATATCTCTTTTATACTCAAAGTTATTAATGCCAAGCTCATCAGCTATCCATTCTGCCGTACTTTTTGTAATCTGCATCAGTCCGGAAGCATTTTTTGAGGAAACTGCATCATGTTCAAAATTGCTTTCCGCCTTAATTATTCCCATGATAAGATATGGGTCTATGTTATACTGGCAAGAGTATACTTCTATGTAATTTTCATGTTTGAGCGGAAAAACCGCTTTCATTACAGAATAAAGAAATCCTGCTGAAATTGCTATTATTAAAATAAATACTAATATCCTTCTTACTATTTTCACATTAACTCCTTCAGGATTTCACCAGTTTTTGATTTAAGGTTATCTAAATCTCCGTCATTAACTATCACATAATCTGAGTGTTCTGCATAAAAACTATTCTCTTTTTGTGATGCAATTCTGTTTTTTGCCGTTTCCGCCTCAAGAGAATCTCTTTTTAATATTCTTCTCTCGCGTTCATTCTCAGGTGCCGTCACAGCTATTGTTTTGTTGCACAGCTTGAAAAGTTCTGTCTCAAAAAGCAATGCAGCATCAATAACAACCATTTTTTCGTTACTGCTAAAAACCTTGTTTTTTATTTCCTCTATTATATATTTATGTGTAATTCCATTCAAAATATTAAGTTTTTCGGGGGAAGCAAATACTATTTTGCCAAGTTTCTTCCTGTCAAGACTTCCGTCTGAAAAAAGGACATCACTTCCAAAAACCTCTTTTATTTCAAGCAGAGCAGGCATGCCCTTTAATACAATATCGCGAGCAACAATATCGGCATCAATAATTTTTGCGCCTTTTTCCTTAAAATATGTACAGACTGTACTTTTTCCGCTCCCCGTTCCGCCTGTTACACCTACTATCAACATAAAATCACCCTAAAATTTTGATAATTTTAAAACTGCCCTTTGCGGTGAATCCTTTGAATTTTTCCATGGCTCATTTGTAAATCTGTAATCAAATTTTTTTGTAAACCAGCTAACCTCTTCATTGATGCGCTCTAGGTTGGCGATTTCAAGTTCGCATATTTCTGCCCGCGCTTTTTGTTTGGCTTTTCCTGAAAGCTCCAAGTCGATTTTTGACATTAACTGATAAAAATGCGGAAGACAAAAACCCTGACTTTTCAGAACCTTTTGTTTAAAATCGCTTTCAGTTTTGTATAAGTACCAGAACACCTCTGAAAACTTATCAAGAGTTTCCGTTAACTTTTCACATATAACACAAGAGCTGTTAATTGAATCCACAACACAAAGAAGCTCATCATTACTGCCCTTTTTAAACATTTTATGGGCGCTTGGTTCCTTCTTAGCCTCTTTTAATTTTTTAACCGACTCTTCCAGGTGAGTCTCTAAAACAAGGGCAAGACTAAGTGCCTTCTGCCCTGAGAGCATCATTTTAAAATGCCTTCTGCAATAGCCCTTCTCATTTGAAATAATTCTCGAGTCAGGTTCCATCATAGATGCACCGAGAGCATATTCGACTGCTTCTTTTTCCAGTTTTTCCTCAAGCAAACAGAACGGACATTCCGAAGGAGTCTCATATGCCTCCGAAAGCGGAATTGTATATATCTTTTCTCTCATTTTAAATCTCCATTCAGCAAATTAATCTAAACAATTTATGTAACTAGCTTATAAGAACAATATTGTCATTTTGTCTAACTTGCTTTCCTAATCTAAAAATTGCTTCTTATTTTACACATATAACTTTACTTTAACACTGAAACTGCATCTTGAATTGTTTTTTCAAGGGCTTCTTTGCCATACTTATCGACTTCCGTTTTGTTTTTTTCGCCATGAGTCAGACATCCCGCACCGCCAATACATCCGCCAACACAGGCCATGCCCTCTATAAAGTTAGCATCTAATACATTTTTTCTTTTTTTCAGAAGTGCTATCTTACACTCTTCAATACCGTCACACGGAATAGCTTTTAAGTCAAAATCAATATTCTGTTCTTTTAAGCCCTGCGCAACTGCATCAGATAAGCCCCCGCTTCGTGCAAATATCCTTCCAAAGTATGATGCATTATCCAGGACATCTTCTTCCAGTTTAGTAATATCTATATCACGGCTATCGTAAAGCGCCTGAAGTTCCTCAAAAGTCATTACAACATCAACATAAGGTTTTACGTCTTCAAGCTGTGCTTCTGCTTTTTTTGCAGTACACGGGCCAATAAAAACTACCTTTGAACTTGGATCCGTATCTTTTATATATCTTGCAAGTGTTGCCATCGGTGAAGGATTATGAGAAATATACTGTACCAAATCAGGAAATTCTGACCTTACATAAGACACAAATGCAGGGCAGCATGAACTTGTCAGGAAACCTTTTTCAGACAGTTCCTTTGATTCTTTCTTCGCAACCATATCAGCGCCAAGCGCTGCCTCTATTACTGTATAGAAACCAAGCTCTTTTAATCCCTTTATAACCTGACCGAGTTTTGCATATGTAAACTGACTTGAAATAGACGGGGCTACCATTGCATAGACCTTATAGTTTTGATTGTTTTCGCTTTTTTTAATAAGGTTAATTACGTCCAGTATGTATGATTTATCCATAATTGCCCCAAACGGACACTGATATACACAGGCTCCGCAAGCAATACATTTATTGTTATCAATTGCAGCAGCGTTATCCTCATTAATAGTAATAGCTTTTATTTTACATGCATTCTGACAAGGACGCTTACGGTTTACAATAGCATAATATGGGCAAACTTTTGCGCACCGTCCACACTCTACGCACTTTGACTTGTCAATATGTGCAGTATGATTATGGTCAAAAGAAATAGCGCCGCACTTACAAACACTCTCACACCTGTGAGCTAAGCACCCTCTGCATGAATCTGTCACCTCGTAACCCGCCGCCGGACATTCATCGCAGGCTATGTCTATAACCTCAATTACATTCGGGTTGTCTTTATTCCCGCCCATCGCAATTTTTATGCGTTCCGACAGAATTGCACGTTCCTTATAAACGCAGCAACGCATTGTAGGTGTTTTTCCCGGAATAATTGTTCCCGGTATTTCCAATATATTTTCAAGAAGTGTATCGTTCCAGGCTTCTTTTGCGACTTCGCGGATAACTTTATATTTTAAATATTGAACCTTTGTATCAAATTTTCTCATAATAAATCTCCTTAAAGGTCTACACGTTTAGTAGTTTCTTTTAATACCACTTCAGAATAAAAAAGTTTTTTCAATTCCTCATCTGAGAGCTTTTGAGTTATAATAGATTTAACACCCATATGGTCTATAATAGAAAGTGAACTGAGGCAAACATCTTCTATGCCGCACTCTCCTTCATGAAGACTCGAAATTGTCATGATGCTTCCTGCATCACCGCTTACATTTCTTACCATGTTCATTGCATTATATTAAAAATAGCTTACTTTAATCCTTTTCCCCATTAATTTAAGGCACTTTGACAGTTCTTCAACCAGATTCATCTTAATACTGAAATTTATAGGAAGGTCAGGGTTCTGGTGTGCCGGATTTATAGCACGTCCGACATAGAAGTTTATATCCGTTGCTTCCTCAAACAACAATTGACAAATAAGGGAAGCACCATCTCGTTTATAATTCCAATGCTCATACATTTCATTTTTTCCCAAGTAATCTTTAGCATATTCCAATACTTTATTAACAGTGATAACACCCTCTGTTACCAGGTCTACGCCCTCAATCTTTGCAATTGGAGGAATATCGGATTTCTCGAAATTAAGCGATGCCCTAAGCGGCTTCCTCAAATATTTAGCTGCAATAGACGAAGTTGTTCCGCCGCATATAATGTGCTTCCCCTCTTTTGAAAAGAAAAGGGACATCATTCTGTCACAGTCATCACGGTTAAAAGGAGGCCCGAAAAGGATATTCATAGGTTCTCTCCTTCTTATTTTCACTATACAGGCAGTTGCATCATCACCGGGTTTCTGACCATAGAGCTTATCACACTCATCAACTAAAAGTGTCGATAAATTCTTTGCAGTAAGTCCTGTTACCGACATAGTTTCCATAAATTCAATTATTTCTTCTCGTTTCCAGCCAAAATTATAAGCCATACCGATTCCGGCATGAGGACAGCCATCGCTCATGGCTATAAAAATATCCCCCTCCTGTAGACGAATAACAGATTTATAGATTTTCTTTCCGTCAATATTTATTTCGGTTTTAGGATAGTCATAGTTTTTATTATCACGAAGAACAATAACCTGAGGATTATCATACTGAATTATTTCTGCGGTTTCATTTCCTATAATGTGCATAATTGTAAATGTCGAATAGGCAACCCCTCTTACCGAACAAACAGGGAGTGTTGCCGCAATAGTTGATACACATTCCTCAAGCGGAAGCTCTGCTGCCATCATCGTTGAAATTATTTTTGACGTGAGCGTAGAAAGAATACTCGCTTTAACACCGCTTCCAAGACCATCAGCCAGAACAACAACTATTGAGTTATCATTTTTTTCAACTATTTCCACATGGTCGCCGCAAAGCTGCTCTCCGTAATGGTTAATACTTTTCCAGCCGATATCTGCACATAAATCATTCATCCTGAATTGACTCCTTTAATTTTGCAAGCGCAATTTTTGTTTCTGCAGCTGTTTCACCAAGAAGCGATGCGATTTCCTGTACAATTCGCATCTGTTTATCAACAACCTTATCGGCAACTTCAATCGTTTGTCTACTGATGCTCTCTTTCTTTTCGCGCTCATTCTGCGCGTCTGTAATATCACGTAAAATACCAATGAGCAGATGAGAATCTTTGTCATATATAACCGACTGCTCAACATAACGCTTATATTCGGCAAGATATACTATCTTATTTTTGATATCCTTCTTAGTATTTCTTACCTCTATAAAATCGCTCGGTTCCATGATACGAACTACCAAATCGCCGAGCACATCCTCGCTTGAACGGATATTCATTATATTTCTTGCAGCATCATTTATTTGCTGCACTTCAAGTTCTTCGTTAAGAACTATAAGGCCGTTTGGAGTATTTTTTACAATAGCATCAGAAAAGCTTTCTGCCTTTTCTTTCAAAAATGGCAGACACATTGAAATTTCCGCCTTGCCCTGACAAATAGCAATTGCCTTTTCCCGACAAGTATTATACCCGCAGGAACCACAGTTAAGCTCATGTGAGGGCTTGAATTTACCCATCTGACGAAGTACATTATAAATTTCTGTCTCCGAAGGCATCTGCAATCTGTGTTCTATGTATGAAAACTGTTTTTTCAATTCCAGATTTTCAGGCTGGTCTACATTAAAATCTTTACTACCTGCGTACTTTGCTATAGTAATAAAATCCTTAACAGGTGACGTGCGATGATACTTTTCCATAACGGGCCCGCCAATACAACTTCCGCTGCATGCCGACATTTCAATAAAGCATTTATTAATTTTTCCGCTCTCTATATCTTTTAAAGCATCAATACAATTTTCAATCCCGTCAAGCGCCATATATGTATATCCTGAAATATTTTGTTCCATTGTTTTTAAGATTCCTCCTGTTGTGGGGAAAAATCTCGCACGGCTTTCCTCACTGGAATCCATATCCATTTTAAGCTCAATGTTTTCTTCTTTTAACCAGTTTGTAAGTTCTTCGAAGGTTAAAACTGCATCAACGATACCTTCATAATGTTCAGCCTCATCCTTTTTAGCAACACAAGGACCAATAAACACAGTTTTTGAGTTTGGAAATCTCTTTTTTATATCCTGACAATGTGCTTGCATAGGAGAAACAACATCTGCCAGATATTCAAGCGATGCAGGAAAATATTTTTGTATAAGCAAATTAACAGAATGACAGCAAGATGAAATTATGATATTGCGGTCATCTTCACGGAGCATTCTCTCATATTCATTTTTAACTATTGTCGCACCAATCGCTGTTTCTTCAACATCGAAAAAGCCCAGTTTTTGAAGAGCATCACGCATCGCATTGATTCCGATTCCTTCATAGTTCGCTACAAAAGAGGGAGCCAGGCTTACAATGACCTGGTCGCCGCTTTGCAAAAGCACCTTTGCTTTTTCAGTTTCATCTACAATCTGTTTTGCATTCTGAGGACATATAACAAAGCATTGTCCGCACAAGATACATTCATTTCCAATAATATGAGCCTGATTTCCTGAAAAGCGAATCGCTTTTACGGGACAGTGGCGAATACATTTATAACAATTCTTACAGTTCGACTTTTTTAATGTTAAACAGTTTGGCATTATGCTCCCACCCCTTTCTTTTCTAAACAAAAACTGCTGCCCAAAATCGTGATAACCGTATAATCATCACGCTTTTGCCAGAATTTCGTCCTTAAAAAATTCGTCGACTGTTTCAGGAGCAACTGAGAAGAACTTGTCATCCACAGTTACGCAAACACCCTGCTGACATTTGCCCAGGCAGAATGTTCCGCTAAGTTCTATCTTGTCGCTAAGATTATTTTCAGCAATTAAACACTGAAGCTTCTCAACAACCTGACGGGAACCTTTAATATGACATGAACTACCAATGCACACAATAATTTTCACTTTTAAAACATCCTTCCACTCATTTTGCTGTATGTATTTAAAATATAAACAGCAAATTTTTTATTATTAGTAATCAGCATATGTACCCTGAAAGATTGCAGGCAAGTTAAAACTCACATAAGTTTTTAAAAGAAATAATCCTTATATGCTAATTATAAAATTGATGCACAATTTAGATATCAATTTTACCAGGAGTAAAAATGTTTGCTTGCAAGGACATTTTTACGACGCAGTCAATTGACACAGCGGTCAAAGACCGCAAAAAGCCGAAAGGTTTTAGGAATTTTATAAAATAAAATTTCGTATGTGTCAATTATAATATATATCACAAATATTGTCAACAAAACACATGGGCAGTTTGGGTATCTTTTGTTAAGTTTATGTAACAAATTTCTTTATCATTTGAAATTTGTTAACCTTTGATATATACTACAATTTATAAGAGGATTTGAGGTGAGCTATGAAAAAGAGAACTTATAAGATAATTTCTGTTTTTGCATTTATATTAGTAATAGCATTTCTCTCTGTTATTGCTTTTGAACTTATTAAATCATATAAACATCCCGAGCTTTTTAAAGAATATATTGAAGGCTTTGGAGTCTGGGGATTTTTTGTTATGCTTTTAATTCAGATTACTCAGGTTGTTGTAGCCTTTATTCCAGGGGAGGCTATTGAGTTTGTTGCAGGAACAATTTATGGTTGGTTTGGCGGACTTATTCTTTGCTCGTTTGGCATAACAATAGGCCAGCTCATTATCTTTAAAGCTGTCCGTTTTTTCGGAAAAGGGCTTGTTGAAAGAGCTGCAGGCAGCAAAATAATGAATAAATATAGATTTTTGTATGATGAAAAAAGGCTTAAAAAGGTCATATTCTTTCTGTTCTTTATTCCTGGAACACCGAAGGATTTGATTACATACATTGTCCCTCTCACAAAAATTCAGCTTAAGGATTTCATTATCATAACTCTTTTTGCAAGACTTCCCTCCGTCATTACATCAACCTATGCAGGAGATGCATTTGCTGACAAAGCCATTTTAAAGCTTGTTGTAATTTATGGGATTGTTTTAATATTCTCTGCCGTCGGTTTACTGATTTATAAACATTGGGATAAAAAACATACCGCAAGACAAAATATAAATGAGATAAAAAAAATATGAGTCCTGATTTAAGTCAGGACTCATATTTTTTATCTTAATGAAACTCCAAGTTTAAATTCCAAATCCTTTAGTATTTTTGAGGTAAACTTCTCTATTTCCTTTTCAGAGAAGCTCTTTTCTTCAGGCGATATAACAACGTTAAATGCCATACTCTTTTTGCCCTCACCTATTTGTTTGCCGCGGAATATGTCAAACAGCTTGATGCTTGTTACATATTTGCATGATTTTCTAATAGAATCCTCAATCTCGCCGCATGTTACCTTCTCATCGCAAACAAATGCAAAGTCTCTTACAATATCATTAAACTGTGAAATTGGTTTATATTTCATTGATGATTTATAGAAGGAAGAGAGTTTTTCATAATCTATCTCACCTATAAACACTTTTTTACCCAGAGACATTTCCTCGCTGATTTCATGTGAGAGCTGACCTATATAGCCGATAATCTCTCCTTCGCATAAGATATCTGCTGTAATTCCCGGATGAAGAAATGGTTTTTCTCCCCTTTGATATGAGAATGTGAGATTAAACTCATCTGCAATTCCCTCTGCAATACCTTTAAACGTAAAGAAATCCTCATCGTCTCCAAAAGCGCCTATAGATATTGTTTTTCTCTCATGCGGAAGCTCTGAAAGCGGAAATTCCTTCGCTAAAAATACATTTGCAATTTCAAAGAATCTTCCTTCGCTATTTCCATTTCTATAGTTTTTAACTATAGTATTAAGCATTATCGGAGCTAAAGTTGTTGCCATGATTGAATAGTTTTCGCTTATTGGATTATCTATTCTTATAGCTTTTCTCTCGGGTGCATCTTGTGGTATATGAAGCATGTCGAGGTCTTTTTGCGAATAGAAACTGAAATTTATTGTCTCATATGCTCCCTGCATTTTGAGTGCATTTTTAGTTTTCAACTCAAACTGCTGTTTTTCTGTAAGGCCCCCGTTTGTTATTTCTGCGAATTTAAGATGCTGTGCAACAATATGGTTATACCCGTAAATTCTGATAACTTCCTCTGCCAAATCCTCATAACCTTCAACATCTTCACGGTAAAGAGGAGCCGAAACTGTGATATTTTCGCCTTCTACATTAACATTAAAATCAAGTCTTCTTAAAATATCTGTTATAGTGTCAGGCTCAACCTCAATCCCTAAAACCCTGTTGATTTTAGCAAATGTTGTTTTGATAGTCTTAGGTGAAAGCTCTTTTTCGGCACATGTAATACGTGTTCCTGAAACTGTTCCGCAACCTAGCTTTTCTATCAGGTTAAGGGCACGGTTTTGAGCACATTCCGTTGTATATTCATCAACACCCTTGCAGAATTTTGCACTCGAATCAGACGTCTGCCCTAAACTTCTCGATGTCTTTCTAATGCTGTCACGGGCAAATTTTGCAGACTCAAATAAAACATCTGTTGTTGTCTCTTTGATTTCACTGTTTAAACCGCCCATAATTCCCGCCAATGCAACAGGCTTTTTAAGGTCGCATATTACGAGATTGTTTTCACAGAGCTCAAACTCTTTTTCGTCAAGAGTTATAATCTTTTCGCCCTTTTTCGCTCTTCTGACTCTGATTCCCTTTCCATCAAGTGTAGAAAGGTCAAAAGCATGCATCGGCTGACCGAGTTCCATCAAAATAAAGTTTGTAATATCGACAATATTATTTATTGCATTGATTCCAACTAAAGCAAGCCTTTTTCTCATCCACAGAGGAGATGTTTCTATTTTAACATCCTTAACGTAATGCCCTATGTATCTCGGACATAAATCAAACGCACTTACTTCAACAGTTATTTCATCATCATTTGCGCTATCTACAGGCGAAAATGTCATATCGGGTGCCTTCAGCGGTCGGTTAAATATTGCGGCAACCTCACGCGCCATTCCTAAAATTGACTGACAGTCAGGGCGGTTTGCAGTAATACTTATATCAAGAATATAGTCATCAAGTCCTACAACCTTTGCAATATCTTCACCGATAGGAGCATCATCATTTAAGATTAGGATACCATAAACCTCTGCTCCTTCATACCAGTTATTGTTTATTCCAAGCTCCTCACCTGAGCAAAGCATGCCGTTTGACTCAACGCCTCTTAGTTTTCCCTTTTTAATCTTTACGCCGCCGGGAAGTGTTGAACCATCTAAAGCCGCAGGAACAAGAGCGCCCTCAAAAACGTTCTGCGCGCCTGTTACAATCTGTATGTCACTTCCATATTTTTCTCCGCAGTCAACGATACAAATCTGAAGATGGTCAGAGTCCTCATGTTTTGTAATCTTTTTGATTTTACCAACTACTACCTTTTCCAAATCTTTTCCTAAATATTTTGTTTCTTCTACCTCAAAACCGCTTGCAAAAAGCTTTGTTTCGAGCTCTTCTATTGAAATATCGCTGACGTCTACGTAATCATTTAACCAACTGAGCGGTAATAACATCTATATCATTCCTTTCTTAACCGATATTCTGCTGTTTGAACTGTCTCAATGTTCTTATATCATTTTCAAACAAAATGTGAATATTATTTATACCGTACTTTAACATAGTGATTCTGTCTATGCCTATACCAAAAGCAAGTCCTGAGTATTCCTCGGGGTCAATTCCACAGTTTTCTAAAACTTTGCGGTTTACAATACCTCCGCCTAAAACCTCAATCCAGCCTGTGCCCTTACAGAGACGGCAACCGCTTCCCCCACATTCGCAGCATGTTACATCAACCTCAACACTTGGTTCTGTAAAGGGAAAATATGAAGGACGGAGCCTTGTTTTTGCCTCAGACGAGAACATCTCTTTTGCAAACAAGTCAAGCATTCCATAAAGGTCGCAAACAGAAATATTTTTATCAACAACCAACCCTTCCATCTGATGAAACATGGGTGAATGTGTTGCATCATAGTCAGAACGGAACACTCTTCCTGGGCTTAAAACCTTAATAGGCGGTTTTACAGCTTCCATAGTCCTTATCTGACCTGGTGATGTCTGCGTTCTTAAAAGAATATTTTCTGTGATATAAAATGTGTCCTGTTCTGCTCTTGCAGGGTGGTCAGAAGGCACATTTAACGCCGTAAAATTATAATAATCCGTCTCTATTTCAGGCCCCTCGAAAACATCAAAACCAAGACCTGCGAAAATCTTTATAATCTCCTGCTTAACAATGGTTGTAGGATGGAGCGAACCTGTTTCATTCTTTCTGGCAGGCATAGTAATATCAACCGTTTCAGATTCGTTAGCCTTAGCCAGCTCCTCTTTTTTAATAGCTGCGTCAACCTCTGCAAATTCCTGCTCTGCCCAGTTTTTAAACTCATTTATGATTTTACCGAACTGAGGTCTGTCCTCTTTGGGGACATTTCTCATTTCTTTCATCAGATTGGGGATTTCTCCCGCTTTTGTGCTTAAATACTGTTCCCTCAGCTTTTTAAACTCTTCCCTTGTGAGCTTTACTGAAAGTGCTTCTTTAATATTTTTTCTGAGCTGTTCAATCTTTTCGTTCATATTAACCTCCTGTATCAAATGGAAAATCAGTATAAAAAAAGAGCAATCTCCCGTAAGGGACGAGATTGCTCGCGGTACCACCCTAATTCAGAGAAAAATCTCTGCACTCTTTTTCTGCTTTTTTTGCGGCAGTCGCATCTGTTTAATGCATGAAGAAAATTACATGCTTTTCACAGAAGGCTCCCACGCTGAAATTCATGCACAGTCTTCACAGAAGCACTCACAGCCGCCGATGCTCCCTCTCTTTGAGAAATCTCTGCACACTACTTACACGTTTTCACAGCCTACTATTTTTATAGCTACGATAATTATATCTTTTTTTATCAGTTCTGTCAACTAAATTTTTATTAATTTTTAAGACTGTTTATCGGAGCAGGAATTCTGCCGCCCCTTAAAATAAACTCATCGCTTGAAAAATCACTTACCTTCATGACGGGACCTGATCCTAAAAGCCCGCCGAATTCCACAACGTCGCCGATTTTTTTGCCGGGCGCAGGAATAATTCTGACAGCAGTTGTTTTCTGATTTATCATGCCGATAGCCGCTTCATCTGCAATAATTGCAGAAATTGTGGATGCCTTTGTATCTCCTGGCACACAAATCATATCAAGACCAACAGAGCATACACATGTCATAGCCTCAAGCTTTTCAAGTGACAGCGCACCGCATTTTGCAGCCTCAATCATGCCCGCATCTTCGCTGACAGGAATAAATGCTCCCGATAATCCGCCAACAAAAGATGTTGCCATTACACCACCTTTTTTAACTGCATCGTTTAAAAGTGCGAGTGCCGCAGTTGTTCCATGTGTCCCGCATTTTTCAAGCCCCATTTCCTCCAGAATATATGCAACACTGTCTCCTCTTGCAGGAGTTGGCGCTAACGATAAATCAACTATACCAAAAGGAACACCAAGCCTTTTTGATGCTTCATTTGCGACGAGCTGTCCCATTCTCGTTATTTTAAATGCAGTATTTTTTATAGTATCGCTCACTACCCCGAAAGGCTTTCCTTTAACCTTTTCCAAGGCACACTTTACAACTCCTGGACCGCTTACACCTACATTTATTGCTGTTTCATATTCACCTACACCGCAGAAAGCTCCCGCCATAAACGGATTGTCTTCGACTGCATTCATAAAAACAACAAGTTTTGCACAGCCAAATCCATCTGCATCTTTTGTTTTTTCCGCTGTTTCTTTGACTATCTCACCCATTAATTTGACAGCATCCATATTTATACCTGCACGTGTTGTGCCTATATTTACAGAACTGCAAACAATATCTGTTCTGCTGAGCACCTCAGGAATAGACATAATAAGCCTTTTATCCCCTCTTGTCATTCCCTTGTGCACAAGAGCAGAATAACCGCCGATAAAGTTTACACCAACTTCTTTTGCGGCCTTATCCATAGCTATTGCCGTTTTTATGTACGCATCTTCGTTTTCAGCAGCCTCTAAAACAAGCGAAATCGGTGTAACAGAAATACGCTTGTTTATTATCGGAATACCAAATTCCTGTTCTATCTCCTCTGCCGTTTTAACCAGTTTTTCAGCAGACTTTGTTATTTTGTCATATACCTTCTGTGCCACCCTGTCTGAGTCTGAAGAGGCACACGAAAGGAGAGAAATCCCCATAGTAACAGTACGTATATCGAGATGCTCTTTATCAATCATATTGATTGTTTCAATTATTTCGTGCTTGTTTAACATAAATTATTGCAATCCTTTCCAAAATCAGATTCTGTGCATTGAGTTAAATAAATCCTCATGCTGTATTTTAATGGAAACGCCTATCTTTTTCCCTACCCCGTCTAAAACCGATGAAAGTTCAGAAACATGCACCTTTTCTTTATCTATACTTACAAGCATTATCATTGTGAACATATCCTGCATGATTGTCTGGGAAATATCTAAAATATTCACACCATTTTCAGCAAGAACCTTGCTGACTTCATAAATAATTCCTACTTTGTCGCATCCTACTACTGTTATGATTGCTCTCATGTCAATCCCTCCTGTATCAAATACAATTTATACTCTGCTTTATAATTATATATGTTTTGTAAAAAAAAAGCAAGAAAAGAACACTAAAAATCACAAATTTATCTTTTAAATCAAACAAAATTGTAGTATAATATAAATATATATACTCTTGTTAGAGAAAACGGAGGATAACTATGTCAGATTTATATGTAGTATTGAGCACAATTATAGATGAACAAAATCTTGAGGTAATCACAGCCCCCGAAGACTACCGAAACATTCATGTGCGTATTCCACAGGTAAACAGACCGGGACTTCAGCTTTCAGGCTTCTTTGATTATTTTGACCCTGAAAGAATACAAATTATCGGCAGAGTTGAATATACATATCTCGAAAAAATGGATTCGGAGGAAAGGTACGTAGCTCTTAGGCGTTTCTTTAATTTCAAACCTGTTGCAGTTGTTGTAACCCAGGGCCTTGATATTTATCCTGAAATGGAACGTGCGGCAAAAGAAAGCGGCGTTCCACTCCTGCGCTCAACAGAAATTACATCACAGTTCATGAGCAGCCTAATTCTCTCCTTAAACGTATGGCTCGCACCCATGACAACATTTCACGGTGTTTTGGTAGAAGTTTACGGTGAAGGTATTCTTCTTTTAGGTGAAAGCGGCGTCGGCAAAAGCGAAACTGCAATGGAGCTTGTTAAAAGAGGACACAGACTTGTTGCAGACGATGCTGTTGAAATTAAAAAGGTTTCCAAAAAAACACTCGTAGGAAGCTCCCCTGCCATCATACGCCACTTCATAGAGTTAAGAGGTATTGGTGTTGTAGACGTTAAACAGATTTTTGGTATGGGTGCTGTTAAGGATACGGAAAATATAAATCTCGTTATAAACTTAGAGCCTTGGCAGGCAGGAAAGCATTATGACAGACTTGGAATAGATACAGAAACTACTGATATTATGGGAATAGAAATTCCGTCACTTACAATTCCCGTAAAGCCGGGCAGAAACCTTGCAATTATTATTGAAGTTGCTGCCATGAATCACAGGCAGAAAAAAATGGGCTATAATGCTGCACAAGAGCTTAACAGAAGACTCATGGAGCAGACCGATGAGGAAATAACCACTAATTAATTTCAGGAGGAATTCCCTTGCAAAAAACAGAATTTTCAAGACTTTTAACAAAAACTAAAGATGCGGATATATATTTTAATGAACCAATGAAAAACCACACAACATTTAAAATAGGCGGAAATGCCGATGTATTCATCATAGCTAAATCAGAAGATTCACTTTTAAGTATTTTGCTTTTGTGCAAAGAATATAATATCCCTTTTTATGTTATTGGTGCAGGTTCTAATCTTCTTGTAGGAGACAAGGGCATTCGCGGAGCTGTTATAAAGTACGGCTCAAATCAGGCGGTTTGCAACGGAAACGTCATCACGGCAGAAGCAGGCATTTCTCTTGCCGCCCTTTCAAAATTTGCTCTTTCTAACTCACTTTCAGGTCTGGAATTTGCCTCAGGTATTCCTGGATTTTTAGGCGGTGCAGTCTATATGAATGCAGGTGCATACGGCAGTGAGATGAAGGATATTGTCTTTGAAACTGAGTATGTTGACTCAGACGGAAACACAGGCGTTTTAAAAGACGATGAACATCAGTTTTCTTACCGTCACAGCATATATACAAACAGCAATAAATATGTAACACTTGCTAAGATTAGACTCATTCCCGCTGACAAAGCACAGATAAGTGCCCGTATGGCTGAGCTTTCTAAGAAAAGAAGTGAAAAGCAACCTCTGACATATCCAAGTGCAGGAAGTACATTCAAGCGCCCCGAGGGGCATTTTGCGGCAAAACTTATAGAAGATGCAGGTCTGAAAGGTTATACAATCGGAGGAGCAATGGTTTCGGAAAAACATTCAGGTTTTGTAATAAACACAGGCGATGCTACCGCATCTGATGTCTTAAAACTTACTGAACATATTAAGAATACTGTCATGACAAAATTCAATGTGGAGCTGAATTGTGAAATAAAAATGATTGGAGAATTTTAAAATATGAGCCAGTTTCAGAGAACTCAAATGCTTATAGGCAAAGCCTCTCAAAGTATATTAACAAACTCTTCCGTTGCTGTTTTCGGCATAGGAGGCGTTGGCTCTTATGTATGCGAGGCACTTGCAAGAGCTGGCATAGGGAATTTTTTACTTTGCGATAACGATACAGTTTCAGAATCTAATATAAACAGACAATTAATAGCTTTGCACTCAAGCCTGGGAAAGCCGAAAACCTCTGTTATGGCTCAAAGAATTAAGGATATAAACCCTGATGCCAAAGTCACCGAGATTCAAGCATTTTTTTCTGCAGAAAATGCAAATGATTTTGATTTTAACGGATTTTCATATATTATAGATGCTATAGATACAGTTTCTTCTAAATTAGTTCTGATTTCTCAGGCAAAAAAACATAATATACCCATCATAAGCTGCATGGGAACGGGAAATAAGCTAAACCCCACTCTCTTTGAAATAACAGATATCTTTAAGACTAATGTCTGCCCTCTTGCAAGAGTAATGAGAAAAGAGCTCAAAAATATGGGTGTTGCGTCGCTTAAAGTTTTATATTCAAAGGAAATCCCCAAATGCAGAGAAAATACTATTTCAGAAAACGGAAGACATATTCCTGGAAGCATCTCTTTTGTTCCATCTGCTGCAGGTCTTATAATTGCGGGCGAAGTTGTTTGCGACATATGCAAAATAGAAAGGATAAACTGATATGGATAAAACTCTGATTGCCATGAGCGGCGGCGTGGACAGTGCTGTTGCAGCTTTTCTCATAAAAAAAGCGGGCGATGATGCCTGCGGAATAACTTTAAAGTTAATTAACGATGGCATGGACGGGTTTTCTCCGTCATGCTGCACTCAAAAGGATATCAGCGATGCTCAGGCAATTGCTAAAAAACTCGATATGCCGCATTATTTATATAATTTCTGCGAAAATTTCAAAGAATGTGTAATAGATAAATTTGTAAATACTTATCTTTATGGGGGCACTCCCAATCCCTGCATTGATTGCAACCGTTATGTTAAATTTCATGAAGTGCTAAACAAAGCTGACGAGTTAGGATTTTCCCATGTAGCAACAGGTCATTATGCTATTTGTGAATATGACCGAAAACTCTCAAGATATCTCTTAAAAAAAGCAGTTGATGATTCCAAAGACCAAAGCTATGTACTTTATTCGCTTACTCAGAAACAGCTCTCAAAAATCAAGTTTCCTCTTGGGAAGCTGACTAAAGCTGAGGTCAGAGAAATTGCTTCTGTCAATGGCTTTATCAATGCTGAAAAGAAAGAAAGTCAGGATATTTGTTTTATTAAAGACGGAAACTATGCAACCTTTATAGAAAAATATATCGGCAAAAAAAGCTCAGCGGGAGATTTTGTCGATACTAAAGGAAACATACTCGGAAAGCATAAAGGTCATATCCACTATACAATTGGTCAGAGAAAAGGCCTTGGACTTTCTGTTCCCCAATCTGTTTATGTTCTAAATAAGGATATCGACAAAAATATTGTTACTGTTGATACAAAGGAGCATTTGTTTAAAGATAAGCTCTTTGTAACTGATGTTAATCTTATCTCATGCGACGAAATTACAGATGGCATGGAAGTTTTCGTCAGGACAAGGTATAAGCAGAAGGAAACCCCTGCAAAGCTTTACAAGGCAGACAGTGGTACTGTCTGTGTTAAGTTTGATGTGCCTGTTAAGGCTATAACTCCCGGTCAGGCTGCAGTTTTCTACGACAATGATATTGTAGTAGGCGGAGGGACAATTTTATAAAAAACAATACTAAAATAGAAGGCTGTAGCAAAATGAAATCATTTTGCTACAGCTCCTTTATTTATGATATTTTTCGTTAGATATTATTTTAAATCCTCTATAAATCTGCTCCAGTAGTATAACTCTCATCAGTTGATGAGGAAACGTCATCTCCGAAAAGGAAAGTCTGAGATGAGATATTTTTTTCACATTTTCACTCATTCCGCAGGAGCTCCCTATTATAAATGCAAAATTACTTTTTCCTTCAATCATCTTTTTTGATATAAAATCAGCAAAATCTTCTGACGATTTTTGCTTTCCCTCAACACATAAACTTATAATAACATCGGCGCCTGCCAAAGCTGATAAAATCATCTCAGCTTCCTTTTTTAGAGCCGCCTCTTTTTCTGCCTCAGAATAGTTCTCAGGAATAGTCGCCTCGGGAAGCTCCGTTATTTTTAGTTTGCAAAATCTTGAAAGTCTCTTTGTGTATTCCGCCTGAGCCTCTTTTAGATATTTCTCTTTTAATTTTCCTATGCAAATTATGTTTATATTCATAGTAATCCCTTCCGGACATTTTTATTTTCTTAATATGTTTTACATCATTGTAAAATAATAAATAATTAAAACAAAAAATTATCCATCTATCCAGAATCTGGGTAAAACGTTAAGAGCGACATCTGTACCTATCCTAAAACCTTCTTCTTCTAGGGCATTTCTCACCGCCGTATATGCTAAATCAGGTGTATTATTCTCATGGGACAGGTGACCTAGCCAGAGAGATTTTGTTCCGCTTTTAGCAAGCATTGCGCATAACTTAGCGCAGTCCGCATTTGAAAGGTGTCCTTTATCCGAGAGTATTCTTCTCTTAATATAATATGGATATCGCCCGTTTCTTAGCATATCAACATCATGATTTGCCTCAATTATAATACAGTCACAGCTAGAGAGATTTTCATACAGTTCATCGCTTATATGACCTATATCTGTTGCTATAGCAACCTTCGATTTCTCAGTTTCAAATCGGTAACCAACGCTTCCTTTTGCATCGTGCGGCGTGAAAAACGGAATTATTTTTATATTGCCAAGCAAAAAAGAATCTTCATTATATATGACTTTTGTGTTGACGGGTGCTATCTTCCCGATTAAATGCGTCATGTCGTTCCATGTTTCCTCATTTGCATATATTGGTAAGTCATATTTTCTGGACATTATGCCAGCAGCTGAAACATGGTCACGGTGAGAGTGAGAAATTAATATTGCGTCGATTTCATTGGGCCTTACATCTATTCTTTTAAGACACTCCGTTATATATTTCCCGTTTGCTCCGCAGTCAACAAGTATTTTAATCTCTCCGTCTGTTAAAAATGTACTGTTTCCTGAAGAGCCGCTTAAAAAAGACTGAAAACGAATCACAATACCCCACCATTCAAATTGATTTACCTATTATAATTTTAAACCTACCCAGATAAAAAGTCAACATCAAACAAAATTTTTTTCCCCGACTATTAATATTGAGACTTAATTTCTTCTTTCTTAATTTGTTCCTTTTTGACTTATTTCTTATCTGTTTTTAAGCATAAAAAAAGCGGCATACCTTACGATATGCCGCTAAATTTTTAGATTATAAGTTCATTCAGTATTCTCAGACTTATTTGCTAAAAAGTACTGAACTGTTCTAAATCTTTAAATTGCTCACGGAGCTTCTGTTGCTTCTTCTGTAGGAGCATCTGTTGCTTCCTCAGGAGCTTCTGTTGCTTCTTCTGTAGGAGCATCTGTTGCTTCCTCAGGAGCTTCTGTTGCTTCTTCTGTAGGAGCTTCTGTTGCTTCCTCAGTAGGAGCTTCTGTTGCTTCTTCAGGAAGTGTTAAAGCATCATCAGCTACGTTGCTGAACTCGATAGCATCAACGATTTCGCCATCAACAAGTCTTGCAACCATGATGTAGTAAACAGGTGCTGATGAATCAAAGTTTGTGTACTTGAATGATGATGTTGAAGAAAGAGCTCTAACAAAGCTGTTTGTACCTTCCTTATTAGTATCAACCATTGCTAATGTGCAACCATCTTCATAGTTGAATTCATAATCAACACCTGCATCTTCTGCAGCAACATCGCTGATTTTGATTTCACCTTTTGCAAAGTCTGTTACATAACCTGAAACAAATGAAATGTCATTTATATCAAGTCTATCTTTAAGTTCATGTGTTGCATAGTTGTAGATTTCTTTAAAGTTGCTGATTTCGTTAGCACCATTAACCTCGAACTGGATGATGTCGCCTTCTGCTAATCCTTCAGTATCAACATCTGCATCGATAACGTATGTAGCTTTAGCACCGCTCTGGAATACTGTGATTTCTACAGCTTCTTCGCCTTCAGCATTGATGCCTGTTGCAATACTTGTTACGATTGCAAGAGCTGAGTCTCTGCCAGCAAAAACAAATTCGTTGTAGAAGAGAACTGCGCCAGCATCTCTGCCATCAGTAGCATAAGCGTATGATGCATATTCTGTCTCCTCAGCAAGTGAAGCAAGAGATAAGAGAGCAACGTCATCAACGTCTACACCATATTTGCCTTCTTCAACTTCTGTTACAGGAGCATAGAAGAGTGATGTTGTTTCTTCAAGGTAGTAGTAACCAGCAAACTTAGATGATGTTTTTCTGTAATCGCCGTTTGCTTCCTCGTAGTTATAAACTTCACCGTCTTCGCCATTTAAAGCTGCAAATGAAATCTTGCTGATTTCGTCACCGCTTAATGAGAATGTGATAAGTCTGTTAGCTACGTTAGCTTTAGCTGCATCTATATCTTCATTTGAATCAATCCAGCCTTTAATCTCAGCGATAAGAGCTGCCTGACCATCTGTGTTCTTAACTGTTGATGTTACAACTTCTTCGCCGTCAAGTCTTGTAACTTTAACTGAATCAGCTAAGTTATATGTTGCAACTGAACCATCTTTCTTGAAGAGTCTTAAAGCATATACATCGTCAAAACCAGCTGTGTTGTCAGCAGCTTTTAAGATGAATGCATAGTTGTCAGAAAGTGTTGAAGTTGCTTTTGAATCATAGATTTTACCATCAGCTGTGAGGAAGAAGATACCTTCGTCACCAACTTTTAATGTTGTGCCGTTAACAGGTGCATATTCAACTTTGTCGATGTAGTAAACACCAGCTTTAGCGCCTGTTACTTTACCTGATACTGTTGCATCTGATACATAGATGTCAACATAGAGAGCGCCTTCTTCTTCACCGCCCGGCCAGATAAATGTTAATACGTCATCTGCTTTAACGTCTTTGAGCTCAATTGCTTCGCCGTCTTTGTAGATGTTGTAAACAAAGTTGTCTACAGGATTGTTTTCGCCAAGTTCAACGTAACCATCTGTTAATTTAATAGCTACTTCTTCAAGGTCAACTTCTTCAACCATTTTATATTCATACTTTGTGATGAATACGTTTGTGAAGTCTCCTGATTTAGGACCAACAAATTCTACAAAACCTTCAAATGAATCGTCAAGTGCATTGAATTCATCTCTTGCATCGCTTGATTCGCTGATTTTGCCGATTGCTTTGCCGTTTACGTATACGAGTGCGTCTGCTTCAACGTCAACTTCTGTAACTTTAGTATCTTTTTCGATATCTTCCCAATACTCAAATGTAACTGATGAAGCTGTAGCTAAAGCTGTATCGATATCTTTTTCAACTTTTAATGTTTTTGTTGATTTTGAGTTTCCGATGATAGCTTTTAATTCAAGCTCTTCATCAGCATTGTAGAACATATATGCATCAACTGCTGATGCTAAGTAATCATTAGCGTCTGTGTCGCCAACAAATACTTCAAGATTTTCTACTAAGTTGCCTTCTGCATCATAGAGATCATCTACATATACTTCTTTATCTGTTGCGTTGTAAACTTTTGTAAGTTTAAGTTCAACTTTCTGTCTGCCGTCTTTTTCTAAGAGTTCAGGGTTTGATCTGTAGTTAGCAACAACCTCTGCTCTAACTTTGATAACGTCAAAGTACTGGCTTAAGATTGTTCTCTGTTCATAATCAGCTGCTTTTTTACCATCATAGATGATGTAGCTTTCGCCGTAAGCTGTGTAACCTTTACCTACGATCGGAGCATCTAAAGCATTTTCAACAAGCAATGCTACGAGTGATCTCGGAGCTGCTGCTGTCGGGTTGGCTGATAAACCATCTGTTACACCATATGTACCAGCAAGTGAAAGATAACCGTAAGGATATCCGCCGTAGCTGTCGCTTTCAGCGATAGGACCAAAGCCTAAAGCACACATGATCATTTTAACAGCTTCCTGATATGTAACAGCATTGTCAGGTCTGAATGTACCATCTTCATAGCCGTTAACAATTTCTTTTCCAGCTGCCCAGCCAATGTAACCTACTGCCCAATGGTTAGAAGCTACGTCCGGGAATTTGCTAACTGTGCTTGTTGCTGCACTTTCCTGTCCGAGTGCTCTACAAACAACTGCTGCGAATTCAGATCTTTTGATTTCTGCATCCGGGTTGAAGTTACCGT
>SVJO01000041.1 GCA_015068935.1 Oscillospiraceae bacterium
GAAAAGTCAGGTGCAAGCAAGGTTTTGTAAATATCTGCATTTTTATCCTTTAAAAGAGCAATAGTTGTGTCACATACCTCCTTTAAGTTAAAACTGCATATATTTGATGCCATACCTACGGCAATACCCTGATTTGAGTTAACTAAAATAGTCGGAAATGCGACAGGAAGAAGAGTCGGCTCTTTAAGCTCTCCGTCATAGTTATCAACAAAGTCTACCGTATCCTTATCTATATCTGAAAAAACATCTGTACATATCGAATCAAGTTTAACTTCTGTATATCTGGGTGCTGCAAATGCCATATCCCTTGAGTGCTGCTTGCCAAAGTTTCCCTTTGAATCTATAAACGGGTGCAAAAGGGCACCATTTCCCCTTGTAAGTCTGACAAGTGTTTCATAGATTGCCATGTCACCATGAGGATTTAATTTCATTGTCTGTCCCACTACGTTTGATGATTTCGTTCTCGCACCTGTAATAAGCCCCATTTTATACATAGTATAAAGCAGTTTTCTGTGAGCAGGCTTAAACCCGTCAATTTCAGGAATAGCTCGTGAGATAATAACACTCATGGCATAGGGCATATAGTTTTGCTCCAAAGTATCTGTTATATTCTGTTCAATATAATTGTTATCCATTTCTACCTCGCAAAATGTAATTTATATACAATTTTTATCTGATAACCAATTAAATATTATACTACAAAGCAAAAAAAAAGTCAATCTAACAAAAACATGACAGTATAAGGTATAGACAACTCTGTTTTTATATGCTACAATTAAATTAGTATGTAATACGGAAGGTAAAGTGAATGAACAAAATAAATAATTCGCTATTCTACACTATCTTAGCACTGAGCAAGGAAAAAAGCTCGGAATTCATAAAAGATTTTTTAAAGGGATATGATGATACTGAGGTTTTTTCTGCACTTTGTGAGCTTAAAACCCAATCTAACGAAAAAATCGATATTATTCGTGCTGAGTACTTACTCTGCGGCAAGGGATGTCAGAAAAACGAAACAGAGGCAGGAAATTTGTTTGCAAAGATAGTTTCTTATCTTGAAAAAAGGAACGATTTTCCTCCTGAATATGCTTTGGCATGCTACAGGGCGGCAAACCTGCTTTACGATAAGGCAAATGTATTTGAACTCAATCTGGGCTTTGCCATAGACTATGACAGACGCGGAATGTTAAATGGCGGGAGCGATTTATGCAGGGAGCGGTACGAAAAAAATATTGCTTTTTTGAAAAATCTTCTCCCTTACAAATATCCCAATGAGGAGATGCTCTATAAAGTAGCCGCCTTCATATTGTCTGACCATGACAAAAAACATGTGCTTGATAATTACTGGAATACTCTTAAAGAAAAGGCGATTATCACACAAAAAGCATATTTTTTAAAACACTTTTCTCCTGACGCATCAGATGAAAGTACCTCAGACGCAGAGAAAATAATTGAAAAGAACCATTTCTTTCCCGACGTATGCGAGCTCTATCAAAAAGAAGAAGCCAAAAAGTCCCGTCCGTATATTACAGCAACAGGTGAGAAAAAATCAGAATTTTTTTCTAAAATATCAACAAGCTATTATGAATATGAAAAAACACTTCGTGAGCTTTTTAAAACACGAATGGCTTGTCAGAGAAAAGCAAGCTATGAAGAAAAACTGGGAGCACGAGACTTTGAATTTTGGAGCAGTGAAGAAAAAGTTTCAAGAGCACTCAATATTTTAAAAAGGCGAGAAACATACGAAGGAGTATTTGGCATACAGACTCCTGATTTCTGGGAAAATGATGATATTTTCTTTAAATATGTTGATGCCCTCAGCCGAAAGGAAAAATTTGAAAATGTTCTTGGTGAAAATGACTGGGATTTCTGGCTTGATGATGAGAAGGTAAAAAATGCGGTGGAAGAATTTAAGGAAAAGCAGTATGCAAAATTTAAAAAACATGAAAAGAGTATAAAAATAAAAAAAGCTTTTATAGCCCTGATGTGCTTCATTGTTTTATATTTCGTATTTTCTTTCATTTTGTTCATTTTTCTAAGGCGCGCTTTCATATCCTTCATACCGGCCTTTTTCCTGTCACTTGCTACAGTTACTCTATTTTACAAAAACAAAAATGGATGTAAAAAGTAATTTTTACATCCATTTATTTTATTTTATATCGGAACAACCCGAAGCACACTTGCCTTCCTTTTTGTTTGCATCACACATACATCTCTCAGGACATCCTATACACTTTTTTCCGCTCTTTTTCCCTCTATGTATATAAGACACGGCAAGTCCTACAATTATGACTATAACAGCTATAATAACTAAGTTCTGCATAAAACCAGCCCCCAAATTACTTTGATATATTCAGACGATATTCTTCCTTAACTTTTTTATCTGCATTAATACAAAGATAAACAACAATCCCCGTCATAACTGCAACTGCAGTTAATCCCGGAACAAAGCCTGCACCAAACGCACCCGTTGTGATAAGTGTGCCTATCTGATATACTAAATACCCTGCAGTAAATCCCACACCAACCTGAAGAGCTAGACCTCCCCAGAGCCACTTAGCGCTTTTCATCTCAGAATTCATAGCACCTATTGCCGCAAAACAAGGAGGTGTAAACAGGTTAAACATAAGATATGCCAAAGCCGCCGCAGCCGGCATTTGTACACCGCCCCCAAAAGCCATTGCAATCTCGGAAGCCGCACCTTCAGCGATTACAAGTTCATCAATGTTTATTAGATTTGAAATTCCAAAACAAACTGCCAACGTACCAACAACATTTTCTTTAGCAATAAATCCCGTAATTGATGCCGCTGCAAGCTGCCAGCTGTAATAGCCGACAACAGGAATAAGAATATATGCAAAGGGCCCTGCTATTGATGCTAAAATTGAAGTATCTGCCGTTTCTGCCACTGCAAAATTCCAGTCAAATGTCTGCATAACCTGAACTGCAGTATTGCACAAAAGAATGATTGTAGCCGCTTTAACTATGTATGCCCAGCCACGCGAGCACATTGCTTTCGCTGCCCTTAAAAGACTTGGAACTTTATATTCGGGAAGTTCAATAATGAAAAATGACTTTCTTGCTTTATATCCCGTAATTTTATTAACAAGCAGCGCCCCTAAGAAAATGATAATAATGCCTGCAAAATACATAAGTGTTCCTACCCACGAAGCATCCCGAAAAAATACTCCTGCAAAAAGTCCGATAACAGGTAGTTTAGCACCGCATGGCATAAACGGAGCAAGCATAGCTGTCGCTCTTCGCTCCCTTTCATTTCTGATTGTACGGCAAGCCATAACCCCCGGGATTGCACAACCTGTTCCAATAACAAACGGAATAACAGATTTGCCTGACAGACCGACTTTTTTGAAAATAGGGTCAAGTATAACCGAAACACGTGCCATGTATCCGCAGTCCTCTAAAAGTGCAATAAGGAAGTACATTACCATAACTAAAGGTAAAAATCCTATAACAGCAATAACACCGCCGATTACACCGTCAACCAAAAGAGCCGATAAAAGCGGATTTGCATTTTCAAAGAATGTCCCAACCCACTCCTTGAATATTTCAAGCCATGCAACTAAAGTGTCTGCAAGAAACGGACCAACCCATGCCTGAGAAATCTGAAAAATGAGGAACATAACAACAGCAAAAACAGGAATACCTATCCATTTGTTTGTTAAGATTCTGTCTATTTTGTCCTGTGAATTTCTCTCCTTTGTTAAGACCTTTCTTCTTTCTGCCTCAGAAACAATTTTATTAACAAACCTAAACCTGCTTCTGTCTGCCGCTTCCACCGCCTGCCTGTTTGTAAGGTCAATTTCTCCTTGAATATATGGCGCTCTCTGAGTTTTTCCTGCAAGCGAAACTGCAGCTGAAATAACGTCTTTTAGCCCCTCGCCCGTTGTAGATGTAGTCTTGATTACAGTACAGCCCAATTTAGACGAAAGGATACTATCATCAATTTCAGTCTGTTTTCTATTATTAATATCTGTCTTATTGAGTGCTACAACAACAGGAATACCAAGCTCTAATAGCTGCGATGTAAAAAACAGGCTTCTGCTTAAATTTGTTGCATCTACAATATTTATAATAACATCAGGATTTTCATTTTTGACATAAGAACTTGTAATGCTTTCCTCAGAAGTAAACGGTGACATTGAATATGCACCTGGAAGGTCTACTGCTATCAGTTCCTCCGCTCCGCTATAAATGCTTTTTTTAATTGAATGTTCCTTTTTCTCAACGGTCACGCCCGCCCAGTTTCCCACTTTTTCGTTACGTCCTGTAAGAGCATTATACATTGTTGTTTTGCCACTGTTGGGATTTCCTGCCAAAGCTATTCTCATTTTCCTTATCCTCCATAAAATCGTATAATTAATTTATTGTCTTATCCACACACCCAAAGTTAGTGATGACTAACTTTGGCGTAAAAAGTAATCATCGGATTACTCTCTTAAAACCAGAAATTATAAACCGACGATTATTGCCTCTGCAAGCTGATTGTCAATATTGTATCTTCCGTCTTTAATTGAAACAACGCAGCCTCCCTTAAGATGCGAAATGACAGTTATAGGTTCGCCTGAATAACAACCCAAAGAAAACAAAAAGCTATTTAATTCTTCATCATCAGTTTCTATCCGCTCGATTATGTATTCTTTTCCTTCTATTGCTCCTGTTAAATTCATATGCATCTCCTGATTTAAATATTACTGCCACGAATTAGTCTAAACTAACTCATGAACTTCAAAAAAAGTTAGGCTTAACTAACAGCTTACATTCTACCACAGTATATCCTTCTTGTCAAGACATTTTTTCAAATTTTTAACAAAAGAGTACAGATAATAAACATCTGTACTCTTTCGTTTATATTTTTTATAATAATTATTCCTGTTCTATCTTAAGTGTTTTTGTAGTTATATCACAAACTTCACTCGGTCCGTAATACTGAATAGCTCCCGGATATATGTATAAAGTTTCTGTTGCCCATTTATCCCTGCGCTCTTTAAAGTATTTAAACGGCTTTGAGTCAAGCTCGACTAATGCCTTCTTTATAACGGGTTTATCCTCACCATGTCTTCTTTCAATGTTCATCATCTTTGTAATCGGCATACCGCCTGCAATCCATTTATCAGCAGGCTTTGAAAGATTGGAAATCTTTGATAAATATCCATTATAACCATATTGTATGAGCATAAATGCATTGTATCCTAATGAATAGCAGTAATCGGCGTCAAAGTTAGATGGGAAAGCACATCTTCCTTCATATCCTAAGAAGTGATGAATAGGATTAAATTTGCCCTTATATGTACCCGCTTCTTTTCTTAATGCAAGCTTATCGCTAACGAGAGCAGAGAATAATTTTTCTGATTCAATAAGCGATACCTGTACGTTGCCATGCGGGTCTCTCTCTAAGAACAACTGTTGCTGTATTCCCATAGGAAGTATTGCAAAAACATCCATGGATTCCTTTGTTAAGCCCTTTTCAATAAAAGCATATTTTTCATTCCATGTAGAAAGTTTATTAAATTCATCTGCCTTACTGCCCGCTAAGAGCTCATTAATTTCCTTTATAAGCACCGAAAACTCAGGAACGAATTCGACAACACCCTCAGGTATGATTGCAACACCAAAATCCATTCCGTTTGCTGACCTTTTCTCAACAGAATCAGCAATATAATCAGCAATCTGCGAAAGGGACATTTTCTTATAAGCAACTTCCTCAGAGATTAAGCAAATATTTGGCTGAGTCTGCAGAGCACATTCAAGCGCAACATGAGAAGCAGAGCGACCCATAACCTTAACAAAATGCCAATATTTTTTTGCAGAATTTGCATCTCTTCCGATATTTCCTATAAGCTCACTATATGTTTTTGTCGCTGTATCAAAACCGAAAGAACATTCAATATCTTCATTTTTAAGGTCACCGTCAATAGTTTTTGGGCAGCCTATTACCTGAACACCTGTATTATTTGCTGCAAAGTATTCAGCGAGCACTGCCGCATTTGTATTTGAGTCGTCGCCGCCGATTATGACAATAGCAGTAATGCCATGCTTTTTACATACCTTGCCGGCAATCTCAAACTGTTCCTTTGTTTCAAGCTTGGTTCTGCCTGAACCGATAATATCAAATCCGCCTGTGTTTCTGTACTGATTAATATAATCATCATCAAAAATTAAATAATCATCTTCTATCAAGCCAATCGGACCATTTTTAAATCCATAAAGCACATTTTCGGGATTTGTCGACTTTAATGCATCATACAATCCACAAATAACATTGTGTCCGCCCGGCGCCTGCCCTCCTGAGAGAATAACACCGACAACTTGTTTTTTTGATTGTGATGTATTTTGTCCTTTTTGAAAAACAATTTCTTTTTTACCATATGTATTCGGGAAAAGGGCCTTAATCTTCTCGCAGTCCGCTGCGCTCTTAGTCTCCTCGCCCTCGTTAACACAGATATCTGCAATACCGCTTCTAAGCATTTCAGGAAGTTTTGGTACATACTGATATCTAGCTTTTTGCAATGATGAAAGTTCCATAGTGTATCTCCTTTTTATTTGTATCTTTATTATTATAATATATTTTTTTCAAAAAGTAAACTATTAAATAATTCCAATAATGTTTCAATATTTCTGATATAAATTCAATATTAATTTTTATTGAAGGCTGCACTGTAAAAATTCAGTATATCAAAAAATATCAAAAAATTTAAAAAAAGTCTTTACAAACTCATCTATCTGTGCTATAATACAAATTTGTTGAGAGAAAATTTAATATGCACCATTAGCTCAGCTGGTAGAGCACCTGACTCTTAATCAGGGTGTCCGGGGTTCGAGCCCCCGATGGTGTACCAAAAAAGCAGATATGCATCGTGCGTGTCTGCTTTTTTTATTATAAGCAAAAAAAAGGGGGGCTCGAACCCTGTGAGGGCAAAAAACGTAAAAAAAGTTGCCGGTGGCAAGTTTTTTAGTTTTTGGGTGCGCAGTCCGGTACCGAAAGGCTCTGCCTTTGGGTGGACAAGCAGGGAAGATGCAAAGCATCTTCGCCCCCGATGGTGTACCAAAAAA
>SVJO01000042.1 GCA_015068935.1 Oscillospiraceae bacterium
CTCCCCCTAAGGCTTCCCATTTTTTTGCTGTTTCTACAGGGTCATCTCCGTAAATAGTTATATTATCAAATTTCCCCTGAGTAAGCCTTACGCATTTTGAGTCCTTTATGTCAATTGCAGGATAAATTATCATTTTTCTTCCCTTTCTGAATGCCTCGTTATAAATATGGATGTTCCGCCTTTTAGCCCCATGTAAGCTAAAATAATTACTCCGTTTTACATTTTCTGTCATGTATAACCATGCCAACTATGGTAAATATTAAAAGTGGGATATGGGTTACCAAAGATGGATACGCAGGCGCAATTAAATCATAACTGCACCAAAGCACCATATTCACTATTGTCCAGAATCTATATCTTGCTCCGTTTGGCTGACCTATGCACATTATAAAAGTTAATGACGCAATTATGACAAGCGCGCTGAGCATTGTTACACCTTTTGTTACCCACACATTAAGCACAATAATTGCAATTGCATAAACTGTAAGCAACCATTTGGGAAGACTTTTCCCCTTTGAGTCAAAAAAATAATTTATAAGTGTCTGTGCTGCCCCCAGAAAACATGCCGCAGCGCCATTTAAACCTCTTCCGTCTAAGAGATAACTCATAGCAACTAAAATGTTACCGCAAAAAACAAAGAAGAGAATTAGTTTCATTCTATCTCCCTTTGTAAGCGATGCCAAAATCATTGACAACAAACCTAAAAAACTAAAAACAAATGGTAAAGCCTGCATATTTTTCCCCTTGAATATCTGTCACTGTTTACTGATTAGAATAATTTAATGTTATATCTTAAAACATTCTCCTGTTTATATGCTTATCATTATAATAGCTGCAATACCTATACATATAGAACAAATTTGTTTTACAGTAAACTTTTCCTTGAAAATAATTCTTGCCGAAAACATCTGGAACATGGTTGCAAGACCGCTTATAGAAGGACTTAATACTATTGCGTCTATAAAGGAGTTTGCATATGTACTAAAATACTGGAATAATCCAAGGCTCCCTGCAATAGAGAAAACTAAAATCAAATTCTTTTTATTGATTTTGAAATTCCTCTCAAGTTTCATTCCCTTTTGTACAAACACTAAAATAAAAGTAACTAAAAATGCTATTAAATATCCTAAAAACACAAATTGAGTAACATCGCCTGCAAATTGTGATTTTGCAAACATTTTTTGTGTAACAGATATGCCGCCTGTAGAAGAAAATGCCATGAACACGTAAAAAAGCCACTTGAAGTTAAACTTTTTCCCGTCTTTATGTGTATTTAAAAACAAAGCTGAAAGGCATAGAATAACTCCCAGAATTTTTACTATTGTTAATTTTTCATTGATAAATACCACTGAAAACACTACCGGTATAACCATGCTTAAATTAACCAGCATACACGTTGCAGAAAACGGTCCCGATTTTAGTGCCAGCGCATAAAAAATCTGGAATGATGCACTAAGAATACCAAATGCCAGCGCATAAAATATAACGCCTGTATTAATTCCTCCCCTGGCTGATATAGAAAAGAGAACAGCTGTAGAAGCAAAAACCAGACAGTTTGCAAGCACTGAGTCGGTTGTGTTTTTAATGTTTCCTTTTGCCAGATTGCCCTGTATTGTCACCTTTAAACAAGACAAAAATGAACATAATGTTATAATTAGTAATTGCATACATAGCCTCCATTTTAAGTTGTCATAATAATATAATTCACTCTATATAACAGATTTAATATATAGAGTTCAATTTCTCTAGGTTCTAGCCTCAATCCATGCCAATTATACCACATAGCCATATTAAAATCAATCCCTTTGCCCATTTTAATAGCGCAAAGTAAAAATTGGCAATTTTCTGTTTGCGACTAAAAAGTTCTCCGTCGCAGGCAAAAACACCGCAAAGGAATTCTCCTTTGCGGTGGAAATTTAAAATTTTTATTACTCCTCTGTTAACTCAGCTTCTTCTGAAACTTCTATACCAAGAGCTTCTCCTATTGTTGCATCGAGCTCTTCTTTATATTCAGGAGCAGGTTCTTCCTCTTTATTTGATTCTTCAACTACTTCTGAAGGTGCAGGAGCTTCCTGGGGCAGAAGTGCTCTTATGCTTAAGCCGATTTTCTTAGCTTCCCAGTCAATTTCAGTAATTTTAACATTAACTTCCTGACCTATTTCGAGCTCATCTTGCGGTTTTGCAATTCTCTTGTTTGCAATCTGAGAAATGTGGATAAGACCGTCAACTGTCGGGAAAATTTCAGCAAATGCACCAAACGGGAGCATTCTCACAATTTTAACTGTGATTTCATCATCTACGTTTAATTTTGACTTAGCAATTTCCCATGGATTGTCTTCAGCCTTTTTAAATCCTAAAGAAACCTTTTTTGTTTCCTCATTTATATCCTTGATATAAACTTCGATTGAATCTCCCACTGAGAGAACCTCTGACGGATGCTTAATTCTTGACCAGCTAAGCTCTGAAATATGAACTAAAGCCTCAAATCCGCCAATATCAATGAATGCGCCAAAGTTTGTAAGTGATTTAACAACACCGTTATATTTCTTGCCGATTTCCGCTGTTTCCCAGAATTTAGCTTCAAGTTCTTTTTTCTGAGCTACTAAAACATTTTTAACTGAACCAACAATACGTTTTCTTCTGTCGTTAACATCAATTATTACAAAAGGCACTGTTGTTCCCACAAGTGATGACAAATCGCTTAAATATCTGTCATTTGCCTGCGAAGCAGGAATGAACACGCGGTTTGCTTTGTAGTTAACAATCATGCCGCCGTTTACAAGGTTTGCAACCTTGCCTTCAAGGACTGTTCCTTCTTCAAAGCATTTCTGAATGTTTGACCATGTTTTGATTGCATCAAGCTTTCTTTTTGAAAGCATGATGTTTCCGTCTGCGTCATTGACTCTGACAACAAACACCTCAATCTCATCGCCGACTTTTACAACATCGCTTGGCGCAAGTGACGGGTCATCAGAAATTTCCGATGCGGGAATGAAACCGTCCTGCTTTACCTTGAGGTCAACTACAACCTCTGTCGGTCTAACTTCAATTACGGTTCCGGTTACTACGTCTCCTGTATTTAAAGTTTTTAGTGACTCCTCAAATAGTGTTTCAAAGTTTTGTTCTTGGTTTTCCATCTTGTTAATTGCCTCCTTTATTATAACCGCAGGAGTAGATGCCCCCGCAGTAATTCCAACAGATTTGTTTTTAAACGTATCAAAATCTTCCAAATCATTTATTGATTCTAAGAAGTATGTATTATCACACACGCTTTTTGATATGTCATAAAGCTTTTGACTGTTAGAACTGTTACGTCCGCCCAGCACAATCATAACATCTACTTTTGCGGCAAGCTCGCGTGCTTCTGCCTGCCTCTCTTCAGTAGCACTACATATTGTATCAAATATAATAGCCTTTTGGCAAGTTTTTTTTAAAAAAAATGTAATTTTTTTTAAAATATTCTTATCAAAAGTCGTCTGGGCTACTACACATACTTCATTTTCCGTTCCCAAAAAACATTTTGCCTGGTCCTCGTTTTCTATTATAGTGGCAGAATTACCGCACCAACCGTTTATTCCTATGACCTCAGGGTGAGACCTGTCACCCACTATTATAATCTCTTTTCCTTCATCATAATGTTTTTTAACAATATTATGTATTTTTTTTACAAAGGGACATGTTACATCTAAAAATTCAATCCCTTTTTCACTCATTTCATCACATATAGCCTTAGCAACACCATGAGTTCTAACTATCACTATCTCGTCAGCATCTGCCTCGCTTACATCAGAAATACATCTGACACCAAGTTCACAAAGCTCATTTACTACCTTGCTGTTGTGAATAATCGGTCCAAGTGTGCAATATTTTTTGTCATCACTTTGAGCGCAATTATAAACTATATCAAGCGCTCTGGCAACACCAAAGCAAAAGCCTGCCGTTTCAGCAACTGAGACCTTCAACATTTTCACCTGCCATTTTCAGCACTCCATACATAATCTGTCTGCTGAATTCATATATTTCTTCATGGGAAAGCTTTGAGCCGTCCTCGCTTTTAACATAGACAGGCTCCCCTACGAAAATTTCTATCTTGCGAAAAATTCCATATTTCCCTTTAATAGCAACGGGCACTACGGGAGCTTTTGTTTTTTCGGCAATCATAGCAACGCCTGATTTAATTTCATGAGGCTCGCCTTCTCTGACACGTGTCCCTTCAGGGAAAATTGCCATACACTCACCATTTTTCAATATTTTTATTGCATTTTTAATAGCGCCTACATCTGCTGTTCCGCGGTTAACAGGAAATGCACCTGCCCACTTTACTATTTTACCCAGTAGCGGTTTTGAAAAAAGCTCTTGTTTTGCCATAAAGAAAATACGGCGGGGCAGAAGTGCAACACAAAAAACAGCGTCCCAATTGCTTTTGTGATTTATTGCAACAATGGTTCCTCCCTCTTTGGGGAAGTTTTCAATATTATGCACCTTAAGTCTGAAAAACACATGCAAAAAGCATTTAATCAGAAATTTTATTATTTTAAAAAGCATTTTTAAAGCCTCTCTCTAATAAGATTAAGCAAAAGCTCAAAGGATTCCTCAAAGGTATTTCCCGTTGTATCCACCATGATACTGTCTTCTGCAGCTTTGAGCGGAGCAAATTCACGCGAAGAATCGTTTTTGTCTCTGTAAAGCATGTCTCTGTAAACATCTTCATATTCACATTTCTGACCTTTTTCCAAAAGTTCTGCATACCTTCTCTTTGCTCTTTCCTCATTTGAAGCAGTCAGAAAGATTTTTATATCGGCATCAGGCAGGACATATGTTCCGATATCGCGTCCGTCCATAAGCACGTTATGAGATTTTGCCATTTCTCTCTGCAGTTCAACAAGACGTAGTCTTACCCTTTTTATAGCTGACACGTCAGATGCCGCAATAGAAACCTCGGGAGTTCTGATTTCGCCTGTCACATCATCGCCATTTAAAATGACCTTTTGTCCTTCTTCAGGCAAATATATAATATCAATAGTAATTTTTTCCACACAGTCAGCGGCCTTGTCGCTTTCTTCTTTTATATTTATACCGTTTCGAAGACAAAAAAGCCCTGCTGCACGATACATTGCACCTGTATCAATATAAACAAAACCGAGCTCTTTTGCAAGTTTTTTTGAAAGGGTGCTCTTTCCTGCACCCGAGGGACCGTCTATAGCAATTTTAATCACCAAATCGCCTCCTCACCATTTTTAACACAACTGGTATTATACAATATTTTACACGCCATTACAAGATATATTTTAAAATTTTGTTCATAAACACGATTTTTAATTCTTTCCTGAATAAAAAATTTAAAATAAAAGGATATCGGCAGTTTTCCAAAAAACTGCAAATATCCTTTTGTCATAATTATTTCATAATATGTTTTTTCAAATCTACATAACCACTCTCTAAAAAGGTGACTCCTTCAGCCTCTAAAAGAGCTCTTTGTACATTTTCTCCTCCAAATGAAAAAGCAGGCGAAAGTCTCCCATCTCTGTTCACTACTCTGTGACACGGAATATTGTCAGGGTCAGGATTTACATGAAGAGCATATCCTACAACTCTTGCCCAGCGTGGATTTCCGCTCCTCATCGCTATCTGCCCATAGGTTGCAACACTTCCTCTGGGAATTTTCTTTACCTCGTCATATATTCTCTCAAAAACCGTCATAAAGCACACCTCATAATTATTATATATTACCTTACCGAGATGTCAACCCTTTTGCCTCATCTGAAATTTCACCCAGACTCACGTTAAAGCCAAACTTCTCAATTCCTAAAATCAGCTCTGTTTCAGTAATCAACGTTCCGTGCCGCAGAGATTTATCTGCTACATTTACAATATAAAAACTGTCGTAGCCCAAACGTTTTATGAGTTCCCCTGCTTTTATATCGTGCCTCGCAGTCAAAATCTTTGTCCTCATATATTTTACGTTTTTCAGCTTGTCCCCTGAGTTCATAATCTCACGCATAATTATATAGTTTTTCCTTTTTTCCTCGCCTACCATATTAAAGGCAAGAAATGCGGCAATCATCACAAGGCTGATGTTAAACTTTGTTATTAAAAGCAGCACTGTTCCCGAAATACCCATTGACACCACTATTATTTTCTCCGCTTTGCGCTGAAATGATGCAGCATTTATAAAACCTATATGATGAACTAAAAATGCTTTGAAAATTCTCCCGCCGTCAAGAGGCATACACGGAAGCAAATTAATAATGAGCATAGTAATATTAACATATTTAAACAGAAAGAGACTCACGCCTCCCCATATAAACATTTTCCCCATTATGTCAGCAATACAAATCATGATAATATTTGCAAACGGTCCTGCAAATGCTATTATCGCTTCCTTAATCGGATTTTTTATTAGGCTGTCTGCAAGTCTCAGTGTAATCCCAAACGGCATCAGAATAATACTTTTTACCCGCACCGACAGCAAAAGTGCCGCGAAAAGATGAAAAAGTTCATGAACAGCAGCTATTGAATAAGCGAGAAAAAGTGTATGCATACCCCCTGTAAAATACGAAACTAAAAGCAACGGAAAACAGGCAATGCTCACATAAAAAAACCTTGTAATTTTTATCATAATGTATAGTCCTTTTTATATATTATTTAAAATTGATAAATTCTTCAGGATTGAGCCAATTCTCCTCGTCTTTTATCTCAAAATGGAGGTGTGCTCCTGTGACGTTCCCCGTAGAGCCAACCTTTGCAATCATCTGCCCTGCCTGAATTTCATCACCTTCTTTAGCAATAATCTCGCTGCAGTGTGCATATAACGTTACTATTCCTTCTCCATGGTCAACTGTTATGTATTTTCCGTATTCACTATCCTCCGAGACTGACTTTGCTACACCCTTTTGAGCACAGACAATTTTTTCTCCCTC